>JALWYS010000188.1 GCA_027003115.1 Deltaproteobacteria bacterium | reverse complement strand
CATTACGGCGTAATACTCGCCTGAAAGGACCCCTTCCCATATCTCCATTGCCTCCTTATGGCGTGGTTCATTCGTGAGGAGAGTGGATACTATTATGGAGCTATCAACGGTGAGTCCTTTCACCAAGCTTTCTCCCTTTGGGAGGCAATCTCTTCAACTGCCGTGGGTCCCTGCCACCTGGACGACACCTTTCTGGCGAGGGCCTTCCATGCCTTGGTCCTTTTTTTGGCGTATTGGGGCTTGCTGGCCAACTTTAAAATCACCACATCCTTCCTGATCTCGTTTATTTCCCGAACTATCCGGTTAAGTTTCTTATCAAGTTTCATCTCTTGACCCATGGTATACCCCCAGAAGCTGCCCCTGATAAAAAAACCTTGCACAGGGCCTATTCAATTCGTGCCTTTCAAGAAGTTATTCAAGAAGTTATTATATATACAGGATATTGCTGTTTTACTCAAACAGGGAAAGCGTCGCCAGGAAGGCGGCAAAGGAGCAGCAACCATCTGCGGACGATTTGCCTTCTGGGAAACAAGAAGGAGGCTCAAAGAGGAATTTGACCTGCCCGTCCCTGAAAAGGCCCTTCCCAAGCTTCCCGTCCGCTTCAACATAACCCCAGGAACCGACATTGCCTCCATCAGGCAGCCTCTGGAAAGCCCAAGGGAGCTTGCCATGCTCCACTGGGGCCTCATCCCTTCATGGGCAAAGGACAAGAAGACAGGCTACAAGATGATAAACGCAAGGGCAGAGTCCGTAATGAAAAGGCCTGCCTTCAGAAACGCATTCAGGTACAAGCGCTGCCTGATTTAGCAACAAGTAGGCGCCCCATTTACATTGACACAGAGGGCCGTGATTATTTTTCTTCAGGATCGGGCTAACTTAGCGCTTTCTTAGAAAAAATCAGGGTATCTTTTCCGAAGATTTGACAAGATCGCTCGGTAAACAAAAACAAAAACCCCTCCCCAAATGGCCCCTACTAAGATACCTCCCAGGCAATCTAGGGGATAATGGACTCCTAGATAAATCCTGGAATAACTGACCAAAAGTGCTATCGGGGCGAAAAGAAGGCCAAAACTCCTTTTGGTTCCCAAAAGATAGAATGTGACTGCCCAGCAGTTGGTTGCATGGCAGGAGGGCCAGGAAAGGGTACCTGCTATGGTCTTTCTGAACTGAGGGTCTGTAATTATCCATTTTGAATGCTTAAAAAGATAAACCCCATCCAATGCCTCATAGGGCCTTAACCTTCCAAACAGGGGCTTAAGTAACCTAGCACAGAGGGCGTCACTGCTGATGACGGCAACAATCCCCACAACCCACATTACCCTTTCCTTGTTTGTGCCCTTAAAGAGTCTGTAAGCAATAAAGGCCGCAATTAAGGGGGCAAAGATACCAAAATCCGAGACCTGCACCATGAGCTTGTCCAGAAAGGGTGAACGCGCATGATTTATGAGAAAAAAGAGAGAGATGTCTGCCTGATGGATGGTGTTTAGAAGATGTTCTACCTGGATGCCCATCTTTGAAGCTCCCTTCCCTCATAAATGTTAAAAAGCCTCACCCTGTCCTTTCCAAGCCTCACCCTGATCTTTCCAAGGGGGGCAAAATTGCGAAAGCACTGCTCAAGGCCATCAAGGCTCTTTCCCTCTTCCACCACAACAAGGGCATCCCACCCCTTCTTGTCAATGGGAGAAGGCCAAAGCTCGTACTGGCTCTTGATTTTGCGGTCAAAGCCGTTCCATCTGTAAACCCTTGGCTTGCCAGCCATGTAAAAGGCAAGTTCACTTGCGCTTTGCCGCCTTCTTGCCACGATGAAGGTCCTTTCAGGTTTGGGAAAGGACGAAAGAAATGTATCTGCCTTACTTGCAAGTTCCTTCCAGCCCCTAAGCCTTACAGTGGGATCGATCTTTGAGCTTGAAAGCGGTGTATGGACGAACAGGAATGGAAGCGCATACAAAATGGCAACAAGAACAGCACCAAGGATGATCCCTGGCCTGTAAAGCCTCCTGCAGCCGGAAAAAGGGGCTGATTTCCCCGCTCCTTTTTCCATCACCAGCCATAACCCCAGAAGAACGGAAATGGAAAGGTAAAAGGGTGCCGGCCAGTTTGCGTTTACCCGCTGCTTAAGACTCAAAACAAAAACTGCCAGAAGGGGCAAGGGGCCGCTTAGAACAAGAAGCACAAGTGGGGAAACCCTTTTCCGCCACTGGTCACTGTTTCTGCCGCTTTTAATGATCTCCCTTACGGCCCAAATGGATGCGCAAAAAAGGGTTACGAATATGATCGGGGTGATCAACCCCGCCTGGCTGCCAATCAGTTCAAGAAAGGTATCAACTCTAAAGAGATGCGTCTTTTCCGCCTGCTCGAAATGGTGGGCAGTATGGACAAAGGTTATCCAGCCGTGGTTGTAATTCCACAAAAGAAAGGGAACAAGGACTGATAGCTGTATCCCGAAGAAGACATAGGTCCCCTTGTGTCTGATTAGCCGTAAAGGGCCTTGGGAAAGTATGAAAAAGAGGGCGCATGCTCCGCTAAGGGCCACGGCGGTCTGCTTTGAAAGAAGCGCGAGACCGCAAAAAAGACCTGAAAGGGCCCAAAAGGCCAGGGCCTTTGGGGAGCCTTCTCCTAGCTCAATCCCCTGTGCCCTCCAAAAGAAATAGAGGGTCCATATCCAGAAGCAAAGAAGCGGCGCATCAATGGTCATGATGTATCCAGAGACGGTAGATCCAATAGTTGCACTGTAAGAAAGGGCAGCCAAGAGGCCTGCGCGTGCACCCGCCATCTTTCTTGCAAGGAAAAATATCCCTAAGGTTGTAAAAAGGTTCAGTAAGACCGCTGGAAGACGAACCCCAAATTCTGTTTGGGGTAACAGGTGCGTGGACAGCCAAATAAGCCAGGCCACCATTGGAGGCTTACTGTAGTAGCCAAAGGCAAGGTGTCTTGACCAGTCCCAGTAGTAGGCCTCATCCGGAGACAGCTCAAGGGGCGAAACAATGAGAAAGAGCAGCCTAATAAGGCCCAGAACGACAATAAGGAGCAGAAATTTCCTGTTCCAATCGGCAGAATAAAGGACAAGGCCTTTTGATCTCCATGATTTAACCTGGGTCACCTTCTTATCAATCCTCCATCATTGCCTGTCTGTGCACGCCTGCCATGTAGCCAACACCACCTATTAGGGCTGCTGCTGCCTGAACGGCAAAAACGCCAAGACTGAGGGCAACGGCCTTTTCCATGGGCACACCCTTTAAGTGAAAAAAGAAAATAAAGCCGCCTTCCCTTACACCTAATCCACTAAAGCTTATGGGAAGAACAGTCAAAACCCCGATAAGGGGAAGGCTGCTCAGATAAAAGCAGTAGCCAAGGCCAATTCCAAGGCCTTTGCCAAGGATGTAGGCCCCTGTCATGCCAAAAAACTGAAGGACAAGAGAAAGCCCAAGGG
>JALWYS010000187.1 GCA_027003115.1 Deltaproteobacteria bacterium | reverse complement strand
GATTCCAGGATTCCGAATATTTTGACCCAATCTTTTATCCCTCTATCCAGGAGGCAGAAAAGGCCCTTATTGAAAGAAAGATAATGGGAATTGTTTGGACGAGAAGCGACTTTGCAAGGACTTTGCTTTCAAGCTCTGAGGCCCCCATAGGAGTCATTGTAAACGGGGTAGATGCAAACCAGGCAAGGATAGTTGAGGGCTACATCACTGGGGTGTGGATGAAATGGCTCGTATCCTATGCCAGAAGCCACGGCCTTGCCCTAAAGGTGCCTATCAGGGTGAAGCACCGGATATGGTTCAACTCCGCAGTAAGAAGCAGAAACTTTCTTGTTCCAGGGCTAATTGCCGTAATCATGACCTTGATAGGTGGCATGCTCACCTCCATGGTGGTTGCCAGGGAGTGGGAGCGCGGTACCATGGAGGCCCTACTCGTCACCCCGGTAAGGGTCAAGGAGATAATCCTTGGAAAGGTGATACCATACTTCTTTCTTGGAATGGGCGGCATGGTTCTTTCCGTCTTTATCGCCATCGTCGTGTTTCACGTCCCCTTTAGGGGCTCCTACCTTGCCCTTGGCTTTGCCTCGTCCCTCTTTATGCTTACGGCAATCGCCCTTGGACTCATCATATCCACGGCAGCTGGAAGCCAGTTTGTTGCAGGACAAATAGCAATAGTAATCACCTTTCTTCCTGCATTCATGCTTTCAGGCTTCGTGTTTGACATAAACTCCATGCCCTACCCCATTCAGATAATAACCCATATTGTTGCGGCAAGATATTTCGTAAGTATTCTCCAGAGCCTGTTCCTTGCAGGCAATATCTGGCCCATTTACATAGTGAACTGTTTGTGGCTTGCAGGCATGGCCCTGGTATTTTTCAGAATAATAAGGAAAAAGTCCCACAAAAGGCTTATTTAAAACCATTCAGGAGGAACCTTGCTAAGAAGAATCCTTGCTCTCACCATAAAAGAATTCATTGGGATACTTAAGAACAAGAAAAGCCGCATGGTGCTGATACTTCCGCCAATTGCCCAGATCATTGTCTTTGGCTATGCAGCTACCTTTGACCTGAAAGACGTTCCCGTTGCCATATACAATGAGGACCAGGGGCAGATATCAAGGGACGTGATAGCAAGGTTTCAAGGCTCAAGGGTCTTCAAGGTCATAGGAACCATGGAGTCTGACGGCCAGATAGCCCCGGTAATAAATCTTAAGAAAGCACTGATAGTTCTTCACTTTCACAGGGATTTTTCAAGGGACATACTGAGGGGACGCTCAGGTAACCTCCAGGTAATTCTCGATGGAAGAAACTCCAACACCGCCCTTATTGCCCTGAACTACGTCCACACCATAATAGCTGACTTTAACAGGGCATGGGCGGCTGAAAATGGCAGGGGCCGGCCCCCTGCAAGGCTGGTGGTCCGCTCGTGGTTTAACAGGATGCTTGATTCCCACTGGTTCATTATTCCAGGCATAGTTGCCCTTTTGACCATAGTAGTCACCCTGGAGGTCACAGCACTTTCTGTTGCCAAGGAGAGGGAGGCCGGCACCTTTGATCAGCTCCTTGTCACCCCCATGACTCCCTTTGAGATACTTGTAGGGAAGTCCCTTCCAGGGCTCATAATTGGGCTCGTGGAGGGCAGTTTCATTATATTCGTGACCTGTTTCTGGTTTGACATCCCCCTAAGGGGCAGCCTTTTGGTACTTTACTCAGGGCTCTTTACCTTTTTGCTGTCCGCCATTGGCATTGGGCTCATGATATCCTCCATCTCCCTTACCCAACAGCAGGGCCTCATGGGTGCCTTCATGTTCCTTGTGCCTGCCGTGGTCCTTTCAGGTTTTGCTACTCCCATTGCCAACATGCCAAAGCTCGTCCAGGACTTCACCTTGCTAAATCCCATGAGATACATCCTTGTTATCGTAAGGTCTGTCTTTCTCCAGGGAGCAGGCTTTGACCTCCTCTGGACCCAGTACGTTCCCATGGCAATCATTGGGGTCGTCTCCCTTGCCATTGCAGGCATGCTTTTTAAGAGAAGGCTTTACTAGATTCCAGGCAAAACCAGCACCTTAAGCGCTGCCGTCAGGCCTATTAAAGATTTCTTTAAACAAATTGAAATGTTGTTCGTCATGAATATCAAATGACAGGGAATGATTCGGACCTTATAAAGGCATGGCTTGAGGGTGACGAAGGGGCGTTTGTGGCCCTGATGAAAAGGCACCAGGAACAGGTATTTCGCCTGGTAAGGTCAATGGTCTTTGACATTGAGGATGCAAAGGATATAACTCAAAGGGCCTTCATAAAAGTCTTTAATAATATAGGAAGGCTCAGGAAAAAAGACAGCTTCAAAAGCTGGCTTTTCAAGATAGCAGTAAATCTTGCGAGGGACCATTTGAGGACAAGGAAAAATCATCTGACCCTTGAGGCATGGATGGAAAAAGGAACAGGTAACACCCCTGAAAAACGGCTGATTTCAAGGGAAATAAAGGAGCATATCAAAGAGGCCCTCTTGTCACTTCCCCCGCGTCAGCAGGTGGTGGTTAGCCTGAGACTGCTTAATGGACTTTCTTTCAAGGAGATTGCAGACTATCTGGAAATAAAGGAAAAGACCGCAAGGACAAATTTTCATTTTGGTATAAAGGGACTGAGAAACCTTATAGCCCAGAGGGGACTAGGACCATGAAATGTAAGGAATTCTGGGAACTTGCTTCATCATACCTGGTTGACGAAGAATGCCACGATCCAGAGATTCAGGGATCTTTGGAGGACCATCTTAAAAAATGTGCCAGTTGCAGAAGGGAATTTGAGACAATCAAACACGGCATGAGGCAACTTTGTGAAGAAGTTGGAGAAGAGATGGACCCTTACTTCTTCCTGGATATCAGAAAACAGGTTGAGTCTAGGATCAAAACACCGAGACAGAACCGCTTCTCTTTCAAGGACCTTATCCTCTGGCGTCCGGCATGGGTTGGTGCACTTGTGGCAGTGGCTGCTGCCTTGTTTCTTGTCTTGGGTAATTTTTCTTCCAAAACGGATTTTACGTCTGTGGAAGAGATCACAGATTTCTTTGATCAGTCAGCCTTTTCAGGCCTTTATACCGTTTCCTTGTGGGATGGATCTCCTGCTTTATCAGGAGCAAGCAACGGTGACCTCATGGATCCTGATCTTTTCCGGGGCGTACCTGAATCGTGGAGTGCGGTTCTGGAACAGGTTGAGCAGCAAGGTTAAGGAAACCTTTAAAACATGCCAGAAAGGCCTGTTTTTTTAAAGGCTGTCAAATATAAAAAAACACTCTTTAACTTTTTAATTAGGCTTTCAGGAGGAAGATGATGAAAAGGACAATTACGGCTGGCTTGGTACTGCTTCTAACGACTTTTTGGGCAACATATCCAGCCTATGGAAGTTTTTTTGGCAAAAAACAAAACAAGGCGAAGGATATAAAGGAGCGTCTTATCACTCTTAGAAACTGGGAGCTCATGGAAGAATTCAACCTTAAAGGAGAAAGGGCCCAAAGGGTCTTTGACATCTTGAAAAGGTTTGATGACGAAAGAGAAGTCCTTATACGGAAGCGAAGAAGGCTCCTTGGAAGACTGAGGGAAGGGCTTAGAACAGGGTCTCTTTCTGATGCAAGGATCAAAAAACTCCTTACAGAAATCACGAACACCAACGTGGAGCTTGCCCGCATACCCCAGAAGGAGCTTAAGGGTCTTGAGAAGGTATTTAGTCCAAGAGAGCTGGCAAGGTACATGCTTTTCTCTCAAAGATTTGCCAAGCAGGCAAGAAGACTCCTTTTAAGACCCGGGCAAAAAAATAAAAAGCCAATGTGAGACATCATCCTTTGAAGAACATGGCCTATATGACGGATCTGGCCCCTTTTCTGTTTAAAGACAACAACAACATGCTTAAAAACAACGCTGCCAGCCCACATGAGAAAATGGTTTGTCTTACCCCAAAGATAGAGGCAAGCCTTCCCTGTATAAGGCTTCCAAAGGGGAAAAGGCCCATGAAGGATGTGGTAAAAAGCCCCATGATCCTACCCCTAAGCTCATTTGAAGAGTGAATCTGGAGAAGGCTTATGGCGCTTGTTGAGCACATTACCATTACAAAACCGCTTAGGAACAATATGACGCAGGCATCCAGGAAGCTTCTGCTGAATGATACTGCAACAATGGAGGAAGGAAAGAGGATTGCACCAAAACGCCACCACTTCATCCTGTTTTGTGCATGACCAAACTGGGCCACAAAGCCTGCTCCAAGAAGGGCACCAAGGCCATTTGCAGCACACATGAGCCCGTAGTACTTGGCGTTCAGACCAAGGACGTCCCTTCCAAGAGATGGAAGGAGTATGGAATAGGGAAGAAGAAGTATGCCAAAACCCATGATATTTAGGAGTATCATTAAAAGGAGGGGTTTTTTTCTGATGAAGAATACCACCTCCATAATGTCAGATCTTGCAGATTCTTTTCTATTCCCCAAGGGGCGGTTAAAGCCAGGATGCATCCTTTTCACATAGAAAAGGGCTGCAATCACGGCAAGTGCGGACAATGCCTTGAAATAAAAGCATTCTGCCATAAGACCTGCCTGCATGAGAAAACCGGCAAGTGCCGGCCCCCCGAACCTAGCAAGGTTGAAGGCAACTGAATGGACTGCAATTCCGTTGGTGATATCCTCCTCTCCCACAAGATCAAAAACAAGGGATTGCCTTGCTGGCACCTCAAAGGCCATTCCAGTTCCCAGAATCAGGGCAAGAACCAGGATGGCTGGAAATGAGATGAGGCCAAGGTCGATGAGAAGGCCAAAGACCATGGCCTGAAACATTATGAGGGCCTGAATGAAGATAAGAAATGAGACCTTGGGCAAACGGTCTGCCAGAATGCCCCCTGCAAGGGAGAAAAAAAGCAGTGGAAGACCGGCCACGGCACCAAGAAGCCCCACATAGAAAGGATCTCCGGTAAGCTCGAGTACAAGCCATCTCTGGGCTGTTCCCTGGACCCAGGTTCCAAGAAGGGCAAGGGCCTGGCCAAGCAGGAAAACCCTGTAACCCTTGTGCCTGAAGCTGGAGATGGCCCTTGGCCAGATGGCCTTAGGAATTGGCTCTGGCAAAGTCCTTTGCGAAATAGGTAATTATTATGTCTGCGCCTGCCCTTCTGAATGCCATTAATGATTCATGAACAACGAGCTCCTCGTTGAGCCAACCGTTCTGGGCGGCAGCCTTTATCATGGAGTATTCACCGCTTACCTGGTAGGCGGCAATTGGAAGGGAAAACTCCTGGCGAAGCATCCTGATAATATCCAGATAGGGCATTCCAGGCTTCACCATGAGTATGTCTGCCCCTTCTTCCATGTCAAGGGTTGCCTCCCTGAGGGCCTCGCGGCTGTTTGCTATATCCATCTGGTATGATCTTCTGTCGCCGAACTGCGGGGCACATTCAGCAGCATCCCTGAAGGGGCCATAAAAACTCGATGCATACTTGACTGCATAGGACATTATGGGCACGTGTTCAAAGCCGTGATCGTCAAGGGCCTCCCTGATGGCCCCTACCCTTCCGTCCATCATGTCTGAAGGAGCAACCATGTCCGCACCTGCTCTGGCGTGAGAAAGGGCTGCCTTCTGTAAAAGCTCCAGGGTGGCATCGTTATCTATGCGAAAGACGCCCTTCTTCTCCTTGACCACAACGCCGCAGTGACCGTGGGAGGTGTATTCGCAAAGACAGACGTCTGTAACCACAAGAAGGTCTGGTACCGCCTTTTTTACCGCCTCAACAGCCTTCTGGACGATTCCCGACTTTATCCAAGCATGTGAGCCCTTGGAGTCCTTTTTTTCCGGAACTCCAAAGAGCAAAATGGCAGGGACACCCAGGTCAAAGGCCTCCCTAGCCTCTTCCACCACGTTGTCCACTGACATTTGATAGACACCTGGCATGGAGGAGATGGGCTCCTTCACCTTCTTGCCTGGAACTGCAAAAAGGGGGTAGATGAGGTGATCCTTGGAAACACAATTTTCCCTTACGAGGCTGCGGAACTTCTCGGTCTGCCTGAGCCTTCTTGGCCTGTACTCTGGAAACATCATAGGGCAAGCCATTCCTTTAGCTTTGAAACCACGATTTCAACTTCCTGCAAGTCCTTTATGCAGTCGTTACAACCGGCATCCTGAAACTTTTCCTGATCCTCAGGGGAAAAATCGGGGCAGATGACCAGTATGGGTATCTTGTCCGTGGCTGCCGACTGCTTTAGCAGTACGCTTACCGACTGCGCATTTAATATGGGGACATTCTTCCTTATTACAATGAGGTCTGGCTCCTGTTCCCGCGCCAAGTCAAACCCCTCCTGCCCATCTTCTGCCACAATTAGTTCAAAGGGAAAGTCACGTGCTATCTGAGAAAATATTTCCCTGCCTTCAGGCTTGTCGTCCACCAAAAGTACGACCGGCTTGTTCTCGCTACCCATAAAAGGTTCTCCTAGTTGTTGGACTCGTAGCAGATACGTATTAGGCGGTTAATGAAAAGCTCAGGATTTTCCACTGCGTCTGAAGGAATGTTGAACTCTGCCTGGCCTGTCCTCTCCCTGATCAGGGTGAGGCCATACTCAAGTATACTGGTAAGCCTTTCGCACTGCGTGTACAGGCTTGCAGGATCGAACCTGCACGCTTCAAGTATCTTGTCTACTGCCTCATCATCAAAGGTGATGTCGATTTCGCACCTGTTGTAAAAGGAGGCCTCGTAACTTTTTATCTGCTGAATCCAGAAGAGCACGTTTGCTGCAGCCTCCTCAACGGTAAGGTCATCTTTCAGGCATAGGTGAGCGATAAGTTCTTTTCTGCTTTCGTTGAGGCTTACGCCCTGCTCCTTCCAGGATGGAAGCTGAGAGATATCAAGGCCTTCAATTATTGCCTTTTTTTCATGGTCTAAGATGGCCTCGTACTGACGTATTCTTTTGCTGTTGTGAGGGTCCTTTAAAAGCTCTTTCAGGACCTTTTCAGGCTCTTCAACCAGTTCCCTTGTTACAACAAGAAAATCGATATCTGTTGATGGAAGAGCCTTTTCAAAGGGCATAAGGGCTCGTTCTATAACGCTTACCAGGGCACGGGCACCTGTTTTTTCCTGATAGGCCTGGGCTGCCAAAAGCCTTAGGGCATCTTCTTCAAACTTAAGATCGATTCCGTAGGCCCTGAAATCCTGTTTTTTGCTGACTATTACCGGGCTTTTGGGATTTTTAAGTATCTCAAAAAGGTCTTCCTCGGTAAGCTCTTCAAGCACTGCTATGACAGGCAGCCTGCCTATGAACTCGTTTTCAAATCCAAACTCCACAAGGTCCTGGGGTTTTACCTTTTTGAGCCACTCCTGTTCATCCCTAACGTCCAGCTCAGCACCAAAACCAATACCCTGCCTGGAAAGCCTCTTCTTGACTATTTCAGAAAGACCTGAAAAGGCACCGCTTACAATGAAAAGGACGTTTCTGGTGTTGATGGTCTTTTTCATCCTCTTGCCAGTCTTTCTGAAATGCTCTATGGCCTCAAGCTGGGAAATAGGGTCGTGGGGAGTCTTAAGATCCACCTCTGTCTCTTCAAGAGGCTTAAGTAAGGCCCTTTGAACCCCGGAACGTGAGACATCAGGCCCCCTGAGGCCATCTGTCGCGGCGATCTTGTCTATTTCGTCAATGTAGATGATTCCGTACTGGGCCTTTTCTATATCGCCGTCAGCCTCCTTAACAAGGTCCCGCACGAGATCTTCAACATCGCCGCCAACGTAGCCTGTTTCACTGAACTTGGTAGCGTCTCCCTTTACAAAGGGCACACCAAGTTTTGCTGCAATAAGCTTGATAAGATAGGTCTTTCCAACACCGGTTGGGCCTATGAGGATGATGTTGTTTTTGATATTTCCTACTGGCTGACGATTCTTGCCACGCCTTTCAAGATAGGAAATTTTGTTGAAATGTGTACAAATCTTAGTGGCAAGGATGGCCTTTGCATCTTCCTGCTTGACAACATATTCATCAAGATAGGCCTCAAGCTCCTTGGGCTTTATGTCAAACTTTATGGTCGCGCCTTTTTTCTTTGCCTGCTCTTCCTTTTGATCTGTCTCTTCAGTCTTTGTTTGTCCGGGAAAAACCATCTGGGAAATAACCTTGACCCTTCCGCCGTACTTCTTGGCAAGGTATTCACTTATCTCTTTCTCCAAGGTTTTCTGGGAAGGAAAAGGCCTTTCAGACTCGTCCTCGCTCCTTGGCCCTTCCGTGGAAATATGCTTATGGCAGGTTGCAGCCTTCGACTTTGTGTCAAACTCCTTTTTAGACGAACAATCCCTGCTACAACCTTGTTTGTCTGGTTCGAAATCGGCCTTTTTAGGCCGTTTACAATCATCATCCATGAGCTTCACATTAACACAATCAATTTTTCTTCTCAACTTTATGCCCTTTTTATTTTCCATGATTTCAGTTACTATTCTCTTCGTCACTAGGGTTTCGTTTTCGTTTTTCTGGTTAAAAAAATTAATCATCTGAGGTAGTTATGCAATCGCCAACCAAACAAAACGTGCTGGTTCTCGATTTTGGCTCCCAGACCACCCAGCTCATAGCAAGAAGGGTCAGAGAGGCCCAAGTCTACTGTGAAATCCACCCGTTTAATATAAGTATTCAAAAGATCAAGGCAATGGCACCCAAAGGGATAATCCTGTCGGGCGGCCCATCAAGCGTCTACGATGAAGACGCACCCAAGATTAGCACGGAAATCTTTGATCTTGACATTCCCATCCTGGGAATATGCTACGGTATGCAGCTTACCAGCCTGCTCCTTGGAGGTCAGGTGGAAAGAAGCGACCATAGAGAATATGGCCATGCACGGCTTATCATAGACGATACAGATGAAATATTTCATGGCCTTCTTACTGGGGAGCCTGGCCACCAGGTATGGATGAGCCATGGGGATAAGGTGGAAAAGATCCCTGAGGGTTTCAAGGTCCTTGCCCATAGCGCTTCCTGTCCTATTGCCGCCATGGCACATGCTGAAAAATCCATCTTTGGGGTGCAGTTTCATCCTGAGGTGGCACACACGGAAATAGGCATGGATGTCATAAGAAACTTTCTGTTCAGGGTCTGTAACTGCACTCCCGACTGGACCATGAAATCCTTCGTATCCACAACCGTGGAGGAGATAAGGAGGAAGGTAGGAGACGGCAGAGTCATCTGCGCCCTTTCAGGAGGTGTTGACTCCACGGTGACCGCACTTCTTATCCACAAGGCAATTGGCAAGAACCTGGTGTGCGTCTTTGTAAATAACGGCCTTTTGAGAAAAAACGAGCCTGAAACAGTACTTGCCTTTCTAAAGCAGTTTGACCTGAACGTTGTTTACGTGGACGCTGAGGAGAGGTTTCTTAAAAAGCTCAAGGGGGTTGAGGACCCTGAAAAGAAAAGGAAGATTATAGGTAACGAGTTCATAGAAATCTTTGAGGAGGAGGCCTCGAAGACAGGCCATGTTGACTTTCTAGCCCAGGGGACCTTGTATCCCGACGTAATTGAGAGCGTCTCCTTCAAGGGGCCTTCTGCCACCATAAAAAGCCACCACAATGTGGGCGGCCTTCCTGATGTCATGAAACTCGACCTCATAGAGCCGCTAAGGGAGCTTTTTAAGGATGAGGTAAGAAGGGTTGCCAAAGAACTTGGCATGCCCTACGAGCTTATCAACAGGCACCCATTTCCAGGGCCAGGCCTTGCCATCAGGATTCTTGGAGAGGTGACCCCTGAAAGGCTGAATATCCTAAGGGAGGCAGACCATATTGTTCTTGAGGAAATGAAGGCTTCCGACTGGTACTGGAAGGTCTGGCAGTCCTTTGCTGTGCTTCTTCCCATAAAGACAGTTGGCGTAATGGGAGATGAAAGGACCTATGATCACGTTGTAGCAATAAGGGTCGTTGACAGCCTGGATGCCATGACGGCAGATTGGTCAAAGCTACCCTACGATCTTCTGGGCAGGATGTCCAACAGGATTATTAATGAAGTGAGGGGGGTTAACAGGGTCTGCTATGACATAAGCTCAAAACCCCCTGCGACAATTGAGTGGGAATAGTTTTTCAACATTTTTCAAGATTGCCATAAAAGGAAATGAAAGAGACAAGGTTCACCCATCTTCACCTTCATACTGAATACAGCCTCCTTGACGGGGCCATAAGGCTCAAGGACCTCTTTCCCAGGGCCAAGGAGTATGGCTACGACTCCGTGGCAATTACAGACCACGGAAACATGTACGGGGTGCTAAAGTTTTACCAGGGTGCCTTAAAGGCGGGCATAAAGCCGATAATTGGTTGTGAGCTTTACGTAGCACCAGGAAACAGGAAGGACAGGAGCGCCAGGAGCCAGTCCCAGGCAGCGTTTCACCTGGTGCTTCTTGCCATGAATAACACCGGCTACAAGAACCTCATGAAGCTTGTCACCATTGCCAACTTTGAAGGCTTCTACTACAAGCCCAGGGTGGACAAGGAGGTTCTGGAGGAGTTCAACCAGGGCCTCATAGCTCTATCTGCCTGTCTTCACGGCGAGGTGAGCCATGCATTCCTGAGAGGAGATGAAAAGGGGGCCTGCACCCTGGCAGAGACCTACGCAAGCATTTTCAAGGACAGGTTCTACCTTGAACTCCAGGAAAACGGGATACCTGATCAGAAAGAGGTAAACAGGGCCCTTGTTGACCTTTCGAAAAAACTAGGGATACCGGTTGTTGCCACAAACGACTGTCACTATCTCAACAGGGAGGATGCAGACGCCCATGACGTGCTCCTCTGCATCCAGACAGGAAAGACGGTAAACGACAAAAAAAGGATGAGGTTTTCCACGGACAGCCTCTACTTTGCCCCTCCAGAGGAGATGGCTTCGCGCTTTTCCTGGCATGAGGAGGCCCTATCCAACACCCAGGAGATAGTCTCACGGTGCAATGTTGAGATCGAGACAGGCAAACACCACTTTCCCTTTTTCAAGATCGATGAGAGGCTTACCTACGAGGAGGTGTTTGAAAGGCAGGCAAGGGAAGGATTTGAAAGGAGAAAGAGGCAGCTTGGCCTTTCTGAAGATGAGTGCAAAAGGTACAAGGCACGCCTTGAGGAAGAGCTTGAGATCATCAAGGATAAGGGATTTGCCTCCTACTTTCTCATTGTTGCTGATTTCATCAACTGGGCCAAGAAGCATGGCATTCCTGTTGGCCCCGGCAGAGGGTCTGCAGCGGGTTCTTTGGTTGCCTATTCCATGGGAATTACGGAAATAGACCCGGTCCGTTACGGGCTCTTCTTTGAGCGATTTCTCAATGTTGAAAGGGTGTCTCTTCCTGACATAGACGTTGATTTCTGCATGGCCAAAAGGGATGAAGTCATAAGGTACGTTACGGAAAAGTACGGTGGCGAGGACTTTGTGGCCCAGATAATCACCTTTGGCCAGATGAAGGCAAAGGCGGTCATAAGGGATGTTGGAAGGGGGCTTGGCATGAGCTACCAGGAGGTGGACA
>JALWYS010000186.1 GCA_027003115.1 Deltaproteobacteria bacterium | reverse complement strand
GGTGGTTACCCTTGCCTCCATTGTGGAACTTGAAGCAGCGGTGCAGGAGGAAAAGCCCATAATTGCAAGCGTTTTTTGGAACAGGTTGAAAAAGGGCATGCCGCTTCAGGCAGACCCAACAGTGAAATATGGCATCATGGTTGAACGGCGCATAAAAAAAAGAAGGCTTACCTGGAAGGACCTTAGAAAGGCCACCCCTTACAATACATACACCCGATACGGGCTTCCCAAGGGCCCAGTGTGCAACCCAGGTCTTTTGTCATTAAGGGCGGTCTTGTATCCCAAGAAGACACCTTATCTCTTTTTTGTATCCAAGGGAAACAGGACCCATTACTTCTCAAAGACCCTTAAGGAACATAACAGAGCAGTAAGAAAGTACATTCTTCACAGGAAAAGAAAACGATAACCAATAAAAAATAAAATCCAGATTATTTGTCCTTGACCTTGGAAGGATTAATACCTATTATTGTTCGTCAACACGTCGTTAAAATACGTCCGCAATAAACAATACCAAAAACTTCCCCGGTAAGTTTCTTGGAATCAAAATCAGTTAGGAGAAAGAAAGCATGGAAATTAATGACAAGAGTTACGTGACCATCGATTACACCCTTAAACTGGACTCAGGCGAGACCATTGACCAGACTACACCAGATCAGCCCTTTGGCTTCCTTTTTGGTTCTGGCCAGGTAATAAAGGGACTCGAGGATGGAATAAAGGGCAAAAAGGCCGGTGATAGTGTCTCTCTCACAATAAAGCCGGAAGATGCATATGGTGAAGCAAGGGCAGATCTTGTACGCGAGATTCCAAGGTCCAATTTCCCCGAGGGTATGGATATTGAGCCAGGTATGCCCTTTGAGGCCCAGTCACCCCATGGTCCAGTTCGTTTCACAGTAAAGGAAGTGAAGGATGACGTGGTAATGGCAGACTTTAATCACCCCCTTGCAGGGGAGACCCTTCACTTTGATATCAAGATTCTTGAGGTAAGGGAGCCTTCCTTTGCAGAAATGTCCGCCATGGCAGGTTCATGCGGCTGTGATACAGAGCCAAATGGTGGATGCGGCACATGTGGTGGTTGCAGCTAATTATAAAGAAGGATATTTTTGAACAGATAAAAAATGAGAAAAGCCGGCTGATTGCCGGCTTTTCTTTAATCCCCACCACAAGGCACTACTCTGGGACTAGGAACAGATTTGACGACAATATCCCGAGGGAAAATTGGCCTTTTTAACATGGACCTCTGTTTTTCGTTTAATATTTCCCTGAAATGGATAACTGTAGAAGCGTGTAGCAATAGAAGCTTGTTGCAAAAGTTTCTCAGCCCGTTAATGTCCTTCCTAACAGTCTCCATATCAAGCGTGTCCTCTAAAACCACCTCGTTTAATTCCAACATCAAAAGATCCATTTTGGATTTGTAGTATCTGGATTTACGCTTAAATTTTTTGTAATCTTGTAATATTTTTTGTTTTTGATCCATACTTAGGTTCAAGACATCAGACGATCTTCTAAGCGCCTCTATTTCGCACAAAGACGATCTTAACACTTCATCTGGTGCGTTACAGGCAGAATAAACTGATTCCTTGGGAGACTTTGAAAATTTCTTCTTTTGCCAGCAAGAGCCAAAGATGCTCACTTTTTTTGTATTTTTAAATGAGCCTGTCTTTAGACAAAATGCAGTTGCCTGGAAAACCAGAACCGCAAACAGGCCAAATAAAATCCAAAAAAACGGTCTAAAGGGCAATGTCCCTTGCCTTTTTCCGTTGCTCTGGGGTCAATACTTTTCTTGCTTCGATAGTATCCAAAATAATCCCATAAAGAAGTCCGGAACAACTCTGCTTAAGCTGAGAAACCTGATCCTTTACATCTTGCAAGTCAAAATCGTCTGTGGCCATGTTATCCAGAAGACTTATAGACAACAAATTCATTAAAGCCTTGCCTTTCATAATTCTCCTGTGGGTTCTGTATCTTAGGGCCGTTAATTCTTTGATTTGCTTGTCTGACAATTTCAGAAGGTCAGCCGCCGCAAGATATCCGTTCATTTCTCTTAGCACATTGTTCACTATGAGAATCGGGGTGGGACAACCACTCTTTTCAAGTTTTTTCATGTCTATTTTTTTCCAGCACTGGCCCACCAGACATTTCAGACGCTTTTGTGGAACCCTGGAAGCATAGGTACTGGTAGAGTAGGTGGCCAAAATGGTAACAAGAGTCAATAGTAATATCGGTGAAAACCTTTTCATAATCCTCTCCTTATTTCTGTTTGGTTATTGCACGAGCCTTGTTAACGTCCTCTGCCAATACAGAGATCATGTCCCAACAACTTTTCTCAACTTCATCTATTAATTTCTTGACCCTCTGATGATCTGGGATGTCTTTTTTCATCTCCTTGGACAACATCTCGGTTAGCCCTAGCATTTGCCCCCTTGCCTTGGCAACAACCATATTGGCATGTTCGTATATTGGTACTATTTGAGCTATCTGGGCCTTGGAAAGGCCAAAAGATTGGCCTTTCTTCACATAGGATTCGAGTTCTCTCAATGCGGATTTGACGAATAAAGTGGGTGTCGGACATCCATGGGTCGCAAGCCTTGTAAGTCCTTGCTCTTTCCAGCACTCGGACTTGAAGCAATAGCTGCTGGGTACTTCCTGCGCCATGGCCTGTGTCGCTAAAAGCAACCAAAAACTAAGACAGATCAAAACTCCGGTAATTGATTTTTGTTTCACTGTGACCCTCCCATGCTGTTTTTTTCGAGCTCCTGCTCATTTTTTTTATAGCAAATAAAGGGAGGCTGTCAAGAAAGATAATTGACGAATTGCGTCGTACAATTGAAAGATTGAATGAAAGATTGGAATTTCCGTTTTCCTGAATAAATCAATTACTTAGTAATGCTCCAGGAAACGAGTGTTCTTTTGATGTACAGCGAATGGAAAAAAGGTTATGGGAAACAGTCCTTCATGGCCTTTTTGAAGCCTTCCAATATCTTTTGGTTAAATAAGATGATTCTAACTTCTTTAAGAACATTAGGATGTGCCTTTAAAAAGCTTCTTATGGTGCATAGACTGGTTGGGGCTGCCAGCTCTACGGGGAAACCATAGGCGCCGGTACTTATGGCTGGAAAGGCCACGGTCTTTGCCTTCTTTTCCATGGCCCTTTTAAGGCTGCTCATGTAGGCGTTTTCCAGGACTTTCTGCTCGTTTTTTGTTCCACCGCGCCAAACCGGACCAACCGTATGAATTACATACCTTGCCGAAAGGTTGCCAGCTCCTGTTACTACCGCATCACCGGGGTCACACCAGCCTATCTTCCTGCATTCTTCAAGAAGACTTGGCCCTGCGGCCCTGTGAATGGCCCCATCCACCCCTCCACCTCCAAGTAGCCTGGAGTTGGCAGCATTTACAATGGCATCCGCCTTTTCCTTGGTAATGTCACCGACTTTTAAAACAACCCGGGTATTGCAAAAGTCTATTATGGAATCCATATTCTTACTTGCATGGGTGAGGATTGTTAACCAGCTTGTAGTTGCCTCCTTCGATTCTTAGGCCAAGGCCCTCCACAACGGCACAGGCCACAGTCTTTCTGGCCTCAGCAAGGATACGTCCAAAGGTCTGGCGCGAAATACCCATTCTTTCTGCAGCAGAATCCTGGTCAAGCCCCTCGATTTCACTAAGCCTCAAGGCTTCAAGCCCCTCCACAGTGAGAGTGACCTCGTCCAGGTCTCTCAACGGTACCCCCCTGGGTTTAAAGTAGGTAACGGATGGTTCCCGGCCTACAAGTCTGCATTTGGGTGGTCTTGCCATCTAAACCCTCCCTTGAATTTCAGGTATCTCCTCCAGTACCCTCGAAAATGCCTGGAGAAATTTCTGATTCTCCTCTGGCGTTCCCACGGTAATGCGTACATAGGTGGGAAATCCGTAGGAATCCATTGACCTTATGATTACGCGCTTTCTAAGCATGGCCTCAAAAACCTCCCTGGCCTGCCTGCGGGTGTCTATAAGCATGAAGTTGGTGTTGCTTTCAAAGGGAATGCATCCAAGTTTCTTTATCTCTTTAAAGAGTTTTATCATTTCATCCCATGTGTTTTCAAGGGTTGATTCAAGATGGCCCTTGTCTGAAAGGGCAGACAGTGCTCCTTCCTGGGCGGGAAGATTCACGTTAAAGGGCTGCCTGACCCTGTCACAAAGTGCTGCAATATCCTCATGCATGATGCCATAACCAACCCTCAAGCCAGCAAGACCATAGGCCTTGGAAAAGGTTCTCAGTATGACAATGCGTTCGTCTGCGGGAAAGAACTTTCTTCCTTCTGCCCAATCAGTTCCTGGCCTTACAAACTCTCCATAGGCCTCATCAAGGATTACGAGCAGATGGGATGGCAGTTTTGAAAGAAAGTCTTCAAGGTCCTTTTTCCTAATCACGGTTCCCATAGGGTTGTTTGGATTATCAAGGAATATAAGACGGGTGTTTCCGTCCACCTTGGCTGCCATGGCGTCGAGATCATGGGTGGAATTTTTGAGAGGAACCACCCTGTTTTCACCGCCGTTTATCTGAACCATCTTGTTATAGACCAGGAAACTCGGCCTGCTGCTTATGGCGTTTCTTCCCTTGCGGATAAAAATTCTGCACAAAAAGTCAATGAGCTCGTTTGAACCGTTTCCAAGAACGACATTTGAAGGCATTACGCCAAAACGCTCTGCAAGCGCCTGTTTTAGATAGTAACAGCTGCCGTCTGGGTAGCGGTGAAGCTCACCAAGGATGTCCCTTATCCTTTCCACAGCCCTTGGGGAGGGTCCAAGGTCGTTTTCATTGGAGGCAAGCTTTATGGAGTTTTTTATGCCATACTCGCGCTCAAGCTCGTCCTTTGGCTTTCCGGGAGGGTAGGGCACAAGTTCCTTTATGTAATCTGGTACGTCTTTTAGAAGCTGCTCCATTTCTTACTGTTCCTTTGCTAGATACAAATAGTATTCCTCAGCGCCTAGTCTCTCCTTGGGCTCTATTTGGATAAATATCTGGTATGTTTCTTCAAGCCTTAAAAGCTCAGCGCGTTTTTTGTTTAACAGATAGGAGGCTACCGCAGGCGGTACCTCAAGAACAAGTCTCTGGGACTCCTCCTTTGAGGCCTGCCTTGAAGCAAGCTTGCTTCCAATAAGTCTCAAATAGAGTAGAGATAACGATTCCACGGATTTTATGAGCCCGGCTCCCTTGCAATAGGGGCACTTTACATAACTTAGGGCCTTCACGGGGCTTTTTAGCTTCTGTCTGACCAGTTGAAGGAGCCCGAACCTGGATATGCGCGCAACTTCAGTCTTTGCCTTGTCCTTTTTCAGACTTTGACGAAGCCGTTTTTCTACAAGGCTCCTGTTGGCCTTGTTTCTCATGTCAATGAAATCTATTACGATTATCCCGCCAAGGTCCCTTAGCCTTAGCTGTCGCGCTATCTCTTCTGCAGCCTCTAGATTAGTTGCAAGGGCGGTGTCCTCAAGATCTTTTTCCTTTACGTTCTTGCCCGAATTAACATCTATAGAAACCATTGCCTCAGTAGGCTCTATTATGATGTAACCTCCAGAAGGCAGATCCACCCGTGGCTGAAATATCTGCTCTATCTGGTTCTCAATGCCATATTTCTCAAAAAGGGGCCTTTCTTGCTGATAAAGTGTCAGAGCCGAGACCTGTCTCGGGGCAATGATCTTTAGAAAGGAACGTATCCTTTCATAGGTTTCCTTGTGATCAACAATAATCTCGGATACATCCGTTGTGAGGTAGTCGCGAAGAAACCTGGTTGTAAGTTCTCTGTCCCTGTAAAGTAGGGAAGGGGTGGGGGCGGACTTTGCCGCTTTCTTTAGACTATTCCAGAGCCTTGAAAGATATCTAAGGTCTTTTAGTATTTCGGCCTTGGTGGCCTTGGCAGCAGCGGTTCTCGCAATTATTCCCACTCCTTCAGGAAGTTTTGTCTGCTTGAGGATATTTTTAAGCCTTATCCGTTCCTTTTCTTCCTCTATCTTTCTTGAGACCCCAACATGGGGATTTCCTGGCATGAGCACCAAGAATCTTCCCGGAAGGGACAGGTAGGTGGTAACATAGGCACCCTTTAGCTGGGTTTCCTCCTTTACCACCTGGACAAGGATGTCCTGTCCCTTTTTGAGCAGCCCTGCTATCTTTTTCTTGTCCTCAGCGTAGCCATAGTAGTCAGGGTGTATCTCCTCAAAGGGGAGGTAGCCGTTACGATTGAGGCCGATGTCAACAAATACTGCCTGAAGCCCAGTTTCAACGTTTACGATCCTGCCCTTGTAAATGTTCCCCTTTGTTGTTTCATAGCCAACACTTTCAAGCTCAAAGGCCTCAAGCTTTCCATTTTCAATGAGGGCGACCCTGCACTCTTCAGGGGCCTGGGCATTTATGAGGATCTTGCTTTTTTTCTTGGACCTTGGGCCCTTTTTTCTTTTTCCTGCCATTTTTGTTTTTTTTAGGATTTGTCTCTTTTTCTCGTCTCTTTCCGAATCCGTGCCCTTTCTGCTGCCTCCTGAAATATTTTCCTGTCATCTTCAGTCTCTAGTATCAGGGGAGGTACAGGCTTTGGGCGCCCTTTTTCATCCAGGGATACAAAGGTCAAAAGGGCGGTTGCAACGTGTCTCACCTTTCCCGTAAAGAGATCCTCAGAGTCAATCTTTATGCCGATCTCCATGGATGCGTGACCCGTCCAGTTGAGCCTCGCATGCAAGATCAGCAGATCACCAATATAAACGGGTGCCAAGAAGTCAATACGATCTACAGAGGCGGTGACCACGTTTGTCCTGCAGTGTCTGCTTGCAACAACAAAGGCGGCATTGTCTGCAAGCTTCATGATGGTTCCGCCGTGGACGTTGCCAGCAGAATTGGTGTCTTCAGGAAGCATCACCTGGGTAAGAACTATTCTGGATGCTGAAACAGGCTTACCTTCTTGAATAAATGCCATGGCTAAAGTTAGTAGTGACTTGATGAAGGGTTCGGAGCCGCATAAAAAATCCTGCCCTGAACCCGTCTCTCCTCTATATCTCCCTCTTTAAGTAAGCTTTGAAGCACCTTTTTTGTATGTTCATACCTGCCAAAAAGGCCACTTAGATCCTGAAAGGTAAGGGGCCGTCTCCTTAGGGTATCAAGGATTTCAGATTCGAGTATCAACTGGCATCCGTTGTCCATCTGAGCATGAAAATCTATCACAATCTCTGCCTTTTCCCCCAAAAAAGAGCGTATTTCCTCTATCCTCCTTTTACTAACCGGTTTCGCCCACTTCTCAGCTGGGGGCCTGGCCACGGTATTAAGTTGAATCCTGTGGGGGTCTATTATCCTCGTTGCCTCCTTGAGCGCCAACAATTCGTCTTCCGTATCGTTTATGCCGCTCACAAAGAGGATCTCAAGCCACATCTGCCCGGACATTTCCTTTCTAAGCCTTGAAAGACCCTCTATAATTGACGTTATTTTAATGTCAGGGTGGGGACGGTTTATTTTCCTGAAGGTTTCTGGAGTTGCCGCGTCAAGTGACGGCAATACAATATCTGCAAGGCAGAGGGTTTCTCTTATGTCCTTCCGGGATACTGTTGAGGAATTTGTAAGTACCGTCACCGCCTTCCCAGTTATCCTTTTTCCTTCCCTAATAAGAAGGGCCAAGTCCTTATGCAGGGTAGGCTCTCCAGAGGCAGTAAACGTCAAACAATCGAATCTGCGCTTTGAACTTGCTGAGAACTCCCTTATTTCATTAAGTATTTCCCTGGGCTCCGGAGACGATGGTGCCTGGGAGTAGGTTTTTTTGCCAGGGCCTATCTCGCAATATATGCAATTCATGTTGCAAGTCTTGGCCGGCAGTATGTCCACTCCCAATGAAAGTCCAAGTCTTCTTGAAGGAACAGGGCCGAACAGATACTTCATAAGTCAGCAATCTACCTGAAATTTTTTGGTTTTATAGCACTTAAATGCTTCCTGTGCATCAAAATAATGCAGGGCGTGTCACTTCCCCACTATTTTCCCCATTCAAAAGTGAAAGAGAAAATAAAAAAATTAAAGTTTTGTATGAAAATGACCGAGAAATATACCAAGAAACAAGGAATTAAGAGACAAAAATTGTCAGGAAAGGCACAAAATGAACGTTTCCTCCTTTCACATTCAGCATGTAATAAAGGCCTACGGTCAGAGACTGGGAAGGAGGAGTCTTGCGAGAATAAAGCTTGCAAGGGCGGAAAAACCCTCTCCTGACTCCATAGAAATTTCTCAAGAGGCAAAGAAGAAGCAGCTCATTCATGAAATAACAAATGATCTGGTTGACAGGGCCAAGACCCAGGCCAAGGGCCTTGGGCAAGAAGACATTGAAGAAGCACTCTTTGCAAAAATAGGAGAAAAATTTAAGGAAAAGGTTGATATAATACCGCAAAAAAACAGGAATTCAGGATTCAAATTCAAGGTCATAGATAGCGACTCTAAGGAAAAGGTTGAAGAGTTGTCCTTTGAGGATCTCAAGTCTATAATAGAAACCCTCAATGACAGCCACGATAATGGAGAAACAAAATGAAAATAGGTGATCAGAATCACGGACTTCAGATAGAAAAATATCTCAATACCCAGGCAGTTGGAAATAAAACAGAAGGCCAACAGGACGCTAACAAGGTCCATCAAAAGTCCACGGTAAAGACGGATACAGTCGAGCTTTCTTCCCAGTCAAAACTCCTAAACAAGGTCTCAGACACAATGAAGACCCATGAGCCCCATAGGGCTGAAAAGATAGAAATGATAAAGGAACAGATACAAAACGGCACCTATAAGGTTGATGCGGAAAAGGTGGCAAATGCAATGTTAAAGGACCTGATCAAGGACCTGGGATAAATTTTCTTCTCCTCCTCTCCTCCCCATGAAAAAGGGGTGAATGTTCGCCCCTTTTTCATATTTTCACCTCATGTTTAACTTAAACTTAAACATTAGGTGTTATTTTTAATTACCTATTTATTTGTCTAAAGCTAAGATTGCGTAAGGATCCCGGTCACGGACATTACAGGATTTTGCCAACTAACCAATGCCGTCGGTTCTAAAAAAGAGTAATTATCGCAACCGTATGTATTAAAAAACTTGTAACCACTTTTTTAATTTCTGCTGCTAGGCAGGGTAGAGGAGTGATGATGAATTATCCGCCATATCCCGTCGTCTTCTTTCTTCCACACAAAAGTAAAGCGTGCATTAATTGACGCCTCGGATCCGTCTTTGAGAACGAAATCATAAAATCCGCTTTGAAGATAAACCTTTTCGGTCAAAGGCTGGATCACATCTTGAACAATATCGCATGCCGGTGCATTGCTAAAAAAATGCTCAAAATACCTTCTGGCGCCGCTTTTTCCTCGCTTTAGATCAGAAGAGAAAGTTGGAAGGAATGTGGCTTCATTACTATATAAATGCAAGACACCCTCAATATCAGCTTCCTTTACTGCTTTAACCCATTTGGAAAAATTTTCAGAACCTATTTTCAGAAAATCCATATTACCTCCTTAAGCAATTGCAAGTTTTACATTGAAAGATCATAAATAAAAAATTTTCCCGTACACGGAAACAGGGTCGCCTTTGATTCGTGGCAGAAGTGGACGTACCCAATTAATGTCGCATAAGATACATTATGTAAAATAAAATGTACCACAAAAGCAAGAAGTTGCGATTGCAAGAGTCTCTAAAGCAACACTTTAAAGTTTTGAAAGTCTATTTATCTTGGAATTTATCTCAGCGGCGTAGTGAACCTGATCTTTTATCTGTTTAAGGGCCTCTTCCAGCACTTTTTTGGGCACCTCCTCTTCTGTTAAAATATCAAGTAACAGCAGCTCTATTTTTCCCATCATAATTTGAAGCGGCTGATTAAGTTGATGCGTGGAAGATCCTATGGCTGAAAGCGCATCCTTTACCTTTTGATCTAAGGTTGACCTGCCCGGTTCTGGCACACCTTTATGGGTATCAACAATAGAGGAAACCACAGTCCCCAAGTCAATTCCATCGTTAAAATATAAGGTTAGCTCTTTATCTTTATATTTTAGATCAAGTTTGTTTGTTAACCGTCTGTCAGTTTGAGTGTAGTTTTGCTCAATGCTCCCATATTCCTGCCTTGCTTTTTCAACTATTATCAGATCAGAGTCAATTAACTCTGCCTGATCCTGAGATATTCTAAATGTTTTTCCGAGCCTTTTAAAAATGGTGGATGCCAGTTCATTTCCTGTCAGGAGGCATAATCTGGGGCCCGCAGTATCTTTACTTTTGCTGTGAGGAAGTAGCTGGCATCTGTGGTCCCTTTCAAGGTCAGCTTGAAGTTTCTGAATCAAGTCGCTTGCATTTATCGACTCACCGGGCCATACGCTGACCACCCCGATAGACATGGGAACGGGCCTGTTTTCTCCCTCGGTACAAATTTGTGAAATCTTTTTCTTAACCCTGTGGGCCGCAGTTTCTCCACCTGCTTCATGGGTATTTGGAAGGATTGCGGCTATGTAATCTGAATCGAACAAATAAACGCTATCGCAATTTCTTAACTCTTTGCTAATGGATCGACAAAGAAATTCGAGGTAACCCTCTTTGGAACCGTGTGATTTTAATATTGGTTTTATGAGAAGAAATGTGGTTTTGTGGCCGTAGCGCTGGACTCTTGCTAGTTCTTTCTGGATGTTTATCAGGAATTCACGTGGCCCTTGTACGAAATCCTGCTCGGGGGGTTTGGGATTAATGGTCTGATTTGCACCCATTTTGCACCGTTTTTTTATCTCTATCGGTGCATTTTCCAGAACCTTAAGTCTTTTCCGTCTGTATAAACTCCTGTCTTACTGGCTTGTCTTTCTTGGCCTTGGGAATGGTAAAGCTGAAAATGGCCCCATGTTGGGGAGGCCTTTTGTTTTTGACCCAAACCTTTCCACCGTGGGCCTCGATTATGGTTTTTACAATGGCAAGGCCGATTCCAGTTCCCTCTACGCCCTCTGAATAATTTGCCCTGTAGAAGGGATCAAAAATATAAGGCATGTCCTCCTCGTCTATACCAGGCCCAGAATCTTCCACAACACACATAACGGAATCGTCAATGTCCTTGCAGGAAATATCTATCTCTGATCCGGGAGGGGAATATTTGATGGAATTATCTAGCAGGTTGAACATTACCCTTTGAAGTTGGTATTTATCCACATATACCAGGGGCAGGTCCTCGGGAATATCCATTCTTATGGTCATGCCCTTTTCCTTTGCCCTGATTTTTATATCATAAAGAAGCTCACTAATGAGGCTGTGCATGTCGCAAAGTTCCTTGGAGAGACTTATCTGGCCTGCCTCCATTCTTACAATATCAAGAAAACTCTTGATGTACTTATCAACCTTTTTTATTTCCTTGATTATGGTTTCAAGATACTGGATCTGCTTCTCGTTGAGCTTTCCTGCTTTTTCCTCCCTGAGCCTAAGTAGCAACCCCCCTGCAACGGCAAGAGGCCCTTTGAGGTCGTGGGCAAACATGGAAATGAGCACACGCCTGTGCTGCTCGAGATTCTTTTCCCTGGAT
>JALWYS010000185.1 GCA_027003115.1 Deltaproteobacteria bacterium | reverse complement strand
GAATTTCTCAAAGACCAGATAGTCATTGCCGAAGATGACCCAATAACCCAGTTACTTTTAAAGTCCACCCTCAAGAAATGGGGTTTTGACCCCACTAATATAGAGGATGGTAAAGAGGCACTGGAGTGGATCAAGGCCTCAGAAGAGCCAAGGATCGTCCTTCTCGATTGGCTCATGCCCGGTATGGATGGCATAGACATAGTGAGGCAACTAAGAAGGGAAAGAAAGGATATCCCGCACTATGTCATTATGCTAACGTCAAAAAACGAAAAGAAGGATGTTATCCATGCCTTGGAGGCAGGAGCTGACGATTTTCTTTCAAAACCCTTTGATACCGATGAGCTCAAGGCCCGAATCAAGGTGGGTCTCAGGCTTGTTGGCCTGCACCTGCAACTCAAAAAGGCCATAAAAAGTGCCAAAAGGCTTGCTGACTTTATTGCCCACTACGATCAGACAACAGGTCTTCCCAACAGGGTCCTTTTCACGGAGAACATTGAAAAACTCGTTAATGAAGGTTACTCAGCGGCCCTGATGCAGGTCAACATAGACAGGTTCAAGCGTATAAACCAGGCCAAGGGCCTTGAGATGGGAGATCTGCTGCTGAACTATTTTGGCGCAAGACTGCAGGAGTGTTTCGAAGATGAGGAGGCCGTGGTAGCCCGTATTGCTGCCGATGAGTTTGGCATACTCATACCCTTTGATGATAGTTCTGCCTATACTACCACTGACGAAATCATAAATTTTTTATACACTAAGGCACAAAGGATTCATGCCAGGATGGCCGAACCCTTTCCCATTGACAGGGGGGTTACTGTGACGGTGAGTATAGGTGCTGCTCCGGTGACCTGTGAAATCGCCCTTGAGCCTGAAGAATTTCTGCGAAGGGTGGATCTGGCCCTAAGGAGGGCCAAGGCCCTTGGTGGAAACCAGACAGTTATACACGACCGCAAGATGGAGGAGGAGGTCCGGCATAGATACCAGATTGAAAAGGATCTGGCCGGGGCAGTTGCCAAGGGGCAGCTCAGGCTTTTTTTGCAGGCCCAGGTAGATTGCAGAGGCAGGTTTCATGGCGCTGAGGCCCTGATAAGATGGTTCCATCCTGAACAGGGGCTAATAAGTCCCGGGCTCTTCATCCCGGTTGCAGAAGAAAGCGGCATGATCATTCAGATAGGAACGTGGGTGCTGGAAGAGGTGTGTGACCTAATCAAGGATAATTCTAGTGAAAGTTTTTCTATATCAGTTAACATAAGTCCCATCCAGTTTGCGCGAGAAGATTTTGTGGAACATGTTTTGTCAGTTGTTTCAGAAAGATCTGTATCCCCAGACAGAATTATTCTGGAGGTGACGGAAGGCCTTCTCATAAATGATATGAAAGATGTAGCAAAAAAAATGAAAACTTTGGCAGAGGCTGGTTTCAGGTTTTCCATAGATGATTTTGGCACAGGTTACTCTTCTCTTTCATATCTAAAAAGCCTTCCCATTTGTGAAATTAAAATCGACAGGACTTTTATAAAGGGTTTACCAGAGGACAAAGACAATGGAGCCATTGTGAGGGCTATTTTTTTGATGGCTGAGACCTTGGGGCTAAAAGTAGTTGCTGAAGGGGTTGAAACCCAAGATCAAGTAGTCTTTCTCAATAAATGGGGCGAGGTAATACATCAAGGTTTCCTGTTTTCAAGGCCCGCTCCTGCTAATGAAGTTATAGGTCAATGGCTAAGAAAGATTTAATGAAAAAACCTGCTCCTATTTGTTTTATTACCATTTTCGCTATCCTGCTATTGGGGGCAGGTGTGATTTTAACCTATACCAACTATGAAAAGTTTAAGGAATTTTCATGGCAGGAAATTGAACAGCGACTGAGAGAAAATGAGAAGACAGTACGGGAACGCTTGGATGCTAGGCGTTTTGCCCTTAACATGTTGTCCTTTAATCCCTACATTGTTGATAGCCTTTCAGAGGAGAATTCACCCCAAGTCAAGGTGAAGATAAGGTCCTATCTTTTGAGGATAAATCAAAAGATCGGTTTTTTGGCCATTTTTTTGATGGATGAGAGAGGAAACTGCATCCTTTCCACTGATAAGCGTTTTGAAGGCAAAAATTACGGTTTCAGGCCATATTTCAAACAGGCCCTAAAGACGGGTTCAGGGGCCTATGTAGCCCTGGGGGTTACAAGCAAGAAACTTGGCTTGTATCTGTCGACACGTGTTACGAGTTATTTCGGCAGATATGGAGTGCTGGTTGCGAAACTTGATCCCCGGACACTACTGTGTTCACTTGCCCCCCTTAACAGCCACGGGTTTTCGGTGTGGGGTGCCACCTATAACGGAATCCTCTTCAGTGCAGACAGGGACGGGTTTTACAGCTTTGAAAAGGAAAACCCCGCCCAGCTAAAAAGAATCCTGCGCAACAGGCAGTTTGAAGGTGTAGAAATAAAAAGTCTTGGTTTCCCCAGGGGATCTTGGCTTGAGCTTACCAGAAAAGGTAAAATACGTGTAAAGTCCCATCAGGTAGAATATCTATCAGTAATGCCTGGAGTGTTTGCCATTGTAAGTATTGTATCCAAAGATTTCTTGCCACTTTCCCTTCAGATGCTTAGAAAGGCCTTTTTGTTTACCAATGGCGCCTTCATTCTCGCCCTTATCCCGCTGATTGTCGGGGTGTTCTTTTTCAGACGGCAATATGAGGACCTGTTAAAGGAACGCCAGGAGAAAAGCAAGAGTCAGTACCGTTATCAGGCAGTCTTACAGGGTAACAAGGACGGTTTCGTGGTTATGAGTCCTGACAACCTTGTGATCGAAGATGCAAATGACAGGCTCTATGAGATTCTAGGGATTGATAAAGATAAGGGTCTTCTTAATGGCAAGCCCTTTTGCGAGCTTTTGGCAGAAGAGGACAAGGACAGGTTTAAAAACAGGCTTACAGGCGATGCATTTCAGAATTTTGAGTTACAGGCCTGTATGGTTAACGGCAAGGGAGAAAAGGTGCCGGTAATAATCGATTTTACAAGGCACGAATCCAGCGATTCAATAGTATCGTTTTGTTATGCCTTTATCCAGGATATGAGAAAGGGGCTTAAGGACGCCCAGAAGATAAGGCTCCTTCAGACTGCAGTGGAGCAAAGCGGAAGCAGTATAGTCATCACGGACAAAAACGGGGTCATCCAGTATGTAAATCCCGCCTTTACCAGGATAACGGGTTATTCCGCAGAGGAAGTCTTGGGTAAAAATCCAAAGATTTTAAAGTCAGGCAGGCATGACAAGGCCTTTTACCAGGAGATGTGGCAGACCATAAAGTCTGGTCGTTTGTGGCACGGAAGGGTGTGCAATAAAAATAAAAAGGGAGAATTTTTCTGGGAGGATACCACTATTGCTCCAGTGCAGGATGAAAAAGGGCAATTGACGCATTTCATAGCCATAAAAAATGACGTTACCAGGCTTGTAGAACTTGAAGATAAACTCAATCAGAAGGTCAAAGAACTTGAAGGGATAATGGAACATGCGGGAGTAGGAATAGCCC
>JALWYS010000184.1 GCA_027003115.1 Deltaproteobacteria bacterium | reverse complement strand
TTGCCTTTTTTGTTCCCATGCTTTCTCCTAGCCAGCCGAAGAAGGCCGCTCCAAAGGCGGCAACGAACTGGATGAAAAGGATAAGCCCAAGAAGTGTCATGCCGTCCACCTTCAGAACTGAGACGGCAAAGATGGAGGCAACGGCTATGACCGTCTGCACCCCGTCGTTATAGAAGAAATAGGCAACAAGAAACCTCCAGGCATCCGGCCTTTTTCTTCTCATGGCAAAAAGTGTCAAAAAGGGCTCTTTAAACCCTTTCAGGAAAAGGTCCCTGACCAAAAGGGGCTTTTTTCCCCTTTCCTTCTCTTTAAGCATACGCCCTGTGAAAAGGATGCTGAAAAAAAGCCACCAAAGCCCTGCCACAACAAAACTTGCCTGGATAGCCGCCTCCTTTTTGCCAAGAAAGAAAAAGAGCGCCATGCAAAGGGCAAGGGCAATGCCTCCTCCCACGTAGCCAAGGGCCCAACCAAGGGAGCTTACCCTGTCCCTTAAGGCAGGAGAGGATATATCAGGCAGAAAGGAATTATAAAGGGTGATGGAGGCCCCAAAAAAGAGATTTGCCAACACGAAAAGAAAACCCAGGCACAGTATCTTTGAGGATGAAGGCGCACCTTGAAGGAAGACCGCGCTTGCACCAAGAAGACAGGTAAGTATGCTTCCTGAGACGGCAAAACCCATCATGAGCGCCTTTTTTCTCTTTAATATGTCACCCATTGCGCCAATGACAGGAAGAACAAAAAGCTGCATCAGCACGGAGATGGATACGAAAAAGGGGTAGATGGAGTCGGGCTTTAGCCTCAATGAAAAGAGAAAAGGGCCTTGGCCAGATCCTGCAAGGGAGGAAAGGTACGGGCCAAGAAGGGCTGAGACCACAATGGTGCTAAAGGCCGAGTTTGCCCAGTCGTACATTGCCCAGCCAAAGACCTGCCTGTCTTTAAAAAGGGCTATGTATGAAAGATGGCACCTGTTCTGCCCATGTTTTTCAGGTTCGCTGTTGGATTCCCTTCCAGGAGGAGTCATGGGGAAAAACAGGCTTCTTTTAGCCTTTTCCTTGTCCGCCCTTTTGACCGTAAAGGCGACCAAGGCGTCTTAAGTGGTGGGCCTCCTTCATGAAATCCCTGTTTTCAAGCCTCTCGGTCTTTCCTTGCCACATGGAGTCGGGCCTTGCAAAGACAGTTATGCAGTCAATCAGGTGCGAAGGCATGGTTCCCCAGTTGATGTATTCCTGGCTTATGCAAAAAAGCCCGGCCTTTTTTATCATCTTTTCCATGGCCTTTCCTGTCATGCTAAAAGCGCGCCAGTGATCTGTGGGCTCAACGATGTTTTTCCTTTTTAGATAATCCACCAACTTTTTTGGTAGGAAATCCCTTTCCCAGAACCTGAAGTAGAACCTGTACTTGCCAATGTTTGAATGGTGAATAAAGGCCACCCCATCCCTTGTAAGCTTTGAGGAGATCTGGGAGACATAGGCCTCCATGACATCCCTTTCCGCATGGACCAGGGAATCGAAGCTGAAAACCAGGTCAATGGCTTGGTCAGGGATCATTTCAAGGCTGTAGCCGTCGTTTACGTGGTATTCAATGTGGTCAAACGATGAAAACCTCTTGCGACAGCCCTCGATGCAGCGCCTTGAAAGATCCACCAGGAGAAGCCTTGTGCAAAGGTCCTTGAGGTAGGCAGTCCAGCGGCCAAAACCCGGGGCAATCTCAAGGATGGTGCCGGTTGGTACGTACCTGTGAAGCCTTGGAAGGATTGTGCCAAACCACTGCATGTCTGCCCCGCCCCAGGCCACGGACCACTCATGCCCTTCCTGGGCCCAGTCGTAATCCCTGTCCCAAAACTCCCTGTTTTCCTTGATGCTTGCCAACTTAAGGCCCCTCTAGCAAGCCTTCTCAGAAGCCATCTGCCAAAGCCTTGGAAGCTGGTCTGCCGCCTCCCTGGCAGTGTAGCCAAAGGGCCCTTTCATCCTGGCAACGAGATCTGCACCCTTTCCATGTACGAAAACCCCGAGCCTTGCCGCATCCCAGGGGGCATAACCCTGGGCAAGAAGCGCACCAATTATTCCTGTAAGGGTATCCCCCATGCCACCTGTGCCCATTCCGGAATTGCCAGATGAGTTGATGCACACCTGGCCTGAAGGAGATGCAATGACCGTAGACATACCCTTTAGCACAACCACGCAGCCAGTATCTGTTGCAAGGGACTTGGCTGCCCCGATCCTGTCCCTCTGGACCTCGGCTACGCTAGTTCCTGTAAGCCTTGCCATCTCGCCAGGATGTGGAGTGAGGATGCGTGGGGCAGCGGCCTCTTTCAAAACCTCTGTACACTTTGAAAGGGCACTCAGTGCATCTGCATCCATTACAAGGGGAAGCGGGCAGTGGACAGCCATCTTCTGGCTGAAGATGACTGCATCCTTTGTAAGGCCAAGGCCTGGCCCTATGCATGCAGCCTTTTTCCCCTCAAGAAGCCCCATTGCCGTTTCAAAGGCCTCCTTTGAAACCTGTCCATCAGGATTTTCAGGAAGCCCCTCGGTCATGGCCTCTGTAAGCTTCTGGGAAATGACAAACTGGGAGCTTCTAACCGATGCAACGGTTACAAGCCCCGCCCCTGCCCTAAGTGCACCGTGGGCAGCAAGGCATGCGGCCCCGATCTTTCCCCTTGACCCCCCAAAGATGACAACGTGTCCAAAGGTCCCCTTATGGCCATCTGCTGGCCTTGGCCTGAAGGTTGCCAAAAACTCTGCATCTTCAAAGTACTCAAAGGTCTCTCTGGCCTCATCCAAGACAAAGCGGGGAATACCTATGTCTATGACGAAAAGACGCCCTGTGTAGAGAACCCCGGGCCAGTTCACATGGCCAACCTTTGCCATGGCCATGGTGGCAGTGACATCAGCCTGTACGGCCGCACCGAGGACCTGGCCGTTGTCGCTTCCAAGGCCTGAGGCAATATCCACAGAAAATACCCTGGCAGTTGAAGAGTTGATGAGCTCCACTGCCCTTGCAAACCTGCCTTCAAGGGGGCGGCTAAGACCTGTTCCAAAGATTGCGTCAACCACGAGCCCTGCCTCGTTAAAAAGGTGGGCGTGAAGGTCCAGGGCCTTTTCATCAACGGCCTCCATAATCTCGATTCCAAGCCCCTGGCAGGCCTTGAGGTTCGGAAGGGCATCCCCTTTGAACCTTTCAAGGGGGCTTAGACACAGGACCTTTACCAGTTTCCCCTTCTGAAAGAGGTGGCGCACAATGACAAAGCCGTCTCCACCGTTGTTGCCAGGGCCTGCCACAACGAGGCAACCCTTTTCTACCTCGTCTCCCATCTCTTCAAGTATTATGCGAGCACATCCTAGGCCTGCGTTTTCCATGAGGATTAGCCCCGGGATTCCAATCTCCTCTATGGTCCTTCTGTCAAGGCCCTGCATGGTCTTTGCATCAACCAGTAACATCTTCTACCTCCTGACGTGGATTTTTCCGTAGCACAAACAGCACCAGCCCAAAGAGCGCCAGGAGCACGCTCAAAAGCTGGCCCATGGTAAGCCAGCCAAAGGCGATGAAGCC
>JALWYS010000183.1:3160-3569 GCA_027003115.1 Deltaproteobacteria bacterium | reverse complement strand
ACTACGTTCCCATGTTATTCCTGCCGTGGTCTCCACTTTTAATTGGTGCCCTGGGAGAGGCATTCAGACACTACAAGAGACTTAACCAGGACGAAAAATGGGTATTGCACTCCCTGTTGATCATCTTTTTCGTATTTACCTGTTCAGAGTCAAGACGCAGTTACTACATACTGCCCATACTGCCATTTTGCGCCTTGCTTGTTGGAAACTTCCTGGTAAGCACCAATAAAGAGGACTTGTGGCTAAAAATCTCTATGAAGATACAACAGTGGCTTGTAGTTGCAGCCTCTTTACTGCTGATTTTGGCCCCTGGGGTCGGCTTGCTCCTTGAAGGGTTCGTCGGCATTGTGCCACCAAATGGCTTAACTGCATCCCTTTTCATAACTGGTGTCCTCGCAAGCGTATTTTT
>JALWYS010000183.1:0-3150 GCA_027003115.1 Deltaproteobacteria bacterium | reverse complement strand
CCCTTACCAGAAGAGAACAAGGCCTTAACTGGTGCAGTCGGATTCTTCCAAGCCTTGGAGCCGCTATCATCATTTTGGCAGGTTTCTTTTGCTGGCAGCAGGTGATACTTGAACAGTACAGACCATACAGGCCTTTTCTCAAAAAGGTTCGAGCTACCATGGGGAGCAATATTGACCCTAGTAACGTGGCTCTTAGCCAGGATACCGCAAACGTCATATTCTACCTGGGATTTAACGGACCTATGCCGGTTCTAAAAACCCCAAAGGCAGTAAGATTGTTTCTTGACAGGGACGGGATTCGCTACATGATCGTTCAAAGAAGATACCTCGAGCGCTCCTTTTCCGTGCTGCCAGAGGATCTCAAGAAACATCCATTCATGTCCTCGCCCCTCTATCCAGGACAGAAGAGGAAAAAGATGCAGCTTCTGGTTTGGCGCCTTGTTGGGCCAGTTGAAACAGGTGGTGACAGACACGTTAATGACCATTTAAACAGGAATTAAAAGCCCCTTCCAAGTGGTATGCTGTAACCCTTTTCTTTTTGAATATAAAAATGCGAAGCCTATTTTCTACACACTGGTATCTGGTAGTTTTCACAGTGGCACTTCTTGCCTCCCTATGTTTCCAAGGCTCTCGAGGACTGTATGATAGGGATGAGACAAGATATTCCGAATGTGCCAGGGAAATGCTGATTACAGGGTCGTGGATGGTGCCCCTCAGGGATTTCCGGCCTCACCTTACAAAGCCTCCTCTTGCCTACTGGTCTATTGCCCTGGGGCTAAAGGCCTTCGGTGTCAACGAATGGGGAGCAAGAATCCCCAATGCCTTGGCTTTTACCATTACAGTGCTTCTGGTTGGTCTTATTTCGGAGAGGCTCTTTGAAAAGGGCATGGGGCCCTTGGCATCTACGGTCTATCTCACATCCCTTGCACCCTTCGCTGCCTCAAACATATTGACCACCGACACAATCCTCGTGATGTGGGAAGTGGCGGCAGTATGGGCCTTCATAAGCGCTTTCATGGCCCAGACCAAAAACATGGCTCGCATCTGGTTCGCCGTAATGGGACTTTTCTGGGGCCTTGGCTTTCTCACCAAGGGCCCTGCCATCTTTCCTGTTGCAGCCGCCATGGGAATTTTCTGGCTTTGCAGGAGAAATTCCTTTAAGGCATCCCCAGTTAGCCTTTCAGTAATTGTCATATTTTTGATTACCGGGCTTTCCTGGTACATGGCAATAATAGAAAAATATCCATGGGCCAGGGATTTGATCCTTGAAGAACAAGTTACCGGAAGGCTTTTTTCAGACGTGTTCCACAGGAACAGCTCATGGTATGCGCCCCTTTACCTGTACCTGCCCATGATCGTCCTTGACTCCATGCCCTGGATCTTTAGCCTTGCTAAATTCTTTAAACACTCCATAAGGACCAATACCCTGGGGAAAGTGGGCCGGGATTTGATAACCATTGTTTCCAGGGACCCTGCATGGCTTTTCTTGATTCTATGGTGGGCAGTACCCCTGGTGATATTTTCCCTGGCCCGCTCAAGGCTTCCTCTCTACATCCTGCCTCTTTTCCCTGCCATGGCCATTGCCACAACAAGGATATTGTTCGTAAAGGGGCTCCCGCTCCGCGCATTTATGCGGAAAGCTGTCATAACCCTTGGGGTTTTCATAATGCTTAAGGCTGCTGCGGCACTTATTCCAGTGCCTCAAGATGCAAGGGCAATGTACAGGGCCTTTTCTCCATATATTGAAAACGAAAATGACATAGACGCCATTGACCAGCCTTTTCTGGACGGGCTGGCCTTTTACAGCGGCAAGCAGATTGAGTATCTACCGGAAAACGTGGGCCTCTCTCCATCAAGACTCGTGGATTCTTCATGGAACGAAGAACTCCATGAGATAAGAAAAAAGGGGGGAAACGGGGACATGTTTGTCCTTGATTCACGTGAAAAACCGCACTTCCAGCTGTTAAAACAACTGGGGTTGGAAGCCAGATTGCTAAAACGCTTTTACAGGTACGGTCTCTATAACATACGGCCAAAGGAGAATGGGCGATGTCTCTCCTTTAAGATGAGTTATGCGTTATTGGCAGACTAGAGCATCCAGGCGTCACCCAATGAGACGAAAACCATGGGAAAAACCTACAAAGTGCATCCTGTCTGCCATTTCGGTGTTGATTATCGGCTTCTTTTATGAGCTTTGGATCTACCACGCACAACTTCCAAAGCTTCCTCCCCTGGAGAAAAGAATTAAAACCGTCAAAGACCAGATAGACCCGCAAAATTTCTCTTTCGCCATCGTGGCTGACAATCGAAACGACAAAGGAGCCTTTCCCAAGATACTTAAAAAGATCCAAAAAGATCCGGAGATCGCCTTTGTAATCCACCTTGGAGATGCCGTTATGACGCCTCGCAAGGTATTTTACCTGGACCTCCTTAAGACCTTGAAGGCGCACCTTCAAAAGCCTCTTTTTATAATACCAGGCAACCACGATGTCCGGGCCTCAACGGATTGCTCACTTTTTGAAATGGTATTCGGGCCGAGACACTACCGGTTCAAATTGGGGAAGATCCTCATGGTCATGGTTGATTCCAATGGCCTTAGGTCAAAACCTGAAGATGAAATAGGCTGGCTGAAAAACGTTTTGGTTAGAAAGGAAGCAAGGGGAAAGGCTCTTGTCTTCATGCACGTTCCCTCTTTAGACCCTAGAGGCGGGAAGGCTCATCATTGCCTCAGCAGGAGACTTGCCGAGAATGTGGCTTCTTTACTTAAAAAGGACGGCGTCATGCATATTTATTCCAGCCATATCCACGGTTACTGGTCTGGCGTCTTTAAAGGTATCCCTTATACCATTACTGGCGGCGGAGGGGCATGGCTATATAGCAGGAATCCAGCCCACGGCTTTTATCATTTTCTGAAAATAAAGGTCTGCGGAAATAAAATCTCGCAACAAGTTGTAAGGGTGAAAAAGGCCTTTTTCCCCGGTCTTCTCAGTTATTTATATTACTCAAAGCTCACTGGCGTCGAATTGATGTTTTTGACCTTGTTTATCACCTGCTTGCAGGTATGCCTGTATAAGGCTCAAAGGAACGTGAATATGCCTTCAAAACTGATCCTTTTCCCATATCGTGGGATTGCCCGCTAATGGCCTTGGT
>JALWYS010000182.1 GCA_027003115.1 Deltaproteobacteria bacterium | reverse complement strand
GAGCTATGCAGCCTAGTAACAGACATTGTAGTGAAATCCATTATCCACTTACTGCACCCAGCCACACCACTATGGCAAACAATTCAGGACGTTAGATGAGGGGGAAATACAAGTCCGAAAGTTGAGTAGCTATTTTCAAAAAGGAAAGATTTTTCTTAGATTGGAGAAATTTTTTCCATTTTTTCTATATCAGGTAACGGGCCCCTAAAATTAGGGAAGGAGAAGTGAAAGGAACTTATCGCTTTTTGGCTAAAAAATGGAAAGAGAGGGCCTCCCGCCCCCTCTTTATAGCCTTTGAACCTTAAATAAACCTTAATGGACCCTATTCTTCGAAGTATTTTTCTTCCACCTCAATTCCTGCATCCTTCAAACGCTTATAATCCTCCTTCAGTCTTGCGTTTGCAAGGTTTCTGCAAGCCATTTTCGCCTCAAAGGACTCGGTTGCAAACTCGGTGGCATAGGTCTTTCTCGCAATATAATTTTTACCATCTATTTCAAAATTGAAGTCCGCCGTGTATAAAAAGGCCTCCATCTCCTCTGTAATTTCTGCCTCTGGATGAACAAGATATTTAACAGGCTGCTTAAAAAGAGTTACTGAGCAGTTTACCTTTTCTGCCCCTTTTGCCTTTTCCAATATCTCTTCCAATCTGGTCTTTAGTCTTTCCATTTTTCTTCCCCCCTTTTTACTTTAAAAATCAGCTCGTTACACATAACGTTTTCGCTTTTATAATTTCACATTAAGTATTGTCACTTGTGAGTCAAGACGAAATGAGACTATAAAGACAAAAAAGGCGGCCTTTTAAGCCGCCTTTAGTAGTGGATATTAAATACTATGCCTTGACTTTATCAGAAAGAAAAGCTCAGGGTTACTCCTCCATAGACAAAGTTATTATCGCTGCTTCCAAGTGCCCTTTGTGACATATCCTTTGAACCATCTCCGCTTAGAGGAAACACCCAATCCACCTCAGGGGTGATGGTAAAATACTTTGCACCTTCTGCCTTTACAAAGGTGGAAAGAGGAATGCACATTGACAGGCTTGCCTTACCATGATGAAGCCCGGAAAATTCATCCTTTGGATCATCTGGGTCAGGATAGGCATCTTCATCGTCTGAGAAGAGTGCGCTTCCAAGGAGCGAGACATCAAGGCTTATGTCCTGTACCACTGGAATGCTATGTGAAACCTCAAGCGTGATGTAGGTGCTGGAATAGTGGGCAAATTCCCTATACACCGTAAGCGTTGGTGACAAAAAGGTATTTAGCGAGGCAGACACATAAAATTCCTGGCTGTCAAGGGCCTGATCCAGTGCATAATAGATGTAACCAACCGATGCGCTGACCAGTCCAAAATCGTGTTCGTAGCTCAGGGTGTAATCCGTCTCCGTCAGGTTATCCAGGGCCTCGATGTCATCGTAGAGGTCCGTGTCGTAGTTCGCCCAGATGTTTGCAGAGAACCCTTTGTAGGAAAAGGTGGCAGACGGTTGTATCACAAGGGAATTCTTACTGAGCTGCTGGCCCCTCCAGATGTAAGCGCTAAGCAGGCTCACAGACAGATCCGCACTCGGCCTCTCCTCCTGGCCAAAGGCCGCTACCGCTCCCACAAGCAAGCTAAAAGCTACCAAAATCGTGACAATTCTCTTCATTTTCATTTTCTCCCTCCAAGTTAATTATTTTTTTGCAAAAACAGGCTAAATGGCGTCTTTCCCCCTCTCGCCTGTCCTTACCCTCACAACTTCGTCCACTGGCAGAACGAATATCTTGCCATCGCCAATCTTTCCAGTTCTGGCCCTGGTGCAAATGGTCTCCACAACCTTGTGCACCTGTTCGGCATCAACGATTATTTCCAGCTTGATCTTGGGCAAAAAGTCCACCACATATTCTGCACCCCTGTATATCTCCTTGTGGCCTTTTTGCCTGCCATGACCCTTAACCTCTGAAACCGTCATGCCCGTAACACCAATTTCGTAAAGCCCCTCCTTAACGTCATCGAGCCTGAATGGTTTTATGATGGCCTCTATTTTTTTCATTCCTTCCTCCCTGACTGTTAGTTTATGACCTGGAAGTCATTGTAGGCATGACCGCCATGCTCTATGATATCCACTCCTTCCAGTTCCTCTTCCTGGCTCACCCTCAGGCCAACAATCATGTCTATGACCTTGAAGAGGATAAGGGCTATTCCAAATGCCCATACGAAACAGGCACCGATACCAATGAGCTGAGTGGTTATCATCTTAAGTGAAGTGCCCCCCATGTTGAAAAGCCCGGCAGCAAGGGTCCCCCACGCTCCACACACACCATGGACAGATACCGCACCAACAGGATCGTCTATCTTCAACTTGTGATCTATGAAAAGTACTGCCAGGACAACAAGCACTCCTGCTATCAGGCCGATTATTATGGAGCTTCCTGGGCTGACATTGGCACAACCGGCGGTTATGGCTACAAGTCCAGCTAGGGCACCATTTAATGTCATGCCTATTTCAGGCTTTTTGAACAGTATCCAAGAAACGAACATGGCGGAAATAGCACCTGCGGCGGCGGCCTGGTTGGTGTTTACGAATATCATGGCAATGGAGGTATCGGCAGTCGTTGTGGAGCCTGGATTAAAGCCGAACCAGCCAAGCCACAAGATAAACACTCCAAGGGCAGCAAGGGGGATGTTGTGACCAGGAATGGCCCTCACCTCTCCCTTGGGGCCGTATTTTCCAGTACGAGGTCCAAGGACAATAGCACCTGCAAGGGCGCACCATGCCCCCACGGAGTGAACGACGGTTGAGCCCGCAAAGTCAATGAAACCAAGCTTTTCCAGCCAGCCATTACCATGAAAGAGGCTTCCCCAGGCCCAGGATCCGAAAACCGGATAGATTATGCCGCAAATAAATACACTGTAGCAAAGGTAGGCCACGAACTTGGTGCGTTCCGCCATGGCACCTGAGACTATGGTTGCGGCGGTCCCTGCAAATACCACCTGGAACATCCAGAATGCTAATACCCACTGGTCTCCGTCAGGTCCACTCCAGCTACTAAGGAAAAAATCGGACATACCGAAAAAACCATTGCTTGTTGCGCCAAACATTATTCCAAAGCCAATGGCCCAGAAGATGATAGAGCCTATTGAGAAGTCCATCATGTTCTTCATCATGATGTTTATGGCGCTCTTGGCCCTGGTAAAGCCTGCCTCTACCATTGCAAAGCCTGCCTGCATGAAAAACACCAGCGCGGCTGCTACCAAGGTCCACAGGTAGTTAGCATGGGTCTGAACAAGTTCTATGGCCTTGCGATTGGACTCAACGGTTACCGCCTCCTTGGCTTCCTGTGCCAAGGCTCCTGAAATCAAGATTCCTGTCAGAAATAGAAACGACACCAGAATCAGAAATGACCCTCTTTTCACTCTCATAACCTTTCCCCTTTCTCATTTTTGTTTTCTTACGTCCATATGAGCAAGAAGAGGGCCAACACCCAAAAGTACCTATAACCATTTGATATGATAAGCTTTATTCCCAAAAGGGCTTCAAGTTTAACTATTTTTAATACAAAATTGTAATAAATTGGCGGGAGATTTATTGCATTTTTGTAACAAATAATACACCGCCAACTACTACTCGGCGATTTTTGACCAACAATAAAAAAGTAGAGCCGTTTGGGAATCTCTGTCGATTTGGATCACTTAAAGGAAGAAATGCCCCATAAGCCCAATATGAAACTGCATATCAGGCTTTGGAACCGGGCTTAAGAGGGGCCAGAGTGGAGAAAATCAATGCACAATCTTGCAACCTTTCGTGAAAATAGCAGGCCCAAATGGGTAACATGTACCGTGTGGTGGGCATCAAGCCAAGGGGCCATTGTCTCTGAAAGGGCAACCACACCGTCTCCAGGGCCTTTTATCATGAACATTCCAAAGCCAAAATTCATGGTGCCAGCCACCATTAACGATTCTACTTGACCACGATCAGAAAGATTGCAGCCCGCCTTTAGAGCATCCAGGCTCTTGCCAGTGATGAACCTGAAAAAGGCCCAGCGCTCAAGCCTCCTCGCAATGCTGCTGCCAAGAAGCGGACTTCCAAGAAAAATGCACCTTTTTATCCGCACCCCTTTAATGGTTCCGGCCAAGACTCTGTTCACGAGGCTACACGCAACTATGCCACCATAGCTATGACCCACCAGGGAAACAGTGCCGCAAGTGTTATCCTGAATGAATCCGGCAAGTGCGTCCACATTTTCAGTCAAGGGCTTGGAAATAGTGGGATAGGAATAAATACGGGCAACAAAACCTGCCCCTTGCAGCCTTTTCTTGAGTAGTGCCATCTCAAGACCTCTTGTCCAAATGCCATGGAGCAGGATCACAGTCTCCTTTTCTCTTTCTTTCACCCTATCCATGAAAACCCCCTGCTGCACCAAATTTTAATGATGTTAACAAGATATTGCCTTGACATGACGCCCCTGGATAATGATAATAAAACCAAGATTAAAAATGTCTTGAATTTTTGTCCTTAAAAAACCAAAGGAGGGAGAGATGCCAGAGATAAAGAAGATCTTGTTTCCAGTTGATTTTACCACCGCTACCGACAAAATTCTGCCCTTTGTAAAGGATATGGTGAGGGCTTTTAATGCCAAGCTTTACATAATGCACGTAATCAGAAGCCCTGAAGAATTCGCAGGCTTTGAAATGGGCCCGGCCTGGTATGCTGCCCTTGAAAAAGATCTTAAGGAAGGCGCTGAAAAGTCCATGAGACGTCTTGTTGCTGAACAGTTGGAAGACCTTGGAGATGTGGAAACCAAGATTGAGGTTGGAGATATCGTTGATACAATCATCGGCTTTGTAAACGACAATGACATAGACATGATCATCATTGGAACCCACGGAAGAAAGGGCCTGGAGAAGGTCATGTTTGGAAGCGTGGCAGAGGGAGTCATAAAGGATGCACCCTGCCCGGTCCTCACAATCAACCCGTACAAGATAAAAAAATAGATTCAAAAAAATCTCTTGAAACCAAGCAGGGGGCTTTGCCCCCTTTTTAGTTTGCGCCCCAACCATTTTGACAACCAATACCTTCAGCAAGAAACCAGTTACTGTCGTAACTACCCATCTGAACGCAGACTTTGACGGTCTGGCCTCCAGCGTGGCTGCTGCCCGGCTCTACGGGAATGAAACGGTGGTTGTTCTGCCAGGTTCCCAGGAAAAGGCGGTTAGGGACTATCTAAAGGCCCTCAAGGAAAAGGGCTCACCCCTTCTTTCCATGTTTTCCTCCTTAAAGGAGCTTGACCTTTCATATCTTGAGCGCCTTGTGGTGGTGGATACCAACCAGAGGGAGCGCCTCGGCCCCCTTGGCGAACTTTTAGAAAAAAAAGACCTGAAGGTCATCATCTACGACCACCACAAAAAGGACGACTGCGACATTCGGTTCAACAGGTATATCTCGGGAGATGTTGGCGCAAACACCACTCTTCTTTTGAGAGGGCTCAGAAAAAGGGGAATTAAACTGTCAAGGCAGGAGCTTGACCTGTTTCTACTTGGCATATACGAAGATACGGGCTCCTTCACCTTTACATCAACAACTGCCGAGGATCTCAGACAGGCTGCGTGGCTCCTTGAAAAGGGGGGGAGCCTTGCCCAGATCACAAAGTTTCTTGGAGGGAGGTTCACTCCAGAGCACATAAGCGCACTTAATGACCTCCTGGAATCGGCCCAAACCCTCAATTTTGGAAGCATCCCTGTAACCATTGCGAGATCTTCTTCCTCCATGTACCTGGATGACTATGCAGTTCTAGTGCACGAACTCATGGACATGGCCAGACTTCCTGTGCTTTTTGCCTTGGCCATGATGGATGACCACGTGATAGTTGTGGCGAGAAGCAGGGACAAGAGGGTCGATGTGGGCAAGATCCTTCAGGAATTAGGTGGTGGCGGCCACCCCTTTGCTGCCTCCGCCTCCTTGAAAGGCGTAACCCTTTCCGAGGCGGAAAACAGGCTGGTCTCTGCCCTTAGTGCGCACCTTGGAAAGGGGCTCAAGGTGGCGGATATAATGTCAAGCCCAGTTGTGTGGGTTGAGCCAGAGGCCCCAATTTATGAGGTCCATGATCTCATTGCCAAGTATGGTTTTTCCATAATTCCCGTTGCAAAAAAAGGGAGAATAAAGGGCTTTGTGACAAGGAACATTGTGGAAAAGGCCATCTACCACGGCCTTGGGGCCCAGCCCGTTTACGAGTACATGTCCACGGAATTCAAGGTCTTTTCTCCAAAGGATGATCTTTCAAAGGTTCAACAGGCCATAGTAGAAGGCCACCAGCGTTTCATACCAGTTGTGGGGGAAGATGGCACGCTTACCGGGATAATCACCAGGACGGACCTTCTGGAGATTCTATCATCAGACCCCACAAAGCGCCCGGAGGCCCTTATCCCTCCAAGCGCCAGCAGGAGAAACATCAGGAAACTCATGGAGATGCAGCTTCCTGAGAGGACTCTATTGTTTCTCGAGGAGGCGGGGAAGACGGCTGATGAGCTAGGCATGAATGTTTACGTGGTTGGGGGCTTTGTCCGTGACCTTCTTCTAAGAAGACCAAACTTCGACATAGACCTTGTGGTGGAGGGAGATGGAATCCGTTTTGCCAAGAAATTTGCAGAAAAATTTTCCGCAAGGACCCGCACCCACAAAAAATTTGGAACGGCAGTCATCATCTTTCCTGACGGATCAAAGATAGACGTGGCAACTGCCAGGTGGGAGTATTACGAGTATCCGGCGGCAATGCCCACAGTGGCCCTCTCCTCCATAAAGCTCGACCTTTTTAGAAGAGATTTTACCATCAATACCCTTGCCATAAAGCTCAACTCCAAAGATTTTGGCGTTCTGATAGACTTTTTTGGAGGCCAAAGGGACCTGAAAGATGGGATCATCAGGGTGCTTCACAGCCTGAGCTTCATTGATGATCCAACCCGCATACTTCGTGCAGTGAGATTCGAGCAGAGATTCGGCTTCAAGATTGGGAAACACACACTTAGGCTAATAAAAAACAGCCTTAAACTTGGTATCCTTGACAGGCTTTCGTCAAAAAGGCTCTTTACAGAGCTGAGACTCATCCTGGAAGAGCCTGACCCAAGACCCTCCCTTTTGCGCCTTAACAGCCTCAAGGTCCTTGAGGCAATTCACCCCAAGCTGTCTCTGGGAAGGCAGGAAAAAAGGCTCCTTGACTCTGTATATGACGTTCTTGCCTGGTATGAACTCCTTTATCTAAGCAGGAAGGTAAGGAGGTGGCAGGTCTATCTCATGGCCCTTGTTACCAATATGGGCTTTAATGAGCGTCAGGAACTCACAAGGCGTCTTGGAATCACAGGCAAAGTCGAAAGGGAGATAATCACGGCGCCAGAAAAGGCCAAAAGGCTCATGGAAGAGATGGAGGCAGTCTCAAGGCTTAAGGCTAGCAAGATAGTGGAACTACTTGAAGGACAGGAGACAGAGTTTCTCCTTTACCTTATGGCCCTTTCAAGAAAACCTGTAAGGCAGGCCATCTCCAGATACATAACCGAACTATCAAGGATAAGGCCACGAATCACAGGCAGAGACCTAAAGAGGCTTGGCTTTACTCCAGGCCCCATATATCGTAAGATCCTTGATGCCGTGAAAAAGGCCCGGCTTGACGGCCTCTTAAACACGAAAGAAGAAGAAATCGAATACGTAAAGAAAAATTTCGGAGAGAAATCCAAATGATAGATATACCATCCATGATTCAAAAGATACTCATCCTTACCCCGCCCATACTCTTTGCGGTAACGGTCCACGAGGTTGCCCACGGGCTTGCAGCATGGAAGCTTGGGGATCCAACGGCAAAGGCCATGGGAAGGCTAACCCTTAACCCCATCAAGCACCTTGACCCTGTTGGAACCCTTGTCTTTTTCATTACCCAGATGATAGGCTGGGCAAAGCCTGTGCCTGTAAACCCTTTGAATTTCAAGGACCCCAAGAGGGACATGATATGGGTTGCCCTGGCCGGCCCAGCTTCTAACATAGCCCTTGCAGTTTTGAGCGCCCTTGTTCTTCGCTCCATAATCGGGCCCCTATCCGGGGCTTCAGCGTCCATGGGCTATATCATAAGGCCGCTTCTTTACATGGCCTTTGTAAGCATACAAATAAACATAGGACTTGCCATATTTAATCTGATACCTGTTCCTCCCCTTGACGGCAGCAAGGTGCTTGCAGGGCTTTTGCCAAGAAACCTCATGCACCACTACGAGGCCCTTGAACGGTACGGGTTCATAATTCTCCTTGTGCTCATCTTTACAGGGGTGACCGACCGAATTATAGTCCCGCTCATCAATTACGCCAACAGACTCCTGATAGGCCCAATCATATAACTATTGCAGAAAGGATCGTTTCAGACATGAAAAAACGCTGCTTGAGTGGTATGCGTCCATCTGGGAAGCTTCACCTTGGCCACCTGCACGGTGTGCTTGAAAACTGGAAACGGCTCCAGGAGGAATACGAGTGTTTCTTTTTTGTGGCCGACTGGCACGCCCTTACCACAAACTACAAAAGGGCCTGGGAAATCCCGGAAAACATATCTGAAATGGTCCTGGACTGGCTGGCAGTTGGAATAGACCCTGAAAAGGCCACCCTTTTTATCCAGTCGGACATTAAGGAGCATGCAGAGCTTCACCTGCTCCTTTCCATGATAACGCCCCTTGGCTGGCTGGAAAGAAATCCAACCTACAAGGAGCAGAAGCAGCAGCTTAAGGATAAGGACATATCCACCTACGGCTTCCTGGGATATCCTGTCCTCCAGGCCGCAGACATCATTATGTACAAGGCCAACAAGGTGCCAGTTGGCATTGACCAGCTACCCCACGTAGAGCTGACTAGGGAGATAACAAGGCGGTTCAACTTCCTCTACCAGGAGATCTTTCCCATTCCAGAGCCCCTTTTGGCTGAAACGCCCAAGCTTCCAGGCCTTGATGGTAGAAAGATGAGCAAGAGCTATGGAAACTCCATCTTTATCTCAGACACCCCAGAAGAGGTGACAAAAAAGATAATGACCATGGTCACCGATGTTGAAAGGCCAAGAAAATCAGACCCAGGGGACCCGGAAAAAAGATGCATAGCCTTTAACCTGCACAGGCTCTACATGCCAAAAGAGCGCATTGAAGAGATAGTAAATGAGTGCAAGGCGGCCAGGCTTGGCTGTGTTGCCTGCAAGAAAGAGCTTGCAAAGGCCGTGGTAAGATTTCTTGAGCCCATCTGGGAAAGGAGACGGGAGTTTTCAAAGTCCCCAGAGATCATTCACAATATACTTGAGGATGGGGCAAAGAGGGCCAGAAAAGAGGCCTCTAACACCATGATCCAGGTAAGGGAAGCCCTGTGGAGCCGGAATGCAAGGTCAGATTAGACGTCTTTGAAGGCCCCCTGGACCTGCTACTTCATCTCATTACGCGAAACAGGCTAGACATCACAGATATTCCCATCTCCCTTGTAACCAACCAGTACCTTGAATACCTGGAGCTCCTGAAGGCCCTGGACATAGAGGTGGCAGCAGAATACCTGCTCATGGCAGCAACCCTTATACAGATAAAGAGCAGGATGCTCCTGCCTGCTCAAAGGCCCCAGGAGATGGACGAAGATGACCCAAGGCTTCAGATAACAGTGGCCCTTCAGGAACTCAAGAAGGCAAAGGAGCTTGCAGATAGGCTGAACGAGTGCCCAATGCTTGGAAGGGACGTTTTTCTATGCCCAGGGGAGTCCCAAAATATCCAGGAGGGTCTTGAAGAAATAGAAGTGCTTAATGTCAGCGTCTTTGAGCTTGTTGAGGCCCTAAGGAGGCTCTTAAAGGAAAAGGGCCTTCCTAGAACCATAGAGATAGAAAGGGCCAGGGTCAGGCTATCTGAGCGTATAAAGGAAATAGAGAAGATCGTAACAGAGAAGGGAAGGCTAAGTTTCTTCAGCCTCTTTGATGAAAAGATGGATCGAAGACTTGTCATAGTGACATTTCTTGCCATACTTGAGCTTTCAAAAAGGGGAATTATAAGGCTTTTTCAGAAGATACATCATGGAGACATAGTGTTGATAAGAAGAAAGGTTTTGACTTAAGGCGCATGCATGAAAACGACACTAAATAGGCCCTTTAGGCAGGAGATGATTCGTTACCAGGGCTGGTTTGGCGCCTTCTCCCGGGCTTTTTTATCTAATGCATCAAAAACAGGCAGAGAGGCCATGGGACTCAAGCTCGTTCACAGCCAGAGGGTGCGCCATCTGGCCCTTACACTGGGCGAAGACCTAGACATTGACCAGCGGGCGCTATTTCTAAGTGAGCTTTGCGGGCTTTTCCATGACATTGGAAGACTTCCCCAGTTTGAGAAATATGGGACGTTTCTCGATGCAAAGTCAGAGGACCATGCGCTTTTAAGCGTAAAGGTCCTAAAGGAAAATCAGGTACTAAAAGATTTAAAGGACGAGGAAAGACAGGTGGTTCTTGATGCCATCTACGTGCACAACAAGTTTTCCATACCGGAAAATTTCAAGGGCCTTAAACTTACGCTTTCAAAAATACTTAGGGATGCAGACAAGATTGACATCTGGCGCGTCTTTGACGAATTTTACACAAAGGGTAAGGGAAGCAATGAGATAAACCTTGGCCTTCCGCCTGGGGATGCCATCTCTTCTGAAGTAATGGAGGATTTTTCTTCAGGCAGGATAGTCAGGCTTGAAAACGTAAAGAACCAGCTTGATTTCATGGTCATGCGCCTAAGCTGGCTCTTTGACATAAATTTTAAAGCCTCCCTAAAGATCATCACCCAGAGAGGCTACATTGACACCATCCTGGAAAGGCTCCCACAAGGCGAGGAAAGACGCCTCATATCCAGCAAGCTTTCCAGGTTCTTAAAGGAGAGACTTGGCACATGAAAAAGAAAAAGGCCTTTATCTACAACGTAATCTTTATAATCGGATCTGCGGCCCTGCTCATATTCCTGTGGATGGCACCTCCTGAGACCACTGCCAAGATACCCTATGATGAAAACCACAGACAGTTTTACAACATGCCAAAGAAGGAGGCGGAAAAGATGTGTTCAAAGTGCCATGGAAAGGAGGCTGGCATGCCTCTTCCAAAGAATCATCCCCCAAAGTACAGATGCCTTTTTTGCCATAAAAAGGCCAAGCCAGGGTCTTGATCTGACATGGAACTTTGGTACACGGAAAAACATACACCAGCCGCTGGTATTACTCTTAAGTGCAAGAGGACCCTCTTTTCCACAACCACCAGGTATCAACGGATAGACGTGTTAGAGACCGAGGAATACGGCCGAATGCTTCTTCTGGACGGCCTGGTTATGACCACTGAAAGGGACGAGTTCATCTACCACGAGATGCTAGTGCACCCAGCCATGCACCTTCATGAGAGGGCTGAAGAAATCCTGGTGATCGGAGGGGGAGACGGGGGCGCCGTGAGGGAGCTTCTCCGCTATTCCTTTGTAAAAAAGGTGCTTCTGTGCGAGATAGACAAGCAGGTGGTTGAGACATCCAAGAAGTTTTTCCCGGACATCTCCTGTGGCCTTGGGGATGAAAGGGTGGAGATCGTCTTTGAGGATGGTAGCAAGATCCTTAAAGACACTGAAAGGAAGTTTGACATCATAATTGTGGACTCAACAGACCCCATTGGAGCGGCAAAGGGCCTCTTTACAGAAACGTTTTACAACACGTGTAACAGGGCGCTAAAGGAAGGGGGCATACTTTGTGCTCAAAGCGAATCCCCCATCTATCATCTGCCAACCATGCGTGAAATGAAAGAGGCCATACTTTGTGCAGGCTTTTCCTTTACACGCTTTTACACCGCCCCCATACCCACCTATCCAGGCGGGTACTGGTCGTGGGTTGTGGCAGGAAACGGTGCCTTTGAAATTGAAAAGATAAAAAGAAGACTCCTTTCTGAAGAAGGATACGCTGAACTAAAATACTTTAATCCTGGGCTTGGTGCGGCCTCCTTTACTCTTCCAAACTTTCTTGAAAGGGCCGTTGGAAAACCATGAAGAAAGAAAACAAATACCAAGAAGGTTTCCTTTCAAGGGCAAAGGGTATGTCCCCGTGGCTTTCATCAATAAGGCGCCACATCCATGAAAATCCAGAAGTAGCCTTCAAGGAGAAGGAGACATCCAGATACATCTGCTCAATTCTAAAGGAACTTGGCATACCTTATAAAAACAACATAGCGCGCACGGGAATCGTTGCAGAAATAGGAGACAGACACAGCAAAAACGTAGTGTGTCTCCGGGCAGACATGGACGCTTTGCCCATTCAGGAGAAGACAGGGCTTGAGTTTTCATCAAAAAAACAGGGGGTCATGCACGCATGCGGGCATGACGGGCATGTGGCCATGCTCCTTGGTTGCGCAAGGCTCTTAATGGAACGCTGCGTAAACAAAGGGCTTGTCAGGCTCCTTTTTCAGCCAGCAGAGGAGGGCAAGGGAGGAGCAAAAAGCATGGTTCAGGAAGGGTGTCTTGAAAATTGCCGTTACATATTTGGAGGCCACATAGACACCCACTTTGATGTTGGCAAGGTGGCAGTCCAGGAGGGGCTTATCTGCGCCTATGCAGACAGGGTCAGCATCGAGGTAAAGGGCAAGGGAGGACACGCTGCAAGACCCCATGAGGCAGCAGATGCAATAGTTGCCGCAGCGAACTTGATTGTCATGCTGCAATCGGCCATAAACAAGAGGATAAACCCCCAGTATCCCTCCCTGGTTTCCATTGGCAGGTTTGAGGCAGGAAGCGCCCCCAACGCCATTGCCGAAAAGGCGATACTAAAGGGCACCATGAGGACCACCTGCAAGGAGATACGAAAGGAGACATTTGGGGCCATAAAGGCCTGTGCCCGGGCAGTGGAGACAGCCTTCAGGGTTAAGACCAGCGTCACCTTTCCTGAACACTACCCACCGGTAATAAACAGTGAGGAAGCGACCAGGATTGCAAGACAGGCCGCAATTGAGGTTGTTGGAAAGGAAGGAGTAATCCCCTACCCTATCCCAAGCTTGGGAGGGGAGGACTTTTCCTTCTACCTTGAAAAGGTTCCAGGGTGTTTCGTAAGGTTTGGGGCAAGAAAAAGGGGCAATGACTACCCAGCCCACAGCTCAGGCTTTGATTTTGACGAGAACGTGCTTCCTGTAGGTGCTGCCTTCTTTGCAAACTGTGCATTAAGGGCCCTTTTGGGCTAAAATAGTTGAGGCCTGATATCAACAAGGAGATGGTACCCTTTTGGCAAAAACCATTTCTTTTAAAAAGAGCAAACAGTTCACTGTTGGAATAGAGGTGGAATTTCAACTTCTTGATGAGCGGCATCTGGGACTTAGTCCAAAGGCCGTTGAGATAATCTCTTCCCTTCCAAGTGAGCTAAAAGGTTACATAAAGCCAGAGTTCATCCAGTCAATGGTGGAAGTGAACACCAAAGTCTGCTCCAGCATCAAAGAGGCAGAAGCCGACATCAGGGGCTCCATCGAGTTTCTGGAAAAGGCCGCAAGAAAAAACAACTGCTCCATCTTTGCCTCAAGCCTTCACCCCTTCTCTAGTTATCAGGAACAGAAGCTCTACCCAGACCCACGATACAAGACCATTCTGAAGGAGCTTCAAATCATAGGCAAAAGGCTCATAACCCAGGGGCTTCACTGCCACGTGGGGCTTGACTGTGGAGAGACTGCCATAAAGGTTTTTGACAATCTGAGGGCGTTTCTTCCCATGCTTCTTGCCCTAAGCGCATCAAGTCCCTTTCTTGAGGGGAAGGATACGGGCTTTGCCTCCTTTCGCTCAAAGCTCTTTGACACCCTGCCTCGCTCTGGAATGCCCGATTCCCTAGGTTCCTGGGAAAACTACTGCAAGCTTGTGGAGCTGCTTAAAAAATGCGGCATAATAGAGCAGCCAAGGGACATCTGGTGGGACGTCCGGCCAAGTCCTGACTTTGGGACCATAGAGATCAGAATCTGCGATATACCCGCAAGATTCAAGCAAATCATGGCACTTTCTGCCTTGATCCAGGCCTTGGTTGCAGCCATTTCAACAGACAGCATCTCGCTTTTTCCCATGCACATCGCTGTGATACTGAGCAACAAATGGCAGGCAGCCCGGCATGGACTTCAAGGGATATTCGTTGACCAGCAAAGGTTTGAAAAGAGGATGATGAAAACCATGCTTGTTCGTCAGCTGCATGCCCTTGAGCCTGTCTTTGAAGAATTAGGCTCCTCCTCCTATCTACCCGTTCTGGAAGACATGATCCATAAAGGACCCACCAGCTCGCTTTTCAGAAGGAATGTGGAAAGGCTTGGCAGCCTTGAAAATGCCATACGGAAGTTCCAGGAGGATTTCTGGAATTAGCACAATTTAGCCCTGTCTTTTCAAAACACTTTCTGGCTCAAGAGCTACCCTGAAAAGATGGCATAAAACTCGTCTGCCTCCTGACTTGCCCGCTCAAGTATCTTCTGGGAAAGGGCAGGACTTGTTTCCAGACTTTTCTTTAATATTTCAAGCATCTGTTCGTACTCGTCCTTTTCCTGGCCTGGCTGTTTGTAGCGAATCTGGGATACCGCAGTCACCGCCTTTGGTACCGACGACTGTGAGCTACCGTTATGGTGGTGGAGGATTGAGTCAAGGAGATAATCCGGGAACTGCCATTTTTCTGCCATGAGCGCACCGACCACCTGGTGGTCAACGCCAAAGGTCTCCCGTTCAAGCTTCTCAAGGCTTGCCTGCCTGTCCTCGTTCCACATCTCGAGGGTCATGCAATATTTTTGTTCCTTTACGTGAACCAACACAGGAATGGCCATGTCCTGAAGGAGCCCTGCAGTGAAACATTCTTCCTGATTGGTTGGGTGAAGCGTTTCAGCAATGGCCCTTGCAAGACAGGCGCGCCTTGCGCTTATTCTCCAAAAATCCTGCTGCTTGAGGCAGTAAAGTTCGGTCTTGGGAATGGCGTTTTTTACCGCAATGGGAAGGATTATTCCCTCAAGACGCATCTTTCCAAGAAGGCTTATGGCGTGCTGAATATTGCCGATTTTCCGGGAAAGGCCATAGGCAGCAGAATTGACGGTTTTAAGAACCTTAACGTGCATTCCAGGGTCCGCCTCGATGAGCCTTGAGATCTCTGAAAGGGGTGCATCTGGGTCGCGCAAAAGCTCAAGCACCCTCATTACAGACCCTGGAAAGGACGGAAGCTCGTAGTCCTTCAGCAGCTCCCTCAACTGGTCCCCCGGATCCTGTTTTTTCCTCCTGAAAATATTTAAAAAAGACACCTTATTCTCCTCTTCGGGCCATCTTATTACTGAAGATAGACAGAAGGCCTCCCAACATCATGTATCCAGTTACCACCTCGCACATTACCACTATCTGGCCAGCCACGTTTTTTGGCACCACATCGCCAAAACCAAGGGTGGTAAGAGTAACAACGCTCAAATAAAGGTCGGAAATGGAGGTGGGATGCAGTCCGTAATCCACCCCAACCAGGGAGTAGAGCCAAGCAAAGAAACATATCTGAACCACTATCCAAAAACACCACCTGGACATGCTTCTGCCGCAATCACTGCTTATGAGCCAAAGGTAATACAGGCATTTGGCAACCCTGCCTGATTCCTTGAACTCTTTTATATAATTCTGATCCACTGCATGGCGGCGAAGAAGGTAGGCGCCGGCGAAATTTATGTTCCTGAGATCCGTTCCTATCCAGTCCGCCTCTTTAAAACCTGTTACTTGCCTAAGCCTGGTGTTTCTCATGTCGGCATTTGTGAAAAGAGCACCCCTCACATTGCACATGGAAAGATCACTACCCTTTAGATTGGCCTCTGTAAGATCGGCGCTACAAAGATTGGCTTCTCTGAGCCTTGCACCCCGAAGCTCTGAGCAACGAAGGTCTGCGTCTGGAAGATCCGCCTTTACGAAACATGCCTGGGCAAGGTTCGCACCAAAAAGGCATGCGCCTGAAAGGTCTGCCATTCCAAAGCCTGCCCTTTCCGCCTTTACCCTTTCAAGGTGCGCATCCTTTAGACATGCCCCGCTAAAATCCGCCCTTTCAAGATTTGCACCAATGAATATGGCGCCAGTAAGATCCGCCCTCAAAAATGATACACCTGTAAGATTTGCGCCTGAAAAGTTTGCCCCTTTAAGATCCTGGGCCTGGAAGTTCGTGCCAGAGAGGTCCCTTCCTGAAAAATCAAGGCTAGGACTTCCTCTATCCTGCGTTGACATTTCGTGGCCTTGGCGTAATGCCACAGGCTTTTTCAGGCTAAAGGCGTCTTGATTAACAGTCATGGTTAGCTTTTTTATTTTCTTTATCGTCAACCAGGTGATTCTTTTTGAGGAAATTTTAAAAAATACGAAGAGAAAGTGAGAGTCCTTTAATGAAAAGAAAATTTGAAACTTAAACCTTCCCCCCATTTAATGCGCAATTTTTCTTTTACTTTCTTCAAAATATGGCTTAAATACCGCTGGTAAGGCCTGAAACTTAATGATAAAAGGGTCTTTGGACGGGTGAGAAGGAGATATGGCAGATACCCAAAAGAAAAAAAAGCTGTCAGAGCTTCAAGCCACGGCAATCTGTGGAAACGATATCACCTCTTCTGTTCTTTACGTTTCCGCCCTGTCCATTGCAGCCTCTGGAAAATATGCCTGGATTGCCCTTCTCATAGTGGCAGGGGTTCTTTATCTGTTCAGAAAGATCTATGGAGAGGTGGTTGGTGCCCTTCCCCTAAACGGCGGTGCCTATAATGCCCTTTTAAATACCACAAGCAAATCCATGGCCTCTTTGGCAGCAAGCCTTACCCTGCTGTCATACATTGCAACCTCTGTGATTTCTGCCTCAGAGGGCATGCATTATCTTCACTCGATAATCCCGGCGCTGCCAGTAATCCCTGCAACCATAGTCCTTCTCGCCATATTCATGGGGCTTACAATCCTTGGCATTGGAGAGTCGGCAGCAGTAGCGGTTGCCATATTTTTATTTCATCTTTCGTCCTTGACTCTCCTTGCAGGCACCGTGATTTTCTACATTATCCACACAGGCCTTGATACCTTTTTCATGAATTGGCATCTTCCAACACCCCACGGAAGCATAATAAAGGACCTTTACTGGGGATTTTCAGCGGCAATGCTTGGAATCTCCGGGTTTGAAAGCTCTGCAAACTTCGTGGAGGAGCAGCAGCGTGGGGTATTTCCCAAGACCCTGCGAAACATGTGGGTTGCCGTCAGCATCTTCAACCCCCTTATGGCCTTCCTTGCCTTGGCAATCGTTCCCATTCCAGAGGTCAACGACTATATGGCAGACCTTTTGTCCCACATGGGAGAGATTGCCGGGGGAGACTGGCTTGCCCTTATCATCTCCATAGATGCAGCCCTTGTTTTAAGCGGTGCGGTACTTACCTCCTATGTGGGTGTGACAGGGCTTGTGGAACGAATCACCCTGGACAGGATATTCCCCGCCTTCTTTCTCAAGAAGAACCGAAGGGGAAGCTCATACAGGATCATCATTGCATTCTTTCTCCTGTGCGTATCCATTCTTTTCATCACTAAGGGGCAGGTTGAGGTGCTGGCTGGGGTCTATACCATCTCCTTTCTTTCGGTTATGGCGCTCTTTGCAGTGGGCAACATACTTCTGAAGATAAGAAGAAGGTCTCTGCCGAGACCCGAGCGCGCAAGCTGGCCTGCCGTCTTCACTGCCCTTTTTGCGGTCCTGGCAGCCCTGGTGGGTAACATCGTCAAGCAGCCAGAGCCTGGGCAACCTGCAAACATTGTTGTCTTTGCAGAATACTTCATACCCACCATAATGCTTGTTGCCATAATGCTTAACAGGATCGCCCTTTTGGAAATGCTCCTCAATTTCATTGAGTTTCTGTTTGTCCCCATCCTCCAATTCGTAACCAAGGTCAATCAGAAAATATATGAAACCATAGACAAGATACAATCCCAGGAATTTGTCTTTTTTACCCGTGGAGACAATATTGCAAACCTCAACAAGGTTCTCCTTTACATAAGGCAAAACGAACACACCAAGAAGATAAAGATCGTAACTGTCATGGAACAAGAGGACAAGGAGCTTCTTGAAAAGCTGGTTCAAGACATAGAATTCTTGAAAAGGGAATACCCTGATATTGAAATAGAGTTCGTTAAGGTACAGGGAAAGTTTACCCCTGAGCTTGTAAGAAAGCTGTCAAAGAAATGGGGAATCCCAATAAACTTCATGTTCATAGGATCCCCTGGGGATCACTTCCCCTACCGCATCGAGGAACTGGGCGGGGTACGCCTCATCATCTAAAGCTCATACAGGGTTTCATCAACAGCTGGTGGAAGATACCTCCTCCTTAGACCCTTTATGGCCTTCTTGGTACCCAGGTTCTTGAAGATATCCTCATCATCAAAGAGGTCCCCCATCTCCTCCTCTATCTTTTCTGGATCTTCTCCTGCCTCCATGCGGCTTATGGCCTCTTCTATGGAGCCACCAACCTCAAGGCCTGCGGAATCAAAAAGTTTTCTCATAAACCGTGCCGCCTGCCTTGGATCGTTTTCATCAATGTTTTCCACCTCGGAAGCCAGGGACATCATGGCCTTCTCAAGCTTGGACTCGTCAACGTTGGCAAAGGGATTGTCCTCTTCTGGCTCACTACGGTTCTTTGAAATTGCAAAGATGGACATCTTTTTCTCCAGCCTTTCCTTTCCGCACTTTGGACATGACGGCCTCTTCTCGACATTTATCCTTCGAGAAAAAAAGTTGAATATCATATGGCAATCTGAGCAGTAGAACTCATATATGGGCATGAAACCTGTCCTCCTTCTTGTAAAAAGAGTGTCTGATCCTCTATCTTTGATTAACCATTCCCACCCATCTTCTCAAGGGGTTACAATGTTACCTGGCCAAGATTATGAAAATTTTTGTTTTATATCAAATAACACTTTATTATTCACAAAAGCTAATATAGAATAAATTTGCCAACCAAAGGATGCCTGATTCAAATCTGGGGAGGCGGGAATTTTCCATTTCCATTCCTTGAGGATCAGTCCTTTCTTTGGAAATTTTCAAGTTTTTCGAAAGGAGCACTACTTAAAAATGGCAGAAGGAAAGGTAAAATGGTTCAATGACAAGAAGGGTTATGGTTTCATCGAAATTGAAGGTCAGTCCGATGTCTTCGTACACTATTCAGGTATCAAGGCAGAAGGATTCAAGTCTCTCAAGGAGGGGGAGTCTGTTACCTTTGATATCGAAGAAACCAGTAGGGGTCCTCAGGCAGTAAACGTAGAAAAAATTTAAAAATGCCTATGAAGAGTGCCCCAGTAAGGGCTGGGGCACCTTTCCAAATATTTTCTTCCACCATCTCCCCAGATAACAATCCAGAATCAGACGCCAGAAAGAAACCGATCCCTATCCACAATCACCTGCCCTGATTCCAGAAAACCCTTAATGGATCTAAGCTCCACAGGCTTTATCCTGCATCTGAGCCCCAGGGACTCAAGGAAGAGGTCCTCGGTCTCCCTGATCCAGTTGTGAAGTTTCGGGAGGCTCCCTGAAAAAAAGGAATCATCGATGGCAACTGGTATCTCTACCTGGGTCAGATGTTTCCATTTACCCAAAACGATAATGAAAGAGAGGTTTTTTCCCCCAGTGGACTGGCGTATGATGTTGCGCACATGGTCTGGGGATATCTTTACACCGCGTACGGTCACGATGTTGTCACTCCTTCTGCTTACGGGACTCATTCTCCATGTGGTTCTTCCGCAGGAGCAGGTTTTTTTGTGCAGGCTGGTAATGTCACCTGTGCGGAAGCGAAGGAGCGGATTTGCCCTCACCGTAACCGTGGTTATGACAAGCTCACCTTCCTGGCCTGGACCAAGGACCTCCAGGGTTTCAGGATTGATAATCTCGGCAATTACATGGTCCAGGGCAATATGCAGCCCTTTCTTATTCTTGCATTCGTAGGCCATGGCAGGGCCAGAGGCCTCGAAAAGGCCATATGCAGCCCTGGTCTTCACATCGAGCTCTCTCTCAAATATGGCCCTGGTCTCATCTGTCAGGGTTTCGCCAAGAAGGATCATGAGCCTGAGATTGAGCGAAGCCAGTGGCATGTTTGTCTCTTTGAAGGTCTCGAGCATATAAAGGCCGTAGGAAGGGGTAGTCACAAGGACAGTGGTTTTAAAATCCACCATGACCCTGATTCTGCTTAGCACTGAAACAGGATCTGGAGGAATCACAAGTGCACCCAGAAATTCCGCACCCTCCTTTAGATCCTGCCCGTGAAGAGACATGCCAGGGTCAAGGCATATCTGCACGATGTCGTCCTGGTTGACCCCGGCAGAGCGAAAAAATCGCCCGGTAAGCTCCCTCCTTCTCTTGAGGTCTTGCTTGGTATAGCCAAGGGCTATGGGATTCGCCTGCCCGCTTCTGAGGGTATTAATGCGCACAATATCACGCAAAGGCACTGAAAAAAGCCCGTAGGGATAATTTTCAGCCATGTCCTCCCTGCTTGTAAAGGGAAGCTTTTTTATATCCTCTACGGAACCAATGTCATCTGGGCCCACACCAATCTCATCAAGCCTCTTCCTGTAGAAGGGCACCCTGTTGTAAGCCCGATTTACAGTTGATTGCAAAAGTTCCGTGTGCCACTGATTCCACGCCTCAGTCGAAAGATACTCCACCCTGTCAAGTTCCATGTCTTTTTTACCTTTCAGATAGGTCTTTGTAATCCTTGCCCAGATAGGCCCTCTTTATTTCACTGTCTTCAGCCAGGTCAGAGGCCTTTCCCTGGAGTATAATACGGCCTGTCTCAAGGATATAGGCCCTGTGCGATATCTCAAGGGCCTTTCTTGCATTCTGCTCAACAAGCAAGATGGTCATACCCTTTGAGTTAAGATCAACAATGGTTTTTATAATGGTTTCCACAAGGCGGGGCGCAAGTCCAAGGGAAGGCTCGTCAAGAAGCAGGAGCCTCGGACTGGCCATAAGGGCGCGACCAATTGCAAGCATCTGCTGCTCGCCTCCACTTAGTGTACCTGCGGTCTGATCCAGGCGTTCCTTGAGCCTGGGAAAAAGCTCAAATATCTGCTCAAGTTCCTGATCCAGCGTCTTCTGGTCCACCTTTTTCCTGGCATAGGCACCAAGCATTAGGTTTTCATACACGGAAAGGGGGCTGAAAAGCTGCCTTCCTTCAGGGCAGTGGGCAATACCAAGGGATACTATTTTGTCCGGGGAAAGGCCCTTAATTGATTTGCCACAAAAGGTTATCTCACCTGAAAGGGAACCCATGAGGCCTGAGACAGAAAGCAGAAGGGTGGTCTTTCCTGCCCCATTTGCTCCAATTATGGAAACAATCTCTCCCTCATCCACGTGGAGGGAGCAGTTTTTTAAAACCTGTATGGGACCATAACTTGCATTTAGATTTTTTATATGAAGCATTTATAAGCCTTGCCTTTCACCATTTGCACACTGCGCTTCCTTTTTCGGTTCAGCTAGTGGCCACAAACAAAACCTAACACTTTTTGCTTTCAGGTTTTGACGTTGATAAATGCTCTCTTTTTGTGTATTAGTCAACGTTATAAAATCTTAGAGGGAGGAGAAAAAATGCGTTTCTTCAAAAACATCGTTACGTTACTGGCCGTTTTTTCACTGGCATTTCTTTCTGGAACCAGCCTGGTTCAGGCAAAGGATACCTTAAAAATAGGCTCTTTCCTAGCAGTTACCGGCCCTGCGTCATTTCTTGGTGATCCGGAGCTCAAGACCCTTCAGATGTACATAGAGGAGATAAATGCAAAGGGTGGGATAAACGGACACAAAATTGAGTTTGTCCACTATGACACCAAGGGCAAGGCCAAGGAGGCCAAGAATTTCGTCAACCGTCTCATCAAGAAGGACAAGGTTGACGTAATCATTGGCGGAACCACATCTGGAAACAGCCTTGCCGTAATTGACATTGTGGAAAAGGCAAAGGTACCCTTCATATCACTTGCAGGCTCCATCAAGATAGTTGAACCCGTGAAAAAGTGGGTCTTCAAGACACCCCACACGGACAAAATGGCCGCCGAGAAGATATTTGCAGACATGAAGAAACGTGGAATCAAGAAGGCCGCACTCATCACAGGAAACGGCGGTTTTGACAAGTCCGGCCGTGCCCAGTGTCTTGCCCTTGCCCCAAAGTATGGCATCGAGATAGTAGCTGATGAAAAGTATGGCAATGCCGACACGGACATGACCACCCAGCTTACCAAGATAAGGGCAACCGATGCCCAGGCCATTATAAACTTCGGCTTCGGCAAGGCCCCTGCCATAGTTGCAAAGAACATTAAGCAACTTGGAATAAAGCTACCAGTTTACGAATCCCACGGAGTCGCCTCCAAGAAATTCATTGAGCTTGCAGGAGATGCTGCAAACGGGATAAGGCTTCCTGCTGCTGCACTCATCGTTGCGGACCAGCTTCCTGCTGATGACCCGCAGAAGAAGGTCCTTCTTGCTTACAAGAAGAAATACGAGGCAAAATATGGCCCGGTCTCAACCTTCGGTGGACACGCCTATGACGCCCTGTTCATAACAGTGGAGGCGGTCAAGAGGGCAGGCACCATAGACAGAGCCAAAATTAGGGATGAAATCGAAAAGACCCACGGCTTTGTTGGTACAGGCGGCATCTTCAACATGAGCCCCACCGACCACCTAGGCCTGAACCTCGACGCCTTCAAGATGATTGAGATACAAAACGGAAACTGGAAACTGCTCTATTAAAATAAGGATTGACATAACGCTCAATTACCCCCGTTTCAGACTGCTGATCGGGGGTAATTTTTGCTCTTGAAGTATCATTGAACCTGGAAGGCCAGACTGAATGGACCAGCTTCTACAGTTTCTCATAAGCGGACTTACCGTAGGTTCCATCTACGCCCTAGTGGCCCTTGGTTTCTCAATAATTTACAACGCATCTGACGTGGTAAACTTCGCCCAGGGCGAGTTTGTCATGATTGGTGCCATGAGCGCCATCTTCTTGATGAAGGCTGGCCTTTCCTATCCCTTTGCTGCACTTCTTGCCATTGCCATAACGGCGGGAGTTGGCCTTGCCCTTGAAAAATTCGCCATAGAGCCGGCAAAAAACGCCACTGTGGTAAGCACCATCATAATCACCATAGGCGCCTCCATCTTCCTTAGAGGAGCAGCCCTTTTGATCTGGGGAAAGGAAATCTACGGGCTTCCCCCATTCACATCCAATAATCCTATAAAAATTGGAAATGCAACCATACTTCCCCAGAACCTGTGGGTCATGATGGGGACTGCTGTAACGGTCCTTGCGGTAAAGTACTTTTTCGACCGAACCAGAATGGGAAAGGCAATACTTGCCTGTTCGTACAACAAGAAGGCCGCCTATCTTGTGGGGATCGACGTAAAAAAGATGCTCCTTGTGGCCTACGGACTGTCTGCAGCCCTTGGTTCAGCGGCCGGGCTTCTCGTTACCCCCATAACCTTCATGTCCTACGGGGCAGGGGTAATGCTTGGGCTTAAGGGATTTTGCGCAGCCATCCTTGGAGGCATGGGAAACTCCATGGGCGCAGTCCTTGGAGGAATTCTCCTTGGAATAGTTGAAACCGTTGGCGCAGGCTTTATTTCCTCAGGCTACAAGGATGCCATTGCCTTTTTCGTGATCTTACTTGTGCTTTTCGTCAAACCGAGCGGAATCCTGGGTAAGGGAGAAACAGAAAGGGTATGAAAAGGCTAGCCGGCTTTGCAATCTTTGCTGCAGTCTGCCTTTTGCTGCCTGTTATATTTCCTGACAATTACTACGTCACAGTGGTTGGACTTACCATCTTTCTTAACATCACCCTTGCCGTAAGCCTCAACCTGCTCATGGGTTACGCCGGTCAAATATCCCTTGGACATGCCGCCTTTTTTGGCCTTGGAGCATATTCTTCAGCCATTCTCACCATAAAGTATGGCCTTAACCCTTGGCTTGCAATGATCTTGGGGGCAGTCCTTGTCATTTGTCTTTCCTATGTACTTTCCCGTCCAATCCTGAGATTAAAGGGCCACTATCTGGCCATGGCCACCCTGGGACTTGGAATAATTGTACACATATTTTTTGTACAGGCAGACGAGCTTACCGGCGGTCCAGACGGCATAACCGGCCTTCCCACCCTTTCCCTCTTTGGCGTAGCCATAGATTCGGACATCAAATGGTACTTCGTCCTTTGCTCCTACATGCTTTTAAGCGTACTCTTTTCACTTAACATTGCTGATTCCAGGGCAGGTCGCGCCCTTTCTGCAGTGCACGGAAGCGAAATAGCCGCACAGATGATGGGCATCGACACGGCAAAAGTCAAGTCCCACATCTTTGTCTTTTCCGCGCTCATGGCCGCATTAGCCGGAAGCCTCTTTGCCCACCAGCAGGATTTTGTAAGCCCTGAATCCTTCAGCTTCTTCTTCTCCATTGAACTAGTGACAATGGTGGTGCTGGGCGGCCTTGGTTCAACCTTTGGGGCTGTCCTGGGCGCATTCATTCTTTCCATACTGCCAGAGGTGCTCATAGTGTTCGAAGACTTTGAGGTCCTCGTCTTTGGCCTGATCCTCATGGTAATAATGATATTCCTGCCAGAAGGCCTGTTTGTTTCACTAAAAAACAGGGCAGCCATGATGCTTTCAAAAAGGGGGATTGGCTCCTGATGTCCCTTTTAAAGGTTAAAAACCTGGAAAAACAGTTTGGAGGGCTAAAGGCCATCTCGGATCTAAGCTTTTCCGTGCCAGAAAACATCATCTTTTCCATAATCGGGCCAAATGGAGCAGGAAAGACCACCCTTTTTAACCTGCTCACCAATATCTACAAACCAAGTGCAGGCTCCATCTTTTTCAAGGATAAGGAAATAACAGGGCTTCCGCCCTTTAAAATTGCAAGGCTTGGCATAAGCCGCACGTTTCAGAACCTTCAGGTCTTTTTAAACATGAGTGCCATAGAAAACGTTATGGTGGGCTGCCACCTGCGTTCCAGAACGGGACTTCTGGCCTCTGCCCTGAGGCTTCCCTCTGTGATTCAAGAAGAGAAAGAGGTAAGGCGCATGGCAGAGGAAGCCCTCCACTTTTGTGGCCTTTCTGAGTATAAGGATCGTCCAGCTGCTGGCCTTCCTTACGGACTTCTTAAAAAGCTTGAAGTGGCTAGGTCCCTGGCATCTAAGCCAAAACTGCTCCTTATGGATGAACCTGCTGCCGGCCTCAACGATACGGAAACACAGGAACTTTGCCAACTCATAAAACGGATATGTGAGTCAGGAATAACCGTGCTCCTTGTAGAGCACAACATGAGTCTTGTAATGGAAATATCCCAAAGGGTCCTGGTGTTAAATTACGGAAGGCTCCTTGCAGAGGGACCTCCTGAACAGATACAGAAAAATCCAGATGTGATAGCAGCGTATCTGGGTGAATAGAGTTCAAAATAAGGGTCTAAAACCTCCTTGTTTTTCCATTTCCCCTTGGCATTTATCGTCTAAAAGTATATGTTTCCTTGCTGTTTGAATGAAAATTCATCCCCTTTTTTAAGGGCTGCGAAATTGATTAAAAGCAGGCAGGACACCGCCAAAAAATACAAAATAAGGAGACCTTGCTTCTTATGGAAAACTATAATTGCCCCAGGGAAAAAGATGCATGCGCAATTATCGCCTTTGTGGACAAAAGAGGCAAAAGCACCCATGCAAATATTGTAAAGACCATAGAGGCCCTTCAGAAGATGGGTCATCGCTCAGGTGACATTGATGGCGAGGGAGACGGCTGCGGAATCCTCTGTGATCTGCCTAGAAAGGTCTGGGCAAAACGGCTTGAAAAGGAAGGCCTCAGCAGACACCTTGCCGACAGCAGAAGCTTCTTTGTAGGTCACTTCCTTCTCCCGTGCTCCATAGTCAAGGATGAAAAGAGCGTCCTCGAAAAGATACGCCAGATATTCAAAAGGGAGTCCATAAACATACTTCTCGAGGTCAAGGGCAACACCAGGAATGAGGAACTCGGGCCCCGGGCACTGGCAGAAGCGCCCCTTTTCTGGCAAGTGGCAGGAATGCTGGACTTTTCCACAATACAGGAGGCACAAAAAAGCCTTTTCATGATCCAGATGGAGATAGAAAAGGAGATACCAGAGATCCATATCGCCTCCCTGAGCCCTGATTCCGTGGTTTACAAGCTCAGAGGCACACCAGACCTCCTTCCAAGGGTATTCCCAGAGCTCATGGACCGGGATCTCACCTCCATAATAAGCCTTGGCCACAGCAGGTACTCCACAAACACGCTTCCAACCATGGAAAGGGCACAGCCCTTTTCCATCTTGTGCCATAACGGCGAGATCAACACCATAGAAAGGCTTAGGAGCACCGGCCGCATTTTGGGCATAGAGCCTGTACCAGGTGGAAGTGATTCCCAGGATCTGAACAGGATCATCGAAGGCCTCATCAACATGTACCAGCTTGACCCCATGGAGGCCCTGGAAATGGTCTTTCCAGCCATTCACAGCGAAGTTGAATACTATGAAGAGGACCTTCAGAAGGTCTTTGATTTTTACCGCTGGTTCTTTCCAAGCTCTGCCCAGGGGCCTGCAGCAGTTGTTGCAAGGTATGCAAACATCTGTATGGGAAGCGTTGATGCCCTGGGGTTGAGACCACTCTGGTTCGGAGAAAGCGACTATGAGTACTTTCTGTCTTCTGAAAAGGGAGTGGTGGACATAAAGAACACCATGACAGACCCGATCCCCCTTGCACCAGGTGAAAAGATCGCCATAGAGGCCAACCTTGGCCAAAGGGCAAAGGTTTACAGGCACACGCAGTTCCAGGAAAGGATCAAGGAGCTCATGCATCAAAGAAGAACCAAGATGGAGCTCCTTGAAGGCCTTGTACGTGCAGACTCGGTAAAGGTCAAGGATTCAGCATCCCTGGAAAAACTTGGCCTTGAGCCCAAAAAGGCCAGCCAGGAAATGAAGGACATCAACCTTCTTGGTGCCTTTGGCTGGCAGAAGTACGACATGGACCTGAGGAAAAGGGTAGCCCTTGAGGGAATAGACATAATAGGCTCCATGGGCCATACAGGCCCCTTGGCTGCCCTTATGCCAGAGGCCCTTCCAAATGCATCGGAATTTTTCAAGGAAAACGTGGCCGTTGTTACAAATCCTGCAATTGACAGGGAACGGGAGGCAGAACACTTCACTACCAGGGTGATCCTTGGAGACAAGCCGTGTCTGCTCGTTGAACAGGAAAAGGCCCCAACAGGCCTTGAGATACTCTGCCCACTTCTTCTGGATTACCAGGGCCTGGAAGGTGTCATTTCCAGGGAGGGGATAAATGAGCTTGCAAGGAAGCATGGCTCTGTTGTCCTTGAAGACATACTCTCCCATTTTTCTGCAAAGGGTCTTGACCCTTCCAGGGTAAAGATTCTCGAGACGCTTTTTGATCCAGAAGAAGGCCTTAAGAAACAGCTTGAGGCCATGTGCAGTGAGGCGATAGAGGCTGTAGAAAACGGTGCAGTACTCCTGCTCCTTGATGACAGTAACGCCTTTAAGGAAGAAAAGTCCTTCATGGACCCAGCACTTTGTGTTTCCTATCTCAACCAGAAACTTGAAGAAAAACACCTTCGCAGGCGCTGCAGCGTGATTGTACGCTCAGGAGCCATAAGAAACCTCCACGACATAATGTTTCTCCTTGGCATGGGAACGGACGCTCTCAACCCTTATAAGCTGTGGCAAACCGTTACCACTTTCACCAGTGAAAAGGTTGATGAGGCCAATGCCATCTCAAACACCATAGATGTATTCCAAAAGGGAATGGAAAAGGTCATGTCCACCATGGGCATCCACGAGCTTTGCGGATACGGCAGGATATTTGCCGGCATTGGCGTAACAAATGAATTCGAGGAGATTTTCAAGGTCCCATGTTTTTGCAAATCAGACCAGGTAGGCCTCAGTTTTACGCTTCTTGAAGAACTTGGCAAAGAGCGCATAAAGCGCGCACATGAGGCAGAAGAGAAGCCCCTTTACGGAGAGCCCAACAGAAACGCCAAGGTTGGCCGCATTCTCAGGCAGACTGCCGAGGGCAAGAAGGGATACTATGAGATGGCAAAGGGCCTTGCAAAAATAGACGAGGAAATGCCCATTGGAATAAGGCATCTTCTAAGGCCTGTCCTCGTAGAGGAAAATAAACGCCTCACCATGGACCAGGTTGACATCTCCATTGGACACCATGACATGCCCATTGTTATTGCCGCCATGAGCTTTGGCTCCCAGGGAGAAAATTCCTTCAGAAGCTACGCAGAGGCGGCAAAAAAGGTAAACATCATCTGCATGAACGGTGAAGGCGGCGAGATCCCGGACATGCTTGGAAAGTACAGAAAAAACAGGGGGCAGCAGATAGCCTCTGGCCGCTTTGGCGTGTATATGGAGCTTTTAAACTCGGCTGACTACCTGGAGATAAAGATTGGCCAGGGGGCAAAGCCGGGAGAGGGAGGCCACCTTCCTGGCCAGAAGGTCTCTGAACAGGTTGCAAGGGCACGGCACTGCAAACCAGGGATAACTCTCATCTCACCATCCAACCAGCATGACATCTACTCCATTGAAGACCTTGCCCAGATAATCACCGAGCTTAAGACTGCAAACCCCTACGCAAAGGTCTCTGTCAAGATACCAGTTACAAGTGGTGTGGGAACCATTGCCGTTGGAATTGCCAAGGCAGGGGCAGACATTGTGAACCTGAGCGGCTTCGAAGGTGGAACCGGGGCTGCCAGGGAGCATGCTAAACGCTACGTTGGACTTCCCATAGAGGTTGGTGTCTCAGAGGCCCACAGGGCACTTTGTGAGTCAAATCTCAGGGACAAGGTGGAGGTGTGGGCTGATGGAGGGCTCAGAAGTGGCGCAGATATCGTGAAGATGATACTTCTTGGCGCCAACAGGGTTGGCATGGGAACTGTGGCACTCATGGGAGTTGGTTGCATAAGCTGTCATAGGTGCCATCTGGATCGCTGCCCAAGGGGCATATCCACACAGCTTCAGACAAAGGAGCAGGCAGAGGCCAGGGGTGTCAAGGGCTTTTCACCAAGGAAGGTGGACATCGAGGCAGAAAACCTGGCAAGGCTTCTTCGAGCCCTGGGTGACGAGGTACGCCAGATACTTGCAGATATCGGCGAGAAAAACCTCCAGGCCCTGGTAGGAAGAACCGATCTTCTTGAGCAGTACCGCTTTCAGGAAAGGCTCGACGCGTCAGGTGTGCTTGCAAAGCCAGATCTTTCGAACATCCCCAAGGACATCAACCAGGAAAAGAGCATCAGGCTTCCCCTTAACTACCTTACCAAGCTCGTCAGCGATCTCATAATCGATGAATTTGAGCAGGGTAAAAAGGTGGTGAGGTTCAAGGAACAGGGCGTAAAAAGCACAGACAGGGCCATGGCCACCTATCTGTCTGGCGAGATAGTAAGACGCTACACCATCTCCACAGACAAAAAGGCAAGGCTCAGGCTGGTTTCATCCGTTCCTGGAAACGGCCTTTGCGCCTTTAACATCACTGCAGTGGATGCAAGCATCATGGGCGGGGCCCAGGACGGGACTGTAAAGGGTAGCTATGGGGGCGTTGTCGGTGTGTTCAAGGGCATAAATTACCTTGGAAACCGGGTTGACGGCTCAACCGGTAAGAGCTTTGCCTACGGCGCCATAAAGGGTACCTTCCTCATCCAGAACATGGCAGACTCCCGCGCATGCATACGCTTTTCAGGGGCAGACGTGGTCTTTGGAAGGCGCATAACAGAGCCTGTGGATGACTCCAAAGGAAATATTGCCCACAAGGCCTTTTTAAAGGGCTTTGCCTTTGAGTACATGACAGGAGGACGGGCAGTGGTTCTTGGGGACCCTGGCCCCTGGATGTGTGCAGGAATGACTGGAGGCGTAATCTATCAATGCCTCTACCCGGAATTTAACTTTGATGTCTCTTCCATTAAAAGACGCCTTGCAAGGGGTGCAATAGTAAAGATAGAAAAACTTTCCAAGGAGGGGATCAAAGACATAGAGGAGCTTCTCGGCCTTTACATAGACGAACTTCGCTCCACCTTCCAGCTGGACGAGACAAAGGCCGTTGAAGAGATTATGAAAAATGCCAAGGAGCGCTTCATCATGATCGTTCCCAAGAGCTTCAGGCCAAAATCCGCCGGGTAACTTTCACCAACCAACAATAAAACAAAAAGGGGGAGCTGGCTGGCTCCCCCTTTTTGTTTCTGTTTTGCGTTTACTTAACCATCAGGCTGTCTTAAAGCTTTTCATCATGTCTTCCAGACTGTTTGCAAGGCTGTTTAGCTTCCTGGAGTAGGTTGCAGTCTCCTCTGCAACTGCCTGGACTGAGCCTGCAAGGTCTGCGGTTCCGGTGCTTTTATCCTTTACGCCTCTTACCTCTACCTCTGCCTCTTCCATGTTGACGCTTATTTCTGAAACGGTTGCAGTCTGCTCCTCTGCAGCAGATGCGATGGTGTTGGCCAGGTCATTTATCTGGCCAACGATGTTTGTTATCTCTTCTACAGAAGTTACTGCAACGCCTGTTTCTTCCTGTATGGCCTGGATCATGTTTGTGATCTCGTCTGTAGCCTCACTGGTCTGTCTCGCAAGCTCCTTGATCTCATTTGCAACAACGGCAAAGCCCTTTCCGGCCTCTCCTGCCCTTGCGGCCTCTATGGTGGCATTTAGTGCCAGGAGATTGGTCTGCTCGGCAATGGTGTTGATCACCTGGATGATGCTTCCTATCTTATCAGAGCTTTCCCCAAGCCTCTGAATCACCTCGTTGGCCTTATAGGCCTTTTCCTGGGCATCGTTGGTGATGGAAGCGGTATGGGCAACACTCTGGGCAATTTCCGTTGTGGCCTCAGTAAGTTCCTGGGATGCGCGGGTTACTGACATTATCCTGTCGTCAACAGACTCTGCTGCCTGAACTACCTCAGAGACAATCTCGTTCATGGAAGTGGCCCGGCTGTAGACCTTTTGGCTTATATCATCAAGTTTTTCCGAAGCGCCCTTGATGTCAGTGGAATCATTCTGAATGTCTTTCACCATCTTGTTGAGCTTTTCAGCCATGTGGTTAAGGGCATTTCCAAGCTCCTGTAGTTCGCCCTTTACCTTGATGTTCACCCTGGCCTTTAGATCCCCACTGGCAATGCTCTCTATCATAGGGAAAAGCTTACCAAGTGGCCTCAACACATGTACGTGAATAAACCAGACTGAGAAAAAGAACAGACATACCCCTGCTGCAAGAAGTAGAAGCTCCACCTCCTTAAGCTCCTTGATGGAATTCATGGTCATCTTTTTGTAGGCCTGGGTAACCACATTTGCCTGTTTAAGAAGGGGTATATTGTACTTTGACAGGTAATCAAGGGCGTTATTGCTGCTTCCTGAGCCAAGCTCTGACTTAACCACCTGGTCAACCTGGGCCATAAAGTCCTTCCAAGCAGCCTCAAGCTTATCAAGCTCGGAAAGGACCTTTCCATTGGTTGTTGGTGCCAGACCAAGTTTTTTATCCCCATTTCTAAGGGCCAGGAGGCTTTTTTGAAAAAGGGCCTCTGTCTTTGAAAGCTCGTCTCTCCACTTCTTATCCTTTGTAAGGGCGTAAAGATATGCCTCCTTTGTCATCTTCTGGGTGAACATGCGCTGGCGCCCTGCCACGTCAATGTAAAGCCCATCCCTTTCCTGCTGGGAGAGTTTGTAAAACGTGGCTGCAACGGTGACGACATTTATTAACAAGAGAGAGATCATCACCATAATTATCTTCCCCTGGATACTGCCAAAAGAGAATTTCATTGCTTTCCTCCTGCTTTTTTTAAACTGGCCTAGTCATTCTCCTTATCGACTGCTTGTAGAAAAGTTTAAAGCGATTTTTGGAAAAACATGGAGAATCTTGATCTTCTTACCTTAGAAAATAATTACATCTAAAAATTAAAATTCAAAAAATTAAAATTTAACTATAGGTAAAATTGTGTGATTTTTTTCCCTTGACAACATACTTATAAATATAATATCTGAATGAACACACATTCATTTATTGGAGATTTGGGTGTATAATAAAATTTTGAATTTCAAGTGGCCTTTATCTCAAGCCCCTTACTAATCACGCAAGCAGAGAGAGAACTTACTTTATGAAGGTAGCAGATAAACACGGCAGAATAATCCAGGCTGCCATAAAGGTCTTTGCAAGAAATGGGTTCTTTAATTCACGGATTGCCGAGATAGCCAAGGAGGCAAATGTTGCAGACGGCACCATCTATCTCTATTTCAACAACAAGTACGACATCCTTATAACCATATTCGAAGAGGAAATGGGCAAGATCATTGCCAGTGTCAAGCAAGAACTTTCCAAGATCGATAACCCCTGCGAAAAACTTGAGATATTTGCGCTTCAGCACCTGAGCCTTGTGGAAAAAAACAAGGACCTGGCGGAGATCATACAGGTTGAGCTTCGCCAGAGTAGCAAATTCATGAAGGAATACAGGAACAGAAAGTTTGCTGAATACCTTCAAATCATCTCTACCATAGTTAAAGAGGGCCAGGAAAAGGGGCTTTTCAGAAAAGATGTTATGCCTGGCATTTTCAAAAGGGCCTTTTTTGGCGCCCTGGATGAAATGTCCAGGTTCTGGGTCCTGTCTCCCAGGAAGAAATATGGTGTAAAAACAGCAGCAAAGCAAATCAGCCATTTCTTCTTAAACGGCATCCTTGAGGTCCCCTGTCCTGAAACACAAAAGAAAAAAAAGAAGAGACCGGTCAAGAAAACCAAAAGGTCCAAAAAATAGCAGGCTTGCCATCTTTTAACCGATTTTGCGTCTGCTGATGCAGCCATTTTTAAAGACGCTGGAAGAATACAGGGATCTGATTCCGGGCTTCCAAGAACTCCTGGAACACCTCCAAAAACCCCTACCCGTTTACTTCAGGATCAATACCCTTAAAACAAACCTGGAAAAGGCCAAGGCCTTTCTCAAGGATGAAGGGGTAGATTTTGAGGAAACTCCAATAGATGAGGTGGTAAAGGTCCTGTACCATGACCACCAAAGGCCGCTACTCAGCTACTTCCTTGGATACATCTACCCCCAGGCCATTTCTTCCTGTCTGCCAGTACTTGCCCTTGATCCCAAGCCCGGAGAAACCGTCCTTGACCTTTGTGCCGCCCCAGGGGGTAAGGCCACCTACATCTCACAAAAGATGCAGGACAGAGGCTTTCTGGTGGCAAATGACCGAAAACGCGGAAGGATCACCTCCCTTCTTTCAAATGTCAAAAGGCTCGGGATCACCAACACCCTTGTCACCCAGGGAAGGGGCGAGCATCTCCTCCTGCCCTACTCCTTTCACAAGGTCCTGGTGGATGCGCCATGCAGCGGCCAGGGCAAGTACAGGATCGACCCGAATACAGGCCAGGTAAAACACATGGTAAAGGGTAAGACCAACCTCTCTGCAATACAAAAGGCCCTGATAAAACATGCCTTTGACATGCTACGGCCCGGAGGCATCCTGGTCTATTCCACGTGCACGCTAAACGTGGAGGAAAACGAGGAGGTAATCGAGTTTCTTTTGAATAAAAGGCGCGCCTCCCTGGCCCCTCTGGACCTTCCTGTGGAACACGAACCTGGAATCACAAGTTTTAAGGAAAAAAGATACCATGAACAGATCAGACTTGCTGGACGTTTTTACCCCCACAAGATCGACTCAGTGGGATTCTTCGTTGCCAAGATTGTTAAGTGATGATCAGAGAGACATCCTTGCCGGCTTTTTTGAGGAAAGGTTTGAAATTTCCAGGAAAATTTTTCAAGATTTTGACATGTTTGCCTTCTCCAGGCAGGCGTTCCTTTTTCGACGGCAGCCATTTGAAATTAAGTGGCCTGAGGGTGCGTTTGTAAGATGTGGCCTTCCCTTTGTAAGAAACGTGGCAGGTTTTCTAAAGCCTACAACGGTTTTCATCCAGCGCTTTGGTAGGGAGGCAAGAAGAAACGTTCTTGAACTTGACCTTGAGACCATAACCAGCCTCTGCACCGAGGGAGAAATATCACTTCCAACCCTTTCTGAAAGTGTGGATGTTCCAGGTTATGTAATGGTAAAATTCAAGAAACACCACCTTGGTACTGCCCTTGCCCTTGAAGGAAACAGGCTTCTTTGCAGGTTTCCCAAGGCCATGCGGCAGGCCCTTTCAAGGCTCACTGCCCGATAATTGTCTCTGCAAGCCTTTCAGCGGCAAAGATAAGGGATTCAATGTCAAGGAAGTCAAGGGCCCTACTGTCAAAAAGGGCCTTTACCTCTGCAGGAAAGTTGTCTTCCCTGTCCTCGTCCCAGAAGTTTAGCTGGATTGGCACCTTTGGTAGAACAAAGACCACTACACAGGCGTCTGCCTGGCAATCCTCCACCTCTTTTGCCCCAAGCCTTTTGCACTGCTCAAGGAACTCCTCTTCGCGCCCTGCAAAGTGGCGGGCTATCTTTTCCTCTGTATAGCGCTTTAGTGTCACAACCTTGGAGATGGAATTTGGAAAGGACTCAAGTCCTACCCACTTTCCGCTGAGCTCTCCCTTTCCACCAAAAAAGAGGTAATTGTAAAGGAGTATCTGATCCCTGGTTTCAAGCTCTGAGCCATCTTCTGAAAACACCCGCTCAGGGCTTATGAAAACGTCCCTGCCAAGGTACTTTATACGAAGCGCCCTTCCAAAATCCGTTTCAACCACCTCTCCGTCCAGACCATGGGCCCGTTCTTCAAGGTCAACGCTCTTCACCTTTTCTTTTAGCTCCTTTGCAAGGGCAGTTTCTGGGTCCTGAAGGGGGGTGCGCCTCTCCTCACCTTCTGCCTCAACGAAGGGGCAGGCAGCCTTGGAACAGGCCCCGGTGTGAACAGCAGCAGCATAGGCCATGCATGTTGGATAGCCGCATTTTCCGCAATTATCCTTTTTCGTCTGTTTCAGGATGTCAAAAATAGTTTCCATGACGATTATCCCTTCTTAAGGATATGTTGACATCTTACCTCATTCCTGGGACATTTTACACAAAAAGCCATTCATCTAAGGGCAAGACCTTTTGGGCACTCACATTTTTTAAAGTCGTCTTTTCCTAGGGCATACCACCCTTGGTTATGGCAAGGACCCAGGAGGCAGAAACTAAAATAACTGTGAGGGCTGCAAAAAGGATATCCTTTTTGGAAAGATTCCAGGGAATAAGGTGCCTAAAGAGCACCACAAGGCCTCCCAGCAAGAGTCCGCATAAAAAGCCATAAAAATGGGCTAAGATGTCCACCCTGCCCTGCCCTGTCCCCAGGATTCCAAGAAGGGCAAGACCTGAAAGAAGGACCTTGACACCCTCCCCAAGCCCTGAAAAACCGTGTTCCATGGCCCTTATTGAGCAGTAGGTTCCTATGCTTGAAAATATTGATGTAGATAGCCCTATGGAGACATGCCCGTAACCGTACATCATGGCATTAAGATAGTTACCTGCTGCACCACCAATAATTACCAGGAACCAGCCCATTCCCACCCCTGTCTCCTCAAAAAGAATGACAAAGAACAGGCCACCCATGAAGACATTGCTGAAAAAGTGGGACGGGTCAGAATGGAGGAACAGGGCCGTGACCGTGCGCCAAATCTCACCCTGAATTATGCGGGATGAGTCTGCCGCCCCCACCTCAAGAAGAAAATCCCTGACTTCATATCTGAAGGTCAAAGACAGAAAACATGCCATGAAAACCACAGATAAAAGGGAGGGTTTTATATTCTTGAATTCTCTGCTCTGATGGTCCTTCTCATGGGAAAAATCCCGGTTTTCCCTGTTGTAAAGCTCGATCTCTTTCATGGCCCGCTTTGTCTCGGACTGGTCTACAAGGATGGAAAAGGTTCCATCCCTCTGCTTTTCCAACAAGTGGGGGATGTGTCTTGAGGTAAGGACCAGGGAGTAAAGCCTTGCAGTTTCAGGGTCCAGGCCTTCAAAAAGGGTTAAGGTGTCAAGCCCCTTTGAATGCTTTTCATGGGAGTGAGGGGAATTTTCAAGGGGTTCTTTTGATTCATGCATCAAGAAAGGCCTTCCGCAGGGGAATCAAGCCCCTGCGGATGAAAAACGCATTTAAAGTTCGCCGTTAAGGAATTTCACAATGGACTCGGATGCAACCCTTCCGTGATAGGCCGCCTTTGCAACGGTCTGGGGGCCAAGGACATCGTCGCCACCTGCAAAAATCCATGGAACCGATGTCTGAAGGGTCTCTGGGTTTACGTCAAAGGTGCCCCAAGGTGTGCGTTTTATGTCAATTCCCTGGGCCACAGTAGGATCCACCCGCTGGCTTATTGCAGCAACCACCGCGTCCGCCTCAATGAAAAAATTTGAACCATCAATGGGAACAGGCCTTCTCCTGCCAGACTCGTCGGGTTCACCAAGCTCCATCCTTACACACTCTATCTTTCTGAGCCTGCCCTTTTCACCGTGGATTGCAACAGGGGACGCCAGAAACTCCACCCGTACACCCTCTTCCTCCATGTGGTGAATTTCGGCCTCAGAGGCAGGCATCTCCTTTCTTGTCCTGCGATAGAGGATGAAAACGTCCTTGGAACCAAGCCTCAAGGCAGTCCTTGCAACATCTATGGCAACGTTTCCACCTCCAACAACCACTACCCTCTGGCCCAGGTCTACGTCCTTTCCAAGGTTTATGTCGCGAAGGTAGTCGACACCATGAAGCACACCCTCAAGGTCTTCCCCAGGGATATTTAGCTTCCTGCTCTCGTGGGCGCCAACTCCCACAAATATTGCACCGTAACCCTCGTCCTTTAAATCCTGAAGGGTCTTGTCCTTTCCAATGGTGACCTCGTCAATGATGTCCACACCACAGCTTTTAAGCGCATCAAACTCTGCCTTAACAATATCTCGAGGAAGCCTGAATGGCGGAATACCAACCGAAAGCATACCACCCAGTACGGGCAGGTTGTCGTAGATGGTGCATTTTATGCCCTTGTGGGCAAGGTTGTAGGCAACGGTCATGCCTGCAGGCCCTGAACCGACGATTGCCACCTTCTGACCGGTGGGTAGAGCACAAGGCTCCATGAGATTCTTGTTGTGATCCACCATCCAGTCCACCACGTAACGCTCTAAAAGGCCAATTGCTACGGGCTCACCCTTCTTGCCCCTTATGCAACTGCCTTCACACTGAAACTCCTGGGGGCATACCCTTGAACAGACAGCCGGCAAGGAACTCGTCTTCCTGATTGTCCAGTAGGCATCCTCTATCTTGTCCTCCCTCAAAAGCCTAATAAAGGCAGGGATATCGTTGTGAAGCGGGCACCCCTGGATGCAGCCTGGTTTTTTGCACTGCAGGCACCGCTCAGCCTCGAGTTTGGCAGTCTTGTCATCAAAACCGGACACAATCTCGTTGAAATTTGTTATCCTTTCCTCCACTGAAAGCTCTTTTGGCTTCTGCCGAGGTATTGCCATTCTCTCCTTGGGTTTCAACTCTTCCTCCTTGACAACATGGTTTTCAAGTTACTAAATGGAATCAAACCAATTTAAGCAGCGAGGTCGTCCTCAAATGGATTATTATTGTGCAAAGGATAACCGCCAAACCGATGCAAGTAAAGGGTGCCTGCACCCCAGGGACTTTTGCAGCCACAGGAATGCCTGCATGATCCACTTCATGGAAAAGGAAAAGGAGAGGGCGAAAAGGCGGAAAAAGAAATGTGATTCTGGAAGTAGTGATGAATCAGAGGATTAATGAGGATTCCATGTAATGTTTTTCGCCCTCCTTGCTGTAACCTTCCTCCTTGCTGCGGCAGTTTCCTTTATTGTCGTCAGATCCTTCAAGAGCCCGGTCTCCACCATCTTTAGACGCATCATTCAGGACCCGGTAAGCTCCGTGTGGGAAAGATACATCACCTTTGCGGGTCTAGTGGTGGGCGTATCCGGGGGAGTTAGAATCTACCAGTTGGAACGCTACATAAACGCACCTTACAAGAATCAAAGGGTCCTTACCCTGAATGCGGAAAGGTGGACCCTGGAGATTTACAGAACTGTCATAGAAACCCTTCAAAGCCTTGCCTGGATGTACCTTGTGGTCTTTGTCTTCGCTCTAATGGCCTATGTCCTGGTAAAGGGCTTTGAGATGCGCCATATAAGGAAGGAGGGATAATAGATGAAAGACTCCCCGGTGCAGCTTACAGTACTTTGTGAAAACAGTGTGGCAGGCCCCTTTGGACTCATTGGTGAGCATGGCTGGTCCATACTCATTGAAATGAGGGGGAGAAAGATTCTCTTTGACACGGGGCAGGGCATTGGCATCTTAAACAACAGTATGAGACTTGGTAAGGATCTGGCCGGTCTGGATATGCTGGTCCTAAGCCACGGCCATTATGATCATGCATCTGGCATTCCCCAGGTTGCAGGCCTTAACGCCAATCTACAGGTATTGTGCCACCAAGACGTGTTCCTTCCGCGCTACTGGGTAAAGGATGGGGATCACAGGTTCATCGGCATGATTCATAGGAGGCCATTTCTTGAATCCCTTGGATGCCGTTTTCGCTTCTATTCAGAATTCACTGAAATAGTGCCTGGCGTCTATATAACAGGGGAGGTACCAAGGATAACAGATTTTGAAAAACCAGATCCCCACATGGAGATAGAGATAGAAGAAAACGGGAAGATAACCCGCGTCCAGGACCCCTTGAGAGATGACCTGTCACTTGTAATTGACACCCCTTTGGGACTGGTTGTTGTGCTTGGATGCGCACACGCAGGGCTCATAAACATCCTTAGCCATGTTCAGAAAAACCTTCCTGGGAAAAAGATACATACCGTCATTGGAGGGACCCATCTGGGCTTTGCAGAAGAAACCCAGTTTAATCAGACCATTAAGGAACTTGAGGCCTTTGGGATTAAAAGACTGGGGGCATCACACTGCACTGGGCTTTTAAACTCCGCCCGTCTTGCATCAAAACTTGGAGAGCGCTTTTTTTACGCCTCAGTGGGGGTAAAAATAGAAATCTAGGATGTCAAATCCATAAAAAATTAAAAAAGCGGGCAGTCCCGGATGATCTTCCAGGAATTGCCCGCCTGGTTGCTTTTTAGTTACTTCTTCTTGGTCTTGGACTTTGAAGACTTGGTGGCCGATGTGCCTTTCGGTCCCCTCGGACCCCTTGGGCCCCTTGGTCCTTCTGGCCCTGGAGGCCCCTGTGGACCAGGTTCTCCCTTGTCACCCTTTGGCCCAGGAGGTCCTTCCGGACCCGGTGGGCCTTGAGGTCCAGGCTCACCCTTATCTCCCTTGGGACCCGGTGGGCCTTCAGGACCTGGCGGACCCTGCGGACCCTCTGGACCAGGCTCTCC
>JALWYS010000181.1:11570-11754 GCA_027003115.1 Deltaproteobacteria bacterium | reverse complement strand
ATGCTTGAGGTCACCTTTGCCCTTATGGTCCCAAGGTATCTCCTGGTTATTGGAAAAACGCCCGCCCTTGGCCTTGCAACCTCCACGGAAACTGGTGCCCTTTCAGGAAGGGGAGTATTTTTTAGCTGCTGCCTCTTCTTCTTTATGATAAGTACGCCTCCTGCCACAAAAAGAAGAAGCACCA
>JALWYS010000181.1:0-11558 GCA_027003115.1 Deltaproteobacteria bacterium | reverse complement strand
TCATAAGCCCCTTATCTGTCTTCATATTTCACCCTCCCGGTAGCAAACTTGTAATCCATTTCCGCATGTAAAAGGTCATAGAGGGCCTTGTGAACGTTGGCTTCTGCCTGAAACCAGACTGCCTGCGAAAGGAGGCTGTCTGTCACGCTTCCTGCCCCTGTCTCGTACTTGAGCTTTTCTATCCTGAATGACTCCCTGGCGCTTTTAAGGGAAAGCCTTGCGGCAGAAAGCCTCTGTCTTGCCTCGCGAATTTTAGAGATGGCGTTAAGGGCCTGCCTTATGGCAGTAAGGCGCAGGTGTTCATACCGGTTTCTTGCTGCAAGGTAGCGCTCCTCAGCCTGTTTCACCCTTGCTGAAATTACCCCTCCACTAAAGATGTTAAGGCCCACCTTGACGCCTGCGCTCCAGACCTCCTCGTCGCCTTCAAATCCGCTTCCTGCATGTCTTCCGTAGTCTCCCACAAAATCAACAAAGGGAAGATGAAGACCCTTTTCAAGCCTTATGGTCTTTTTGGCAAGGAGCATCTCTTCCTTTGCCTTTTCTATGTCAGGCCGCTCCTGAATTAGTTTTGAGATGGTCTCTGTCTGGCTTTCAAGGCCCTTAAAATCAGGCTCCCTGAGAACACCCTTGACCTCCCCGAGCCTCCAGGGCTCAACACCCATGAGCTGCGCCAGAAGCTCCATGGCCCTTTTGCGCTCCTGGATAGTTGCCACAAGATCATGCTCCTGCTGGGCAACCTGGGCATCGATCCGCATGAGATCAACAGGCGCTATCCTTCCAACTGAAAACCTTGTCTTGGCGTCCTTCCTGAGCTTCTTAAGGGCTCCCAGGGTCTCTTTCTGGGCCTTTTCAAGACTCTTCAAGAAAAGTATCTCGTTGAACACGTTTGTAACGTTGTATATGAGCTCCTGGGTGGTGAAGGAGACCTCCTTTCTGGAGACCTCCTCCCTTAGCCTTGCAAGGCCCAGGTTCGTCCAGAGCCTTCCTCCCTCAAATATAGGGATCTTCACTGTTACTCCAGTCCGGTACTGGTCCCTGCTAAAGGTCGGGGGCTTGGCTCCAAAGGCCTTTATGGGCACAACCACCTGCGGGTCACTCAGCCGTTCGTAGGAGCTATAGGCATCAAACCTTGGAAGAAGCTCTCCCCTTGCCTCTTTTACGCCTTCGCTTGAGGCAGAAAGCTCGTTTTTCTTTGAGGCAAGAAGGGGGCTCTTCTTTAGGGCAATCCCCAAGGCATCGTGAAGGGTCAAGGCCGCATATAATTGGACAGCCTCATGGCCGTGATGGATTTTATCTGCCTTTGATGCCGCAAGGCAGAACACAGGAGAAAAAGCGGCCAAAAAGAGAAAAAGAAAAGAGAAAACAAGGAAAATGAATAGAATAAAAGTTTTTGCGCCCTTTTGGGAACTCTTGTCCGTTTCCATTTATATCCCCTCACCTTCCTCAAGGAAAATGGACTTGTCTTTAAAGGAAAAACAAGGCTCATGCATCAAAATGCCACCTGTCTCTTTGCATTTTTCGACTTCAAAAGGGCCTCTTTAGCCCTGAAGCATCTGCTTTATCTCATCCACACTAAAGAGCTTTCCAGAGCCCTTGACCTTTCCGTCCACAACGATGCCAGGAGTTGACATCACGCCATAGGACATAATCTTGCCCATTTCTGTCACCTTTATAACCTGAGCGTCTATACCAAGCTCCTTTACTGCCTGTTTTGCATTTGCCTCTAGACTCTGACACCTGGGACAACCCGGACCAAGAATCTCGATCTTCATTTACCTTTCCTCCTTAAAATATTTTTTATTATCAATGAATTACCAATCAAAACCAACGAGCTTACCTGAAGAAATTCAGGATGTACTTTCCTGCCACGAAAAAGATGCACGCTGCAAGTATCACCTTTATCATCCTTGCAGGCATGAACTTTTGGGCCCTTGCGCCAAGATACATGCCTGCGGTTCCCCCTATGCCAAAGAGGATTCCTAGTAGCCAGTCTGGGGCCACTGCCATTTGAGGGTAAAAGGGGGCAATGGCCTGGTAAAAGGCAACCCCGGCAACAGAGGTAACGAAGGTTCCCATAAGGGCCGCTCCTGCAACGGTGTAAACTGGAAGGCCGAAAAAGCTTATGAAAAACGGGGCGATTATGGAGCCTCCGCCTATGCCGTAGACCCCGCCTATCACTCCCACCACGGCACTTAAGATGAATATCCAGAAGGTGTTTACCGTGAAGTTTCTGCCGTAGAAGTCGTAGGATATCCGGGAAAGGGAAAACTCTCTCACCTGTATGGTGGGCAGCCCCTCCTTTTCCTGCCGGCTTTTAAAGCCCTTAACTAACTTCTGGAACTCGTCTTCTGCGCTCATCTGCTTTTTCTTTCCCGCCTTTTTTGAAAAAATGTCCTGTAGCATGCGAAAGCCAATGTACAGGAGCACAAGGCCCACAAAGAACTTGAAATTTTTGGGATCGGGCAGGTACTTGACCCGCACTATTGCTCCTATGAGAACGCCCGGAAGGGTCCCTATAATAACCACCCAGGTTAGGGGCCAGACCATTCTTCCTTCCTTGACGTAGCGGTAAACGCCACTTGGAATGGCAACAATGTTGAAAAGCTGGTTTGTGGCGCTCACAGAGGGGCTTGTAAAGCCAAGAACACTCATCTGGAAGGGAAGAAGGAGAAAGGCCCCAGAAACCCCGCCCATTGATGTAAAAAAGGAAATCACAAAGGCCACAAGAGGCGGTACCAGGGGATTTACGTCTATTTGTGCAGCTGGAAAATACATTATGAAACCTCTCTTAAAGATGCCCTCTTTTGACCAACGTCTGCATTGTTATCTAAAGAAAATGCCCACCCATCACACAAATCAAAGACATGCTGGGCTTTTTCAGGTTCCCTGGGCCTTGATCATAAACAAATGCCTACCTGTTAATGGTCTCTTTTTTTGCCTCTGTTGTTAACCACTTTCCTTTGGTCGTAAGTTATTTTCGAATGCAAGGTGAAAACGCCAACAAAGTCCGTACTTGCACTGCCAACTCCAAGACAGACGCAATGTATTACGCCTTACAGGAGTCCACAACACGGCGGACATCAGAAAGACATCACCTGCCCTTCGGGTTTGTCTCCTTACACCTGCAATTACCCGCCTTTTTCTCAGCCATTATGCGCTCAAGGATCGTGGAGCGGCCAAGGTGCGCCCTCATATCATTAACTATGTCCTCCTTGGTGTATCCGAAGCAGTAGCAAATAAGTTTGTAATCTTTCATTTCATGCCCCACAAAACCTTTTTATATCAAGAAGTTAAAGATGTATCCCACAATTATGATGCTCATTGACACGATCCCAACAAAGGTCATGATGAGCTCCCTCTTTAAGACCTGGCTCAGGATGACCATCTCCGGAAAGGAAAGGGCGGTCACTGCCATCATAAAGGCCAGGGTGGTACCAAGGGGAAGCCCCTTTGCCATGAGGGCCTGGACTATGGGGATCACCCCTGCGGCATTACTGTACAGGGGAACACCGAGAATAACGGCTATTGGCACTGCAAGGGGATTATTTGGCCCGGCATATTTTAAGAGAAAATCCTGGGGAACGTAGCCGTGAACAAGGGCCCCCACTGCGATACCGCCAAGAACGTAAATCCATATCTTGGAGATTATCTCCTTTACGTAGCCCTTTGCATACTGGAATCTTTCACGCCAGGTCATGGTTGGGATTTCTGCCTCCCCCATCCTGATTTCCCAGACATAATCTGCAACGTACCTTTCCATGTTAAGCCTTCCAATTATAATTCCGGCCACTATGGCCACAATGAGGCCCGTAAAAAGGTAAATGGCCGCTATCTCCCAGCCAAAAAGGCCAAAGAGCAACACCAGGGCCACCTCATTGACCATTGGGGAGGAGATGAGAAAACTGAAGGTGACCCCAAGGGGGATGCCTGCCTCCACAAAACCTATGAATAGCGGGCAGGCCGAGCAGGAACAAAAGGGTGTGACCACGCCAAGAAGGGCTGCAAGCACGTGGGCAACAAAGAGGTTCTTACCGGCAAGAAAGCGCCTGGTACGCTCAGGCGGGAAAAAACTCCTTACAACGGCCACCACGAAAATTATGGTAATCAGCAAGAAGAAAATCTTAGTGGTGTCTTCAACAAAAAAATGGACCGCCTCTGTAAGGTGTTTGCCCCTGGCAAGGCCAAACCAGTTATAGGTCACTATGTCTGCAAGAATTGTGAATAACTTTAGCATTTTCAGTCGCCTTCAACTCCAAGCTCTTTTTTCAAAAGGGGAACAAGTTCGTTTATCATCCTGTCCCGTACCGCATTAAAGCTTGAAAGGATCTCTTCCTTGGTTCCCTTGGCCATAGCAGGGTCATCAAGGCCAAAGTGGATGCTTTTTCCCTGCCCTGGCCAAAAGGGGCAGGCCTCCCTTGCCCCGCCACAAAGGGTAATTACCAGATCGAAATTACGACCCTTAAACTCGTCTACATGCTTTGATCTTGCACCGGAAATGTCGATGCCAATCTCCTTGAGGCTTTCCAATGCAAAGGGATTTACCTCAGAAGGACTTGTCCCTGCCGAATATGCCTCAACCCTTCCAGAAAGGAGCCTGTTGGTTATGGCCTCTGCCATCTGGCTCCTGCATGCGTTTTCAGTGCAAAGAAACAAGACCCTTTTCATGCTGCACCCCCTGCCCGTGTTTCAAAAAGGGCCCTGGTTATGTTTTCCCTGCTAATGGACTCAAGTTTTTCTGTAAGCCTGGTGATCTCTCTATCTTCCATGGCCCTTTGGATTACGATTTCAAGAAGATTCTGGCAGCACTTTCTTTCTGGACTCAGGCGGTAGATGATCCATGTCTTTTCCCTTTTTCCAACCACAAAGCCCTCCACTTCCAGCTGTTTGAGGTGCCTGGAGACGGTTGGCTGTGAAAGCGATAACACTGCGGCAAGCTCGCAGACGCAGCATGGTCTGACATAAAGAAGGACTAGGATTTTTATCCTGGTTGGATCGGATATTGCCTTAAGCCGCCTGCTTAGTTTTTGTACTATCTGACCGTCAATCATGTTTAACTATATAGCCATATAGCTATATTTTGTCAAAAAAATTTTCCAGCCTGACACCACTTAGTCTTGATTTTATCACAAAAACATGGATAATTTTTTATAAAATTATGCATAGGCTAATTTACAACCTGTAAAAGCAGGGGAAAGCCCCAAGCCCCATTTTGGAGGCCGCCATCTTTATCCCTCGAGAAAAACTCCTAAATACCCTTTGCGGAAACCTTAGCCCGGGAACAATTATCTTCATAAGGGGCGGCCCTGGTACTGGTAAAAGCATCCTTGCGCAGCAAATTTGCGAAAGGATGGGCGAGATTGAACTTCTTTTTGACTTTGGAGCCCTCGGGTCTGATTCGAAGACCTTCGAGGCCTTGTTCAAAGAAAGATGCCAAGGCCTTTTTAAAGATGTCTCCCTTGATTGGGAAATCCATCATTTGTCAAAGGAAACCATGAAACAGGACAAGGGAGCCCTTTTCCCGGCTTTACTCCCAACAGACCTTGCGCCAGGCATACTCATGTTTGAAAATTGCCAGGAGGTTTCAGGAAATAGGGCCATGTTCGACATCCTGGCCTCTTGTCTCCAACGCTTTTCTCACCTTTTTGTGTTCATATTCGTATCAAGGACCAACCTTGAGATTCCCTCCTTTGCAAGAGCGCGCCTTGAAGGAAGGCTTTTGGATATCCAGGAAAAAGAACTTTGTTTTGACAAGGGGGAAACACGCTCTTTTTTGAAGAGAAAGCTCCCTGGGATAACAGCCAGGAAATCGGATGAACTTTTTGACTACTTTTCAGGATGGCCGGCGGGCCTTTCCTTGTTTTGCCTGGCTGTTCACAACTCTTCCGAACCCTACTGCATTTCCCAATTTTCCAATACCCTTCTTTTCGAATACGTGGAAACCGAGTTTTGGTCAAGATTACACCAAAAGGATAAAAAGGCGCTTTTTCTTGCAGGTCTTACAGGCTCCCTGGATATTTCTTTTCTTGAGGAAGTTTATAGAACAAGAGCAGGGAAAATAGAGCCCGAGATTTTTTCATTTTTGCCTTTTTTCAAGACATCAATATCCAGGGAAGGAAAAAGGACACTTTATCCCTCAAGGCTCTTGGTGGATTTTTTGAAAGACAGGGGCAACAAAGAGTTTAAGGAGTCTGAAGTCTGTTTTCTCCATGAAAAGGCGGCCAGGATCCTTGAGGACCAAGGGGAGCATTTGAGGGCCATAAGACACTTTGCACGAGCAGGAAAGCCGAAAGAATGTCAAAGATTGATTGCAGAAATTAGTCCCAAAATCGGAGGCAAGGCAAAAGATTTGCTGTATGTCCTTGACTCTTTACCACAGGATTATTTTCGAAAAAATCCCTTACTCCTTATCCAGAAGGCGGATCTTGCACTTTATTCAGGTGACTTTGACAGGGCCGAGGCCATGCTGAGAAAGGCCACAAAGGAGTTAAAAAAGGGCTCAAAGTCCTGGTGCCTTGTAGCCTGCCGGCTTTGCGAAGTGCTTTTACTCCTTGGCAGGACGCTATCGGCAGCCGAACTTGCCAGGGAAATAGGCAATAAAACCGGTTTCATGAACAGGTACAAAGTAGAGGCAATGCTTTTTGAGGCCATAGCATGTCATCAGCTCTGCCTTTTTGACAGGTGCGAAAGGCTGTGGAAGAAAATCACCCGCCTTTGTGACACGAAGATACTGCCGCTTCGCGTTGAGGATCGCTGCTATCTTCTGGCTCCAAAGGCGGTCTTTTTCAACCTTGAACGAGGAGAGTTCAAAGAGAGCGAACGGCTGCTGGATCATGCTATTTCCATTTTCACCCAGAAGGATCCAAGAAACCGGCTCAGTTGGATACTTCTTTTTAAAGGAGTTGTAAAGTATGAACAGAACCAACTTTCCCTGGCCCTTGACTGGTTTTCAAAGGCAGTGGAGGTCTCGGAGTCTGGGAACAAATCAACCCTGGCCGTAAGCCTGGCCTTTAAGGCACTGCTACTTTCGAAACTAGGGGAAAAGGAAGGGGCTGAAACTGCTTGCAAAAGGGCCCAAAGGGAGGCCTCTTGCGATCCTACTCTCTGGGCCCAAGTTATAGTGCTTCTTGCAAAGGCAAGCCTTGAAAGGGATTCCTCAAGGATTGCCCAATACCTTGAAACCGCCTGGAACCTATCAAATGAAAGGGGTTTTGTCCTTCCAATCGCAATGACTGCCTACATGGCCTTCATCTTAAGAAAGAAGCTTGGCCAAGAACAACATCTTGTTACCACGTACCTCCAGGAGGCCATTGAAATTTCAAGAAGATTCAAGGTTAAACACAGGGAGACAAGGCTTCAGCTTTACCTTGCCGTAACACTAAGGGAGAGGGGCGAGGACTTCAAAAACAACATTTCAAGGGCCATCTTCCTTATGAAACAGGAGAACCTTAAATTCCTGCTGTTGTCAGACCCCCATATTGACGGGCCGGCAGTTGCCAAGGAGGCATTAAGGCTTGGTATTGAGACAGATTTTCTGTCCCAGTTGTTTGTATTCTGGGGCACTGTGGGGGCAAGACATCTTATTGGGCTCTTTACCAGGGCCGGTGTAAACAAGAAACTGGCGATAGCAAGGATATGGCAGGAGGCCCGCTTCAAGGAAGGCATAAGCTACATAAACAGCAGTATCGAGAGCTCAACCAGCAAAAGGGCAAGAAGCAGGCTTCAAGGGGCCATGGAAGCTCTTTCAACCCTTCCGCCCGAACCGCTTCACATAAGGCTCCTTGGGGCCTTCGAGTTGAAGGTTGGAAACCGGCTGGTTCCTGAGGCATCATGGAAAAGAAAACAGGCCTGTGACATCTTCAAGGTCCTGTGTCTGCATTATCCGTTTTCATGCAGCCAGGAACAACTAATGGAGACCTTCTGGCCCAATGTGACACCTTCAAAGGCAAGGGGCAGCCTCTGGGCAGAGATCAGCTCTATAAGAACGCAGCTTGAACCCTGGCTGGGCAAAGGCCCTGTTAAATCTTCAAGTTACATAATCTCATCGAACAAGACGTACCAGCTCTTTCTGCCCGAAGGTTCCACCCTCGACATCATGCTCTTTAAGCGTGAAATACAACGTGCAAGGGATTTTCTTGGCAAGGGGCAGACCGTCCAAGCAGCCGTCTGCCTTGAAAACGCCATCGAGCTTTACAGGGAAGACCTCCTTCTTGAAGACCTCTATGCTCCCTGGTGTTCAGGATACAGGGAAAAATTGACAAACATGTTTTCCAAGGCCCTGTCAAGACTTGGAGAAATCTACATGGACAAAAGGGAAATAGAAAAATGCATCCGAGTAAATCAAAAACGCCTGGATGTGAACCAGTTGGATGAAGATGCCTATTTAACCATAATGCGTTGCCATCTGATGCTCGGAAAGGACGCCAAGGCCATGGAAACATACAACCTGTGCGTAAGGGCCCTGAAGGAGGGCCTGGACATGGAGCCAGGAGAAAGGCTAAAGAATCTTGCAGAAAAGATTGAGAAAGGGCAAAAAAAGAATGAGACGTGGTAACGGCGTTTATCTGATGAGCACAAATAGATGCACGGTTCGCCATGATTGACCGGGTTTTTTAACATTTTGAATGAGGCAAACAGCCATTTTAGAGCCTTCCAGCCGGAGATAAACAGTCCTTAAACCCCGTTTAGCCGGTAAAATCCGGAAGCTATTTCACTGGAATTGATCCTGTAAAAAAGAAGACAAAAAAATCCCCGGGTAAAAAATCCCGGGGACTTCGAGAACAAAAGGGTTTTCGTGGGCAGGTAACTTTGTACTTATGAACCCTTCTTGCTGAACCGTTTGCGGTTGTAACCGACAAGGCCCAAAAGGCCCGTGCCCATAAGCATTATGGTAGAGGGTATGGGTACAGGCTGCCCATATGCCTCTACTTCACCAACGGCATACATGTTGTCTCCATCAGTAGAAAAAATTCGAAGGTATCTGGCCTGAACCTGTGTAAAATCAATCTGAGAAACATACTCACCGTCGGAAGAGTCCGTGCTCATTGTATCCATACCGCCAGGTGATTCAGGTATGTCACCATAGGTGTCGTCAATGGAGAACAAGTGGGTCCAAGTGGTATTATCCAATGAATACTCCACTTCGTAGTCATCATTATTATCCACCGAAACCACGACGTCTTCCACCAGGTAAATTGATCCCAAGTCAATAGTGAACACTGGATCGGTGCCATTCCACCAAACATTTGTGCTTGATGTCCACCATGTCCCTTCTTCAGGTATCACATGATTAATCAATAGAGGATTCGGCGAATTGTTATAAGTGCCACTGCCGGAAGCAGAAACGGCATCAATTAGCGCTGTAGAGGCTGAGCTTGCCGCACCAACAACAAACATAATAACCATCAAAGTCACTAAAAATTTTTTCATCCTTCTTTTTTCCTCCTTTTTAAAACCGTATTTTCGATGTATGTCCTAACGGGCAGGTCAAGCTATTCCTCTTCCATCTTGATAGCCGATGCGCTCCCCTCTATGGCTATCAATCCGCTGAAACGGGCGATGGGAACAGGCAAACCCCTCCACCCTTTCAATCTCCCCCGGAGATTTATGCTGCTGGTTTTTGAAACCCAACTCTACCCATTACCTCTTTAGTTTTCTAACCGGTTTGCTTTTGCGCTATTGCCTGCGCCTCCGGAAAACCGCAAGCCCGATCATCCCCGAGCCTAAAAGCCAGACCGCACCGGGGACGGGGACGGGTGTGTAAGTAAATTCAAGATATGATGCGTCACCGCTCTCGGCGCTTTTGAACCTATATCCTGTATAACCACTATGGGAAACATGAAAACTGAACGGTGCCCACGAAAGACCATTTTCAAGGTCTGTTTTGATCAGGTCAGTTACATCAAATGACAGCCATCCAATCTCAGAGGCTGTGGAGATTGTTCCGACTGTCTGAGTCCCGTTTAATCTTTGCGAGGCATGGCCGTTTGCGCCTGTAGCATTTGGCAAGTATCTGATGAAACCGTAGCAATATACGTCTTTAAGGGATAAATTTAAATTCAATGAAACGGAGTCTATAAGGGATGGATCCGGGGCTCCAGATAGATCATACTGTGAATAACCTGTATCCTCATAACCGGAATAATAGGAAACATTTATATATGAGTCACTGCCACGCCACTCTTTACCTGGACCATTGTGCCACTGATAATACCCATCCCCTATATTCTGGGCCTCGACTATGTAGGTAGCGGTTAAGCCAGTGCCAGGGGTGAAAAGACAGTACAGCGCTATACTCAAAAACAATGTAAATATCTTTCTCATCTTTTATCTCCTTTCATCTTTTATTCCCCGTGTTTTTTCCTTCTCCGCACCGCCACAAGGCCCAGCAACCCTGAGCCCAGCAGCCATACCGCGCCGGGGATAGGGACAGGATTTTGTTCCAGGGAAACATGCGTGTAAAAACTCGTCTCAGCATAGTTATTATTAAAATCAGTTCCGATAACAGTTCCGCCGAGTGTGGAATCTACAGCTGCCCGGATGGACACAATGTCTCCTGCCACGGCATTTACGACAAAGTCGTCCAGCAATTGACCATTTGGGTCCATAATAGGCCCGCCAGCGTCGTAAACTTTTACATCGTTGAGCCAGATACTGAAGTTATCCGGAAAAGGAGCTCCAATGCTGGTTGATGTTGTAAAAGCACCACTTCGATCAGAGTCAGCCCCTGAACTTATGTGAACCTTGACGGACTCGCCTGGATTACCCACCACCAATAAATTGGTCTTGGCAGCCATGTTGCTGTATGATGTGTTATTCCAATGATTGTTCGTAATTGAAATATTAACGGAACTTTGACAATCTCCAGAAGTTTCCAGCCAGCTATGTAGGTAAAACTCAACTTCGGTATCGCCGTTTAAAAAATCCAATTGCATTTCGTGGCCTAATGTTTCTTCCACTACATCCCCCGTAGACAGTGTTATACTTGCTGTGCCCTCGCCATACAAATCGACTGCATGTTCAGTGCCAGAAACAGGATGCCCAAAATCGGGGGTGCCGTGAGTGGAGCCTTCGCTTATTCCTCCACCTCGCTGTCCGAAAAATTCAGAGCTGGAGTCGAGGGCCAAGGTTGCTGCCGATACCATTGCCGTCAGCGTTACCACGGAAACCGCTACTACGGCCAGTATTATCAATGCCCTTAAACTTTTCCTCATTATTTTTTACCTCCTTTTATTACTGTTACTGCAAAAAAATCCAGTCAGCGCCAAGCCTGTGGGCAAAGAGGCGCGGAGATAGGTACAGCTGACGGGGAATGCGCCTTTACCCTTCTCTTGGCTTTGCTGGCAGCTACCCGTTTCTTATCACTACCTACTTGCAGAGGACTTACAAAAATATCTCTTATGATTTCAGCAAGATATATTCAAAAAGGGAATGGACGTATGTATGTATGTATTTATCCCAGATAATGCAGTTCGCACGATGCGACAAGTAAGTCAGGGATGATAGTTCCAGAATAACCAGTTGTTTTTAATGCAAAAAAGCCTCCTTTCTTGTATACTGTT
>JALWYS010000180.1 GCA_027003115.1 Deltaproteobacteria bacterium | reverse complement strand
CAGCTTTCGTCCCTGCTTACGGTTGCGGGCCAGCGCCGGACTCTCACCGGACTTCCCGTTCACCTGAGGCACAATATATTGTTATATGCTAAATGATTACTGGCACATCCTGTTGTTGTCAAGGCCAGTGAAGGTAAGCGACCATCTGGCATACTCCAAAGGGGAATTTGACAAAGCCCATTATGATACCTACCTAAATCCATAGGGACAGGTGACGAGGCCCTGTTTTTCTACCCTGAGAAATCTATTTAAGAGGAGACGGGAAATGAAGACCTTGAATCTGGTCTTTCTTGGGCCACCAGGAGCAGGAAAAGGGACACAGGCACAGAGGATTTCGGAAAAATTTGGACTTAAAAGGATCACCCCTGGAGACATCCTTAGAAAAGAGGTGGAAAAGGGCACGAGGCTTGGAAAAGAGGCAGCGGGATACATGAAAAGGGGTGAGCTTGTCCCTGATGAGATGGTGCTCGAAATTATTGGTGAAGAGCTTGAAAGGGTGGGGCAGGGTTTCATACTTGACGGCTTTCCAAGAACCGTGGCCCAGGCGAAGGGCCTTGATAGGATTTTGGAATCAAGGAAGTGGCCCCTTCATGCAGTCGTCTTTCTTGATGTTCCAGATGACGAGATCGTAAGAAGGCTTAGCGCAAGAAGGGTCTGCCCAAGTTGTGGCGCAGTCTATAACATGATTACCAGCCCTCCAAGGAACAACGAGACCTGCGACAGGTGCGGCGCTCACCTTGTGCGAAGAGGTGATGACGAGCCAGAGACCATCCGAAAAAGGCTTGAGGTTTACACCAAGGAGACGGCCCCTCTAATTGACTACTACGAGAAGAAAAGGCTTCTTGTAAGGATTGACGGCGCAAGGCCTTTGGATGAGGTGACCTCTTTAATTGAAAAGGCCCTGGAGGGCCTAAACTGGAACGAGCAGAAAAGGGGGCCAACAAAGCCCCTTGGCTAGGGATTGCCGCCAATCAGCTGATAGTTGGTGCAAGGTCTTTGATGTCATGGCCAGTTGGGCGCTGAAATATCCTTAAATCGAATTCAGGCACGCATGCAAGCACGTGGTCAAAAATATCTGCCTGTATGGATTCGTAGTTCACCCAGTTTATGTCGCTTGAAAAGGCATAGATTTCTAGGGGGATGCCTTCGGGTGTTGGGGCAAGCTGCCTTACCATGAGAGTCATGTCCTTTCTTAGTTTCGGGTTGTTCTTGAGGTATCTGGTAAGGTATGCCCTGAAGGTTCCAAGGTTGGTCATACGCCTTCCGTTAACCAGCACGTTTTCGTCTATGTTGTGCTCCTGGTTGTACCTTTTAAGCTCTTCCTCCTTCTGTTCCACGTATTCACGAAGTATTTGAATCTTCTTGAACCTTTCAATCATCTCGCTGTCGCAAAATCTTACGCTTGTCTGGTCAATGAGAATGGCCCGCTTTATCCTCCTTGCCCCGGCAAGCCTCATGCCCCGCCAGTTCTTGAAGCTTCCGGAGATGAGCTTGTAGGTGGGAATCACCGTGATGGTTTTGTCCCAGTTCTGGACCTTTACGGTGTAAAGGGCGATCTCTATTACGTCTCCATCTGCATTGAACTGCGGGACCTCTATCCAGTCGCCCACCCTGATGAGATCGTTGGCAACTATCTGTATTCCCGCAACAAATGAGAGTATGGTGTCCTTGAAGATAAGGAGCAGAAGGGCAGTCATGGCCCCAAGGCCGCTTAGAAGTGCCCAGGGTGACTGGCCAAGGAGGTAGCAGACAATGATTATGGCGACTGCAAGGTAGAGAAAGAGCTTTATTATCTGAACGTACCCCTTGATGGGCCACCTGTGGGACATGGGATACATGTTGTATATCTCAAGGGCGGCAGAGAGGCTCCTGTCAAAGATGAAGGCCATATCAATGAGGACAAAGGGGTAGACGAGCCTTAAAAGAATGTCCGGAAAGCCAGGAATTGATCTTCCAAGGTAGTTAAAGACTATGGCAGGAACAAGAAGGGCAAGAGGCACAAATACCTTATTCTTTATGAGAACATCGTCCCACTTGTTCCTGGTTCGCTTAAGGGCAGCGTGGATGAGACGAATAATCAGATAGCGTACCACAAGGTAACTTACAAGGCATGAGACCAGAATTATGGTGGAAATGGCCAACCAGTAAAGCACAGGGCTATCTTTAAGTTGGGAATTGAAAATAAGGCCCAATATCTCCTGGACCTTTTCTTCAAAAATGTTTCCAGGTTTCATCCCTTGGTTTCGCCTTTTTGAAGTTTCTCAAGCACCTGTTGCACCTGTTTTTTCGTCTCCTTAAGTCCCCTGGAATTATCAATTACAAAGTCGGATCTTTCAACCTTTGTCTCTATGGGCATCTGGCTTTTAAGCCTTGCTTCAATGTCCTCCTGGGTCAATCCGCGGCTCTTTAGGCGCTTTATTGCCACCTCCGTGGGGGCGTAGACCGTTATTACCTTTGAGAATCGGTCCTGGGTGTTTGTTTCAAAAAGAAGGGGGATCTCTGCAACCATGAGCCTTCCTGGCTCCTTTTCGTATTCTTTCTCTATTCTTCTAAAGACCAGGGGATGGAGAAGCCCTTCCAGTTTTTCCCTCTCCTTCTGGTTGGCAAAAACCCTTTGAGCAAGTCTTTTTCTGTCAACCTTGCCATCTTTTAAAAAGACATCAGGCCCGAAGAGCCTTTTTATCTCTTCCTGTACTTCCTTTGATTCAAGAAGTTCGTGCACTATCTCGTCTGCACTTATTGTGCGTACCCCAAGTTCCCTGAAAATCTTTAACACCGTGGACTTTCCGCAACCAAGACATCCTGTCAGCGCAACGAGCAATTAGGTGATTCCTCCCAAATAAAGAAGATTGTATCCAAGGGCCTTTAATGGTTTCAAATGAAACTTATCTTTTAATAAAACACCTACTAGGGAATAAAACAGGGAGAGATCAAAATGAAAAGGGCCAAGATATTTGATATTCCATCACTCAGGAACAAGACCTTTGTCTTCAAGGATCGGGATGAGGCAGGGCTTTTGCTTGCAAGGATGCTTGAGCCCTACTACAAGGACAGGCCTGACACGCTGGTAATGGGCATTCCCTCAGGAGGTGTGCCCATAGCCGTTGCCATTTCAAAGCGTCTCCACCTGCCCCTTGATCTTTTCATAGTGAGAAAGGTACAGATCCCGGGAAACCCGGAGGCAGGCATGGGTGCCTTAAGCTTTGCAGGCGGGCTCTTTCTAAACCAGGAGCTCATAGACAGGCTTGGCATAACCCCAATGCAGGTGGAGGGTCAGATAGAAAGGGTAAGAAGAGAGCTTGCCCGCAGAAACGAGCTTTTCAGACAGGGCAGGCCCATACCTGACCTTGCTGGAAAGACGGTGATAGTTGCAGATGACGGTCTTGCCTCTGGCTTTACCACCCTAGCAGCCATAAGAGGCATAAGGGGAGCAGGGGCAAAAAAGGTGGTGGTTGCCGCACCCACCGCCTCTGATACGGCCATGGAGAGGCTTTCAGGCGAAACAGACGAGATATTCTGCCCCAACATCAGGGGTGGCCCTTACTTTGCTGTTGCAGAGGCATATCAAAACTGGTACGACCTTGAACCCCAGGAGGTGATCGAAAGGCTCAAGGAGGCTGGATACCTGGA
>JALWYS010000179.1 GCA_027003115.1 Deltaproteobacteria bacterium | reverse complement strand
ATCATCCAAGGGTATCGCCCAGGTGGCCATGAAATCCCACTGCCCAGTGGCCTTTGGAATACTCACCACGGAGACCATAGAACAGGCCATTGAAAGGGCAGGAACCAAGGCCGGAAACAAGGGATGGGACGCGGCCCTTGCAGCAGTTGAGATGGCCAACCTGCTAAAAACCATAGAGGCTTAATGCCAGGCAGACGAAAGGGAAGGGAAATAGCCCTGCAGATACTCTACCAGGCAGATTGGGAAAGGCAGATGGACCCTCAGGAGATGGAGGAGTTTGCCAAAAGGGCCTTGGAAGAGTACGAAAAGGACCTTGCGCCAGCAAACTCGGTGGAGGACCCAGAACTGCGGGATTTCATAAGGGAGCTCGTAACCGGCGTGCTCCAGAGGCGATCCAAGGTTGACGAGATAATAAAGAGGTTTTCAAAGGGCTGGAAGATACAGAGAATGGCCATGGTGGACAGGAATATTCTTCGGCTTGGGATATACGAGCTTTGCTTCCACCCTGACATACCGCCCAAGGTGGCCATAAACGAGGCAGTGGAGCTGGCAAAGAGATTTGGAGATGCCAACTCTCCGGCCTTTGTAAACGGAATTCTGGATTCTGTTTACAGAAAATATTGCCAAAAGAAAATGCACATCAAGGGGGCAGAGGAATAGGCCTGCCATGAAATACGACTTTTCAAAGATAGAGGAGAGGCAGCAGAGGCTTTGGGAGGAAAAGGGGATTTTCCGGCTGGATGACAGGAGGGCTAAGCGCCCTTACTACTGTCTTGAGATGTTCCCCTACCCGTCGGGCCGAATCCACATGGGGCATGTCAGGAACTACTCCATAGGGGATGTTATAGCCCGTTACAAGAGGATGCAGGGCTTTGATGTGCTTCATCCAATGGGCTGGGACGCCTTTGGCCTTCCGGCAGAAAACGCCGCCATAAAGCATGGCATACATCCGGCCAAGTGGACCTACGAGAACATTGACTACATGCGGACCCAGCTTAAGCGCATGGGCCTTTCCTACGACTGGTCCCGGGAGATAGCCACCTGCGATCCAAACTATTACAAGTGGGAGCAGCTATTTTTCATCGAGATGCTGGAAAAGGGCCTTGTTTACATGAAAAAGGCAAAGGTCAACTGGTGCGAGTCGTGCCAGACCGTCCTTGCCAATGAGCAGGTGGAAGACGGCCTCTGCTGGAGATGTGACAGCCAGGTGGTGGAAAGGGAGCTTGACAGCTGGTTTTTCAGGATAACCGCCTATGCAGAGGAGCTTCTTAAGGGCTGCGATAAACTCAAAGGCTGGCCCGAAAAGGTCCTTACCATGCAGAGAAACTGGATAGGAAAGAGCGTTGGCGCTGAAATCGCTTTTCCCATAAAGGGAAGGGAAGAGGTCCTCAAGGTCTTTACCACAAGGCCCGATACCCTCTTTGGTGTTACCTTCATGAGCATCTCCCCTGAGCATCCCCTGGCACTCTCCCTTTCTGAAGGAACAGGCAGGGAAGAGGAGGTGCGGGCCTTTGTTGAGAAGTGGAAGGCTGCCCTTAAGAGCGAGCGTTACGGCCAGACGGAAAAGGAGGGCGTCTTCACTGGAAGTTATGCAGTCCATCCGCTTACAGGGGAGCCTGTTCCCATTTACGTTGCCAATTTCGTGCTCATGGAATATGGCACCGGTGCTGTAATGGCCGTTCCCGCCCATGACCAAAGGGATTTTGAGTTTGCAAAAAAGTACGGTCTTCCCATCCGCATTGTCATAACGCCCAGGGACAAGGAGCTCAAAGAGGAGGATATGGAGGAGGCCTGGGAGGGCCCTGGAATCCTTGTAAACTCCGGCCAGTTCAACGGCCTTGACAACGAGGAAGCAAAGAAACGGATCGTAGAGTTCCTTGAAGGTCAGGGTAAGGGCAAGAAAAAGGTTACATACAGGCTGAGGGACTGGGGCATATCCCGCCAGAGGTACTGGGGCGCACCCATTCCCATTGTCCACTGCCAAAAGTGCGGTCCAGTTCCTGTAAAAAAAGAGGAACTTCCCGTTGAGCTTCCATTTGACGTTGAATTTGACCCAACAGGCCGCTCACCGCTTCCAAGGCTCGAAGGTTTTTATAAGACCACCTGCCCAAAATGCGGCGCTCCTGCCCGCAGGGAAACAGACACCATGGACACCTTTGTGGAGTCCTCATGGTATTTTGCCCGCTACATCTGCCCGGATGAGGATACCAAGCCCCTGGACAAAGAACGCGTGGACAGATGGCTTCCTGTTGACCAGTACATTGGGGGTATAGAACATGCCATACTCCACCTTCTCTACTCCCGATTTTTCACCAAGGCCCTGAGGGACCTTGGCTACCTTTCTGCGGACGAGCCCTTTGACAGGTTGCTCACCCAGGGCATGGTGCTAAAGGACGGGGCAAAGATGTCAAAGTCCAAGGGAAACGTGGTGGACCCGGACACCATGATAAAACGCTACGGGGCCGATACTGTAAGGCTCTTTATCCTCTTTGCAGCTCCCCCTGAAAGGGACCTTGAGTGGAGCGACAGGGGCGTAGAAGGTGCACACAGATTCATCCACAGGCTCTGGCGCCTTGTTACCGACAACCTCCAGGAGCTGAAATCCGCCACCTTTTCAAGGGATGAATTGGGCGCCATCTGCTCCAAGAACAAGGATCTAAAGGCCCTTAGGCAAAAGACGCACCAGACCATTAAAAAGGTCAGCGAGGACATAGAGGACAGGTACCACTTCAACACGGCCATAAGCAGTGTAATGGAGCTTGTAAACGAAATCACCTCCCTGCTTCAAAAGGAAAATGTGCAAAAGAGCGAAGGGTTCTGGAAGGTTATGAGGGAGGCCCTGGAGTCTGCCATTTTGCTCCTTTCTCCCATGATTCCCCATGTCACCGCAGAGATGTGGCAGCTTCTTGGCCACACAACCCTCATAGCCCAGGAAAGCTGGCCAGAATATGATGAGGAGGCGGCAAAAAGGGATAGCGTAACCATTGTAATCCAGATAAAGGGCAAGGTGCGCGGCCGTATAGAGGTGCCGGCAGGCGCAGGCCAGGAAGAGGTTCTGGAGCTTGCCCGAAAGGAGCCAAACGTGCAGAAACACCTTGAAAACAAGGAGATAAGAAAGGTGATCTACGTGCAGGACAGGCTCCTCAACATCGTGGTTTAAAGGCATGAAGAATACAAAGGGACTCATCCTGATTCTTTTTATAGTGCTTTTCCTTTTTGCCTGCGGCTACCACAGGCAGGAGACCGAGGTACAGCTTCCTTCCTGGATCCGCACCGTTTACATAGCCCCCTGGAAGAACAACAGCACTGAACTTCACCTGGGTCAGTGGGTCACCCAGGAGCTCAGGGAGGAGTTTCTAAGAGACTCGGGCCTTGAACTTGTACCCAGGGATCAGGCAGACATCATCCTTGAAGGCACAATTGAAAGTGCATACACTACGGGCCTTTCTTACGTGCGCTACGACGTCTCCGTTGAAAGGCGTATTGGTGTTGAATGCTCGGTACGGCTCGTTGATGCAAAAACCGGGAAGGAGATATGGAAAAGCCCGCCCATTTACAGGGAAGAAGGCTTCTACGTTGGCAAAAGCCTTATGAAGACGGAAGGTTTCAAGGAAAACGCCCTTAAAAAGATAAGCCAGGACCTGGCCGAAA
>JALWYS010000178.1 GCA_027003115.1 Deltaproteobacteria bacterium | reverse complement strand
CTTGATTCTTTTCTTGGGCTTTTAAGGGGCATGCCCTATGAAAAAATAATTGTTGAGGGGCATACGGACAACATAGGCTCTAATGCATACAATGATAGGCTTTCCAGGCAGAGGGCGCAAGCGGTTGCCAGCTATCTTGTGTCAAAGGGCATTCCTTCAAGCGCCATAAAGGTCGTTGGTTACGGCAAGAGAAGGCCCCTTGTGCCAAACGATACTGAAGAGCACAGGGCCAGGAACAGGCGGGTGGAGATAGTGGTAAAAAGGCCCTGTGGGAAATAAGTGGCTGTGGATAATCAAAAGGGCACCCTTTGGCCAAACCAAAGGGAGCTTCTGCTTCTTAAGAAGGCGGCAAGGGACCTGCGCTTTCTACTTGAACGGGGTTATAAGCGCAAAACGGCAATAGCCTTTGTGGGTAACCACTACCAGCTTTCAAAGGCCCTTCGCCATATGCTTTTCAGGGCGGTGATGCCCAGGGACGTGGCCAGAAGTCGCAGGTCCAAAAGGGTTTGGCTACGTGAGATAGAGGGTGAAGACGTTCTGGTGGATGGATACAACTGTTTCATCACCCTTGAAAGCGCCATAAGAGAGCTTCCGGTAATAAGATGTGATGACGGCTTCATAAGGGACGTAAGCGGTATTTTCAGGAGGTTCAGGCCAGGAAGCAGGACATTAAGCGCCTGGCAAATGATGGAAGGCGTGTTCAGGCGTCACAGGCCCGGATACATCCGTGTTTTCCTTGATGCCCCCTATTCAAAAAGCGGGACATTTTGCAGGCGGGTAAATTCCTGGCTCAAGGAGGCGGGCCTTAAGGGGGAATGCGTACTTTCAAGAAAATCAGAGAGGCTTCTTGCCAGGTCCTCCGCAATAAAGATTACGGCGGATTCGGTAATTATTGACCACAGCCAAAGGGTCTTTGACCTTACAGGACATATCATCACCAGGTTACTAAGACTTCGCCCCCTGACGTTCTGACACTTCTAAAGGTGCTTTCTTAAAACGTAAAAAACCAAGGTTCCAATAAGAAAGCATGTGTAGTTTGCCACCATAAATTTTAATGTGAAGCCCTTGATTCCACTCTCTTTCTTTGAAGATATGTATATCTTGTAGGCAATAAGGTTTGCAAGTGAGCCTATAAGCCCTCCAAAGCCGCCCACGTTTGTTCCCCAAAGAAGGGCCTTCCAGTTGGTTGTAAACTTTGCAAACAGAAGTGCTGCCGGCACGTTGCTAATAACCTGGCTGCTAAGGGCAGAAAGAATGAAGACATGCCTTGAATGCTCAATGGTGGTCTGGAATATGGCCTTGAAATTTTCAGAGATTCCCATGAAGCAAAGTATGGTGAAAAGGAGCCCGTAGTCCACTTTAAGGCAGGATGGCTCAAGAAAAGGCAGCAACAGGATAACTGCCGCTGCCCAGAATGCTGGAATGAATTTAAGAATGGCAAGTATTACCACAAGGGTGGAAAAGAGAAAGACAGTTCCTTTTATCATGTTGACAGGAGGAGATTTTCCTGAAGACAAAGCCGGGCCTTTCCTGTCTAGAAAGAGGGCAGCGGCTGACAGCAGGCATAGAAAGAGCAGAGAAAAGGGGAGCATCACCTTCATAAATTCCATGGGATCAAGGTCAAAATGCCAGAATATGAAAAGGTTTTGAGGGTTACCAAAGGGAGTAAGGGCAGAACCAGCGTTTGCTGCAAGGGCTTCGAGTATCACAAGCCATGCCCTATTGGGAAGCTCCATGGCTAGGGTGATTGGAACCATGACCACCAGTGCCGCATCGTTGGTAAATACCATGGATAGTAAAAAAGTGATCAGGGTGAGCTTTAGCGCAACGTACCTTCTCCTTTTGAGCCTTGCGGCCATGCTTTCAAGTATTCCACTCACCTCAAGCCCCTTCACCGTCACAAAAAGGGAGAAGAGGAGAAAAAGTATAGAGAAATCATTTGCAGTAAAAAGGGGAGCTTGTTCGAGATGGAGGCTTGAGGCCAAAAGGCCTGCAAGAGAGCCTATAGAAAGCCAATGTTTTACCAGGCTGTCGATGATCAACCTCATCCTTCCACCTTCATTTTTTGCCCCATTCTTGGCCGATTTCAACAGAGCCTCCAGAGGAAAAGAATCTTTGAAAGACTATAATGATCTTATGCCCAAAAGTAAGGTTTTAAAATGAAAAATTTGCTGCCACAGGTTTTCTTGAAGGCTGATTCAAAAGGTGTTAGCCTTTGCCAATCAATCATATGTCAGCTAAAAGCCAGAGAAATATTCATTGCCAGAAGGGGAGTACTCCATGGATTTTGAGGCAGTCATTGGCCTTGAGGTACACGTCCAGTTAAAGACGAATAGCAAGATATTCTGCTCGTGCTCAACCGAGTTTGGGGCACCTCCAAACACACATACATGCCCGGTATGTCTGGGAATGCCAGGGGTCTTACCTGTTTTGAACAGGAAGGCCGTTGAATACGCCATGAAAATGGCCCTTGCCACCAACTGCACCATAAACAAGACAAATGTCTTTGCCAGGAAGCACTACTTCTATCCCGATCTTCCAAAGGGATACCAGATATCTCAGTATGAGCTTCCCCTTGCAGAAGATGGCTGGATAGACGTTGAGACAGAGGCAGGAGGGCGGAGAATCAGGATAAACAGGATTCACATGGAGGACGATGCGGGAAAGCTCATACATGATGAGTCAAGGCCAGTCAGCTACGTGGATCTTAACCGAACGGGCACCCCGCTCATCGAGATAGTGAGCGAGCCTGATATTCGGACCCCGGAGGAGGCCTCAAGTTACCTCAAGAAGATAAGACAGATAGTCCGCTACCTGAATATAAGTGATGGGAACATGGAGGAGGGAAGCCTTCGTTGTGATGCCAACATAAGCCTCAGGCCTAAGGGCAGGGAGGAATTTGGCACTAAGGCTGAGCTAAAGAACATGAACTCCTTCAAGCATGTCCAAAAGGCCCTGGAGTACGAGATAAGGAGGCAAAGCGCCCTTCTTCTTGACGGAAAGGAGATAGTGCAGGAGACGCGCCTTTTCGATGCGTCAAAGGGGGTGACTCACTCCATGCGAGGAAAGGAAGAGGCCCATGACTATCGCTACTTTCCGGACCCGGATCTCGTTCCCATAAAGATAGACGATAAATGGCTTGACGAGGTTAAAGGCTCCCTTCCTGAGCTTCCAGATGAAAAAAGGGAGCGTTTCATCTCCGAGTATGGGCTTCCGGAGTACGACGCCCAGGTACTAACAGGCAGTGTAGACCTGGCCGAGTACTTTGAGGCCACGGTGAAGCTCTATCCCAAGCCCAAAAAGGTGAGCAACTGGATCATGGTGGAGCTTTTAAAGCTCATCAAGAAAGAGGACCACGATATTGGCTCCTCCAAGGTCACACCTAATGTCCTTGCCGAGCTTCTAAGCCTCATTGAAAAGGGAACCATCAGCAACAAGATAGCGAAGAAGATCCTTGAAGAGATACATGAAAAGGGTGGTAGCCCCTCTGAAATTGTGGAGCGGGAGGGCCTTTCCCAGGTAAGTGACGAATCCGAGCTTTCAGCCATTGTTGAGCAGGTGCTCAGGGACAATCCCAAGGAGGTGGAGAAGTACAGGGCAGGAAAGAAAAAGGTCATGGGTTTCTTTGTGGGCCAGGTCATGAGGCAGACCAGGGGCAAGGCAAACCCGC
>JALWYS010000177.1 GCA_027003115.1 Deltaproteobacteria bacterium | reverse complement strand
AGGCCGTTCATGTTTCTCAACCAGTGAAAAACAAGGGGACTGTCTTCATAGAATCTGACCAGCTGTGAACCCATAAGGAAGGGAATTATGTAGGAACAAGTAATGAAGCGGCCCTTGTTCAGCAAAAGCTCTTTGAAGGGGCTCCTGAGGTTCAGCCTTGGCGAGTCCTTGTCGCAAAGGCTCAAGCAGTGTCCGCAAATGAGACAGTCCAGGTTGTTTCGCACGTTGAACGCCCCAAGGTAAACCGGGCAGCCGCTACCACCGCCAGTTCCCCTTTTGCATGCAAAGGTCTTGCACGTCTTGCACTTTTCAAAATCGGGCCTGAACTCCAGGATGGAAAGGGTGGAGCCCACACCGATGAGCCTTCCCATGGGGCAAAGGTACCTGCACCAGGCCTGCTTTGGAAAAAGCATGGCTGTAATGGTGGCCCCTGACAGGATAGACATGATCAGAAGGGCCGTTCCCCTGGGGGATTCCTTTATGCCTGTTGATTCCTCTATCCAAAGGATGAGACAAAGTAAAAAAAGGGAGAGATATGGGGAATTTTTCTGAATAAAGCGCGGAACCTTCAAGTTAAGGCTAAGGCCCAGAGTCTGGGCAAGCCTTCCAGCGCCGGGAAATGGGCAGAATCCGCACCACATTCTTCCGACAAAAAACCAGGTAAGCACAATGGTTGGCCACCAAAGGCCCCAAGAAAGATAAAGGATGCAGTTCCTTTTTGGATCTTGCGGGCCAAAAAGCCCTGCCAGGATTATGAAGGCAAAGACCAGGTCACCTATGGTGCGAAGCACTGCGTGAAGCTTTCTTCGCTCAAAAAAACGCCTGAGTCCAGGAAAAACCGTAAAAAGGTCAATGGTGTCATCGGGCGCCCTGTCAAAGACAATTTTTAACGCTCTTTTAAGGAACAATGTCCTTCCTATTTCCTGGTGGCTTCTTTAAGGCTCCTCACAAAATCCCCTACGGCTTGAACAGCATGGCCAAGGCCGTTCTTTTCAAACTCCTGGTAAAACATCTTCACTATGGCGCTTCCAACAATTATCCCGTCTGCCACGGACCTTAGCCCCCTCACCTGCTCTGGCCTTGATATTCCAAAGCCCACTGCCACAGGCTTTTTTGTGCACGACTTTACACTTTTAAGCCCCTGGGAAAGCTCTTTTGGAAGCTCTGTCCTGGCACCTGTTATACCAAGCACTGACACATAGTAGATGAAACCTGTTGAGGCCTTGGCTATCCTTTTTATGCGGTCCACGGGTGTATTGGGTGCAACCAGCAGGATGTTGCACAATCCCTTGGCGCGGGCCGCTTTTCTCCACGCATCTGCCTCCTCAAGGGGAAGATCCGGAATGATGGTGCCGTCAATACCAGCCTCTGATGCATGGCTTGCAAATTCCTCAAGGCCCATCCTGAGAACAGGGTTGTAATAACCCATAAGTACCAGGGGTATGTCGCTTCTTTTGCGAATCCTTTTGACCACCTCAAAATAAAGCTCAGGATTCATCCCGGATTCTAAGGCCCTGAAGCTTGCTGCCTGAATGGTTGGGCCATCTGCCAAGGGATCAGAAAAGGGAAGACCAAGCTCGATTATGTCTGCACCCTTATTTGCCATCTCAAGAACCACCTCCACTGTGGCACCAGGGTCTGGATCGCCTGCTGTTACAAAGGGGATGAGGGCGCACTCGCCCTTCCTTTTAAGCTCCTTGAAACGTTTTTCAATCCTGTTCATCTGCCTCACCCCCTTTGAATATCTCCCTTACAGATGCCACGTCCTTGTCCCCACGGCCCGAAAGGTTAAGAAGTATGGTGCTTCCCTTTTTAAGGGTGGGAACAAGCCTTTTCAGATAGGCTATGGCATGAGCGCTTTCAAGGGCCGGAATAATCCCTTCGCTCTCTGAAAGGAGTCTAAAGCCTTCAAGGGCCTCCTTGTCGTCAATGGTGTAATACTCTGCCCTTCCAGAATCCTTGAACATGGAATGCTCAGGGCCTACCCCTGGGTAATCAAGGCCTGCCGCCACAGAATGCGCACCCTTTATCTGCCCCCATCTGTCCTGCAACAGATAGCTCATGGTCCCATGGAGCACTCCTGGCTCTCCGCAAGTAAGAGTGGCGGAATGATACTCGGTATCCACCCCGTGTCCTGCCGCCTCAACGCCTATGAGACGGACATCTCTGTCCTTTGCAAATGGGTAGAAGATGCCCATGGCATTACTTCCGCCTCCAACACACGCAACCACCACATCCGGAAGCCCAACTCCTGCCCTCCTAAGCTGGGCCTTGGCCTCACGGCCTATGACGCTTTGAAAATCCCGAACCATCATGGGGTAGGGGTGTGGACCAACCACGGAACCTATGATGTAATGGGTGGTCTCAACATTGCTTACCCAGTCCCTTATGGCCTCATTTATGGCGTCTTTCAGAGTCTTTGTGCCTGAATCAACGGGAATGACCCGGGCGCCTGTAAGCTCCATGCGAAATACATTCATGGCCTGACGCACGGTGTCCTTTCTTCCCATATAAACCACGCACTCAAGCCCCATAAGGGCGGCTGCCGTTGCCGTTGCCACACCGTGCTGCCCAGCCCCGGTCTCAGCTATGATCCGCTTCTTTCCCATCTTCTTTGCAAGAAGTATCTGGCCTATGGTGTTGTTTATCTTGTGGGCACCGGTATGGGTGAGATCCTCACGTTTAAGAAATATCCTGCACCTGTTTCCAAGGGCCTTTGAAAGCCTCTTTGCCTCGTAAAGGGCTGTCGGGCGCCCCACATAACCCTTAAGGATAGAAGAAAACTCCTCCTTGAACTGCCTGCTTCTTCTTGCCTTTTTGTAGGCTTCTTCAAGTTCTGTAATAGCAGGCATTAGCGTCTCAGGGACAAAACGCCCCCCGAACATACCAAAATGACCCTTCCGGTCAGGGTTGGTAACAAACCTTGTCTCTTTCACCTTTTTCTTTGCTCCTTGGCTCTTCTAAATAGGGCCGCCAAAATACTCCCGGAAACCGTCTCCGGACGCTTAAAAGGAATGCCGGCCTTTAAACCAGACCCTTTTAATTTATAAACCCTTTAGCAGCCTTATTCACCCTTTTTATAAATTCTTTCACAAGTTCCTTGTCCTTGACACCTGGGGCCTTTTCCACCCCTGAGCTTACATCAACCCCAAAGGGCCTTACCTGGGAAATGGCCTTGGAAACCGTGGACACATCAAGCCCCCCTGCAAGGATCACTGGAGGGTCCACTGCCTCGACCACCTTTCTTGCAATGCTCCAGTCAAAGCTCTTTCCGGTTCCACCATGGGCCCTTGAGGACCAGCTATCCAGCAGAATAGCCCTGACACTTCCCTCGTACGTCCTTATTTCATTTAGAATATCAATATCTTTTACCCTGAAGGCCTTTACTGCCCTGGTCTCGAATCTTTTACAACAGGAAGGGGATTCCTCGCCGTGAAACTGCACAAGGTCAAGGCCGCAGTGGCTGATCAGCTCCCCTACCCTGCCAGGGTCCTCGTTAACAAAAACGCCTACGCTTTGTACAAATGGGGGAATCTCTCTGATAATGTCCCGCACCCTGTCAGGTTCCACATAGCGCGGGCTTTTTTTGACTAGAATAAAACCAAGGGCATGGGCCCCAAAGGAGACCGCTGCCTTTGCATCCTGAAGAGTAGTGATTCCACAGATCTTTATGCGTATTGCCAATATCTAC
>JALWYS010000176.1 GCA_027003115.1 Deltaproteobacteria bacterium | reverse complement strand
CCATTATATGTGCCCGGCTCATATGGATACCTCCTAAACTCCCATATAAATCCGGACAAGTTATGTGTTAAAATGGAGGACAATTTATTTGCTCGTAACAAAGGTCTAATAGTTCATTGGATTTTAGTGAAAATGTGTTAAAATTTAAAAGGTATTTTTGAAACAGGTTCCCTTCTAGATGAAATTTTTTTTCAGGCTGTTTTGCTCTGAGTGTTCATAAACCTTAACGTCTGGAGTTTTAAATGGTAGATAAGTCCGATGAGCCGTTGCGATTGATTATTATTGATGACGAGCCCATAGTTGGCAAGAGATTAAAACAGGTTTTTTCGAAAATGGGCTTCCATGTGGATATATTCACCAATCCCCTTTCGGCATTGAAATTCATGGAAAACAATCCCTTTGATATCGTGGTTACGGATTTCAAGATGGAAGAGCTTGATGGAATGGAGATACTGGGAAAGGTCAAACAGTTAAATCCCAAGGCCAGAGTGATTATTATTACCGGCTATGCGAAACCAGAGACGGCTAAGGAGGCCTTTAAGAGTGGGGTGTTTGACTTCATGGTGAAGCCCTTCAGGCTGGATGAATTAAAGGAGGCAGTCAGACGCGCTGCCAAGATACAGGAATAGAGATAAAACAGTTTTTTTATTGTCTATGGATGATGCTTTTTTGATTTAATATTGAATTGGCGTAGTTTTCGCCAAAGGGTGGTTCGGGAGATTCCCAGTATTCTTGCAGTTTCGCTCTGGTTAAATCCGGTTTTCTTATATATGTCCATAATGTAATCTAGCTCAAGCTGCTTAAGAGGTGCGGTGTCCTTTTTCTTATTTTCCGGCTCTTTTAGCAGCCAAAGATCAGGAGGAAGGTCCTCGGCAGTTAGTATATTCTTTCGGCTCAATGCAACTGCCCTTTCCACAATGTGTTCGAGTTCTCGACAGTTTCCAGGAAATGGGTAGTCCACAAGGGCATCAAGAAAGTCATCTCCAACCATTGGGGTGGCCTTGCCAAACTTTTTTGCCGCCTTTTTTGCAAAGTGCGTGGCAAGAGCCGGTATGTCTTCACGCCTTTTTCGAAGCGGGGGCAGGGAAATGGTTACAACCTTTAGCCTGTAAAAAAGATCTTGCCTGAAGGCGTCTTCGCTTACCATCTTGTCTAGGTTTCTGTTTGTGGCGGCAACGAACCGGCAATCTATTTCAATGGGCTTGGTACCTCCAACCCGAAAGATGGTATTTTCCTGAAGGACCCTGAGCAGTTTCACCTGCATGGACAAGGGCATTTCCCCTATTTCATCCAGAAAAACAGTGCCACCAGAAGCGGTTTCTAGCAGTCCAAGTTTTGTTGAATTTGCACCTGTAAAGGCCCCCTTTTCATGGCCGAAGAGTTCGTTTGCAATGAGTTCTTCTGTAAATCCACCGCAGTTGAAGGATACAAAGGGGAATTTGCTACGCTTGCTGTGCAGGTGTAAGGCCTTGGCAACAAGTTCTTTGCCCGTGCCAGTTTCACCTTTAATGAGTACGTTGCAGTCAAGAGGGGCTATTTGTTTAATGGTCTTGAATATCTTAATCATTTCAGGCGTTGAGCCTATAATGTCACCAAGCCTGCCCTTGCGAGTCAACTGCTCCATTATTAGGTCTTTTTGGCGTCGTGACCGAATAAATTCAATGGCTTCAGAAATGATTTTTCTAAGCTCTGTTAACGAAAAGGGTTTGGCAAGGTAATAAAATGCCCCCTTCTTGGTCGCCTTTACCGCCTGATCTATGGATGCGTAGCCGGTTATCAGAATAATTACAGTATTAGGACAGGTTGCCTTGATTTCGTCTATGAGGTCAAGTCCATATGCATCCTTAAGTTTTATATCGGAGATGAATATATCTGGAGGCGATTTCTTTATTTCTTTCAGGGCATCTTTTGCCAGTATAAAGCCCTCTACATCGAGCTCGTCAGCTGCACTAAGGCCCTTTGTCAACCGTTTTACGGTTATTTCCTCATCATCCAGTACGATTACTTTGAAGCTGTCACTTTTTTTCTTACCGGTATTTCTCAATGGGGATTTTCCTCTTCCTTTTCAATTAGAGGTAGTTCAATAGTTACTGTAGTGCCCTTGCCCTTTTTGCTGTCGATATGAATATCACCCTTGTGTTCCTTTATAATCCCGTAACTAACCGAAAGCCCCAACCCGGTACCGTCTTTTTTGGTGGTATAAAAGGGTTCAAGTACATGTTGAAGCACCTCATTGGGTATTCCAGGCCCGTTATCCTTAATGGAAAGGTAGGCCTTTTTAGTTTTCTTATCCACTCGGAGGGATATTTCCAGGCTGCCCCTTTCACCCATGGCCTGCATGGCATTTAGGATAATATTAACAAGCACCTGCTGCAACTGGTTAGGATTTCCAAAAATAATGGCCACGCCTTTTTCTACCTTGGTCTTTACCCTGGTGCGCGTAATCTTTAGTTCGTTTTTGAGCAGGGCCAGGGTGTCCTCAACGAGTTTCGCCAGATCCACCTTTTCCCGAAGTGTGGACTTTTTCATCCTGGAAAACTGAAGAAGATGGTGCACAATATCCCGAGCCCGTTCCGCCTGCACAAGGATGTCATTTATCATCTCCCGCCTCTCATCACAGGTCATGTTTTCCATATCTTCAAGCAGAACCTCGGCAGTCAGACTGATGTTATTCAAAGGATTGTTTATCTCATGGGCTATGCCCGCTGTGACCTTTCCTATGGCAGCAAGTTTTTCAGACTGCACAAGCTGCTGTTGTTTAGATTCAATGGTATCCAGCATCTTGTTGATTGATCTTACCAGACCATCGCATTCTATACATTTATTGGTTATTGGTTCCACTGGAATTGCTTTTATCTTGCCGCTCATGACGTTTATGGCCTGCTTGCGCACATATTCAATAGGCTCAAGGATCCACTCTGCAAGGAAGAGACAAAGAAGAAGCCCGATAGGAATGGCAACCCATAATAAAAGGAAGGACATTTCCTTGTATTTTAGAATTTCCGTTTCCAATTTGTCCTTAAGAAAATTGGCACGTTTAATGATCATGGTCATGAGCGTGTGCCCCTTTTCTCTTAGAGTTGCCTTTAATACATTTTGTGCCTTGCCATATTCCTTCCCTGAAAGGAATTTGTTTATGATCTTCTCGTATGAATTAATAAGGATATTAACGTTTTTGAAGTCTTTCAGATATATTGGGTCAAGTTTGGTTATTTTTTTCCTGATATCAGTCAGCAGATTTTTGGCATCTGCAAGCTCCTGAAGATTGCCATAAAGAAGAAAATTTTTTTCCTTTTGGCGGACAAGCAAGGTCTGTAACGTGATCACTGCCATTTGTTCCATTACTTCCATCTTCTGTTCCACCCTGGAAATGGCGAAGATGGAAGCTATAGATGAAAAAGCAGTGACAAGAAAGACCACAGTAAAGCTGTACACAAGCTTGACCTTAAGAGACCTTAAATAGCATTTCATTTGCAAACTTCCTTAATTTATGCACTAATTACAGTGCATCCGATTTTTTTATTTTAACCTTATGATTCTTCTCTTTAGTGTCATAGAAATTGTTTTTGTCCAAAATTAAAATTAATAAGATGATGCCGATTCAATAATTAATGATAGCTGAAACAATTTAATATCTATTCTATACTGTAAATATTTATGGACGCTCAAAGTCTTTGTAAGTGCAAAAGGAAATCGGATGAAAGCTCTCCATCCAGGGAGAAAACAGGCTGGTAGCGTCGGGTCGATAGATGCCAAGTCCTATTGAAGGCAGGGCACATCCGATTTTGGACGAAACAGATCCTTTCCTCCGAGTTATCCTTGCGTGCTGGCAACAACCCATAATTTTTGCCTATTGAAGAAATTTAAATAGTCTTTAAGTGGACATTATTAATACCAACCAGCCAGTTTGTGAAGGAATAACCCCCCATGTCATCTATGAGGACAATCACCTTTTGGTTCTGTTCAAGCCTGCAGCCATGCCAGTGGTACCTGATTCTTCAAAGGATTATTCCCTGCTTGACTGGGGAAAGAATTACATAAAGGCTACTTGCAAAAAAACTGGAAATGTCTTTCTTGCCGTTATCCACAGAATAGACCGGCCCGTTTCAGGGCTGGTCTGTTTCGCAAGGACCTCCAAGGCCGCCTCCCGCCTTTCCCATCAATTGAGAAAAAGGTCAATAAGAAAGCGTTATCTTGCGTGTGTCCGTGAAAGGCCGGGGCAGGTGTCCGGGACCATTGAGACATTTTTGAAAAAAAATCCCAGGACAAATGTGGTTTCAGTGGTCAACGAGAAGGCCCATGGAGCAAAAAAGGCCATTACGATTTGGCAGATGATTGGTGAAAGTCGCGGATTATTTCTCCTTTGTCTTGAGCCTGTAACAGGAAGGCCTCATCAACTTAGGGTTCAGCTGTCAAGGGTCCTGGGCTGTCCAATTCTTGGTGACGTAAAGTATGGCTCCAGGGAAAAAATACTTGGCGGCCGCGGGCTTGCGCTCCATTCATGGAGTCTAGAAATTGAGCATCCAACAAAGAAAGAGTCAATGGAATTTTACGCGCCCCTTCCTGATTACTATCCCTTTTCCTTGTTCAAGGACATGGAGGCAGGCAAATAATTCGCCTCCGCAATGGCTATTAGCAAGATTTGTATTGACCTTGGAAGGATTCAACAGCATATTAGCCTTAATTTTTGATCAATTATAAAAATTTCACTTTAAGGAAACAGTAAAGTATGTCTTCGGTTTTGCCCTTTGAACCAGTGGTTCGTTGCAACAATTATCAGTTTGATCACGTTTATGTAAAGATCACGGGAAACCTCGTCTATGTTTCCTGGGAACAAGAACTTCTGGACAGGGTCAATACGGCCATGGAAGACCTCTGGGTTCAGGTCTTAAGGCCAGGAGAGGACCAGCCCTTTTTCGAAAAGAAATGCACCCATCTCCATTCCACAGAGTTTTACCTTGGAGAAAGCGGAGATTTTGAAATAAGGCTTGTCTTAAAGGAGCATTACAAGCTCCACATGTCCACGGACTTTCACTACACGCCAAATGTGAGCCTGGTGTCTGAGAACCCTAAGCGCCATCATCTGACATGGTCAGATATAGATTGGGAGAGGGTGAAACACGAGGTGGAGCGTTCTTTCAAGCTCAACTGGGATGAGGAGGTCGACCTCTTTGTGCACTGCGTCAGACCCCCCTTTAATGCCGATGACCTTCCCAAGGAGGAATGGATATGGACTGGCACAGGAGACTATGCAGTCATAATGGGAAGGCTCAGGAAGATAAACCTTACCGTTGTGAGAAAGGATGTTCCGGATGAGGCTGGGCTTCTTCGTGCAAACCTGGAAAATCCCACAGTTTTAAAGATCATATTCAGTCTCGATTTCCAGGAACCAGATGTTGTAGGTGAGCTATTTTCAGCCACGGTCCACGTCCCGGCGGATACCACATATTTCGAACTGAAAAGAGAGGTGTGGGAGGAAGACACCGTTCAGTTGAGGGCCTGGTGGAAGGTAACCCAGGAGGACTGGAATGAAATATACCAAAAGGTCTTGGTGCCGAGGGGACTTGAATGGGAAGATGTGGAGACCGAAATTGAACTCTTTGAGTTCACCCCTCAAGGTACCAAGAAGGTTAAAGGCCATGGAGGCATGCTTCTGCCAGGAGCAAGCCACTGGCTCTTTCATGGAGTAAGGGACGGGGCTGCCTATCAGGCAAGGATATTTGTCCGTTCCAAAAGGGAAGGTCTAAACCAGGAGGTCATCCGTTCCACCTTTTGCGCCGTGCCCAAAAAGCCGGATCACATCGTGCTTTTACCAATAGACGAAAAGCGCGGGTACACCTATTGGCACGTGGACAGGGATGCCCTTAGTTCAAAACTTGAAGATCTTGGAAAAAAGACATCCTCCCAGGTAAAGACATACATAAAGGTCTATCACGAGTGGGCAGGGAACCTTTTTCACCAGATGCATGAAGATATTGAGGTCCATCTTGGCCTTACGGACAACTGGTATCTCAATCTTCAGCCAGATAAAGTGTACAGGGTGCAGTTAGTGGCTGTATCAAAGGACGAGATTCTGCCTCTTACAGAGGTATCAAATTCCATTCAAACGGCCCGCCTCTTTCCTGGTAATAACCCCGTCCAGTTCAGGGAGGTGAACCTGAGCGCAGGTCACCCAACCAACAGGAAGCTTGAGTCTGTTATGGGCACTGCAGAAAACTCCATAGGGCTTCTCATCATCCACCTTCATGCCCACCTTCCCTACATAAGAAAGAGGGTCTCATATGGGGAGAGCGGTTTTTGGCAGCCCATGGGTTATCCGCCCGAGTGGTTTCATGAGGCCGTAAAGGATACCTACATACCGCTCATCCTGATCTTTGAAAAACTTGCCCAAGAAGGGGTGGATTTCAGGCTTTCCATGGACATCTCTCCCACCCTTTCAAACATGATGCGCTGTCCATTCCTGCAAGAAGAATTTCTAAAGTACATCGATGCCCACATAAACCTTGCCAGGGCAGAGGTGGACAGGACAAGGCGCCAGGCCATGCAGTACCATGATACGGCATGGATGCACCTTAACCGCTTCCTGGAGATAAAGGACTGCTTTTTGAAATATGACTGCGACCTTACAAGGGCCTTCAGGAAGTTCCAGGAGCAGGGCTACATTGAGATTTCCACCTGCGGGGCAACCCATGCATTTTTGCCCTTTTTCATGCCCCGTCCCGAATCTGTTAGGGCACAGATAGATACAGCGGTTCGGGACTACGAAGACACCTTTGGCACAAGTCCAAGGGGAATCTGGCTTCCTGAATGCGCATATGTCCCTGGCATAGAAAGGTTTGTACAGGAGGCAGGTCTCAGGTACTTCTTCACTGAGACACATGCAGTAACCCTTGCAGACTGCCCGGTGGTATTTGGCACCCATGCCCCTGTCTTTTTGAAAGGAAGCGATGTTGCCGGCTTTGCCCGCGATCCTGAAACGGGTAAGCAGGTCTGGAGTGGTGAAGAGGGTTATCCAGGGGACCCTGACTATCTTGACTTCCACTTTAAGGGCGGCCCCCTTCGCTACAACCGTATCACCACCCGCACCAACGATTACAAGGAGCCCTATGTCCGCCAGTGGGCCCTTGAGAAGGCCGCACGCCATGCCCAGCACTTCATGGAGTCGAGAAATTTCCGTTTCAGGTACATAAAGGACTGGTTCTGGAAAAAGCCCCTGGTGGTTGCCATGTATGACGCAGAGCTCTTTGGTCACCACTGGTTCGAGGGTACTGATTTTCTCTATTTCCTGTTGAAAAAGCTCTACTACAACCAGAACGAAACCGAGCTCATTACGCCAAGCAGCTATCTGTTTCGATATCCAAGGAACCAAGAGGTCTTCTTAAATCCCTCTTCCTGGGGAGACAAGGGCACCTTTGACAAGTGGATGTATGGATCTGTTTCCTGGATGTACAGACACAGCCACGAGGCCATTGGTGAGCTGGTTGCCATGGCGAATAATCTGAAGGCCGAGGCAAATGACGACCCTGTTGCCAGGCGGATAGTGGCCCAGGCTGCCCGCGAAGTCCTTCAGAGCATGAACAGCGATATTCCCTTTGTCATATCAAATGGTCATTTTGTTGACAGGATGAAGGAGTATTTCTTTGAAGACCTTGAGCGTTTTTGGATCCTTGCCTCCATTTACTGGGACAAGGACAGGAACTCACCTTCAAACCTTTGCAGGCTTGAAAACCTCGAGATGACAAACCCCATCTTTCCAGATATTGATCCAGAGGTCTTTGTAACGAAATAGGCCCGTTCGGGCCTCGCACCAAGGGCGGCTACAGGCAGTGCTTGTATCCGCCTTTTTTGTTTTTTGTAAAAGGCCTTGATGCTAGTGGCATCCCCTTTGCTTTTGCCTATTTCGTTATGAAAGATTTCTGGAAAGTGGAAATGGATGACATCTCAGGCATGGCAAGGGCACTTTGTGTTTTCATCTTTCTGTTGTCTCTTGCCTGTTCAAGTGTTCATGCAGCCAGCAGGGAGCAAGAGGCAAAGATGGCCTGGAAGGCCATAGTTCCAGCCATTGAGGTGTTTTGGCAGGAGTACCAGACAAGTCCTGAAAAGCTAAAGGAGGATGCCTGGCCCCTCATCTCCATGCTGAAGAATTTCATAAAGGCGTATCCTGATTCAAAGATGATCCCCGAGGCCTATTACATACTTGGTGAGGCCTATGCATCCGTTTCTTTCTGGCCAGAGGCAGAGGCCCACTGGAAGATAGTCACCCGCTATTTTCCAAACAGCAGGTGGACAAACCAGGCCCTCAACTCCCTGATCCTCCACTATGAAAAGACTGGTAATCAGAAGAAGCTCAGGCGATTTTACAGGGAGATAATGCGTCGGTTTCCTGACAGTATTGCTGCCCGCACTGCAGAGGTGCTCATGGCAAGACAGGCCCTTGAAAGGGGTAACGTAAAGAAGGCGAGAGATGTGGCAAGGATGGTCTCGAGTTCCTCTCCCATGGCAGAGGTTGACGTACCCGAGCTTCTTGACCTTAAAGCGCGGCTTGCCCTTTACGACAAAAGGCCCAAAAAGGCCATTGGGCTCTGGGTGAGATACCTGAATCTTACGAGAAATCCCGGCTTTCGAGCAACCACCCTCTTTCACATTGCTGAGACCTACAGGCACACGGGGGATGTAATCAAGGCGAGAAAGTACTACGCCCTCATAAGGCGGGATTTCAAGGGGCAACCAGAGTATCTTTTTGCGCGATTTCGCATGTTGCAGTTAAAGGAAGAGGCCAGAGAGCGACTATCCCGCTATACCAAGGGGCGGGTTAGACCCCCCGACTATTTCGAATCTGAGCATGTTTACAGGGAGATTCTAAAACGCTATCCCACACATCCTCTCACAAGGGAGGTAAAGCGCGAATATGTGGCCACAGAGCTTAGAAAAAAGGATTATCTAAAGGCCCTGTTGCTGGCAGAAAGTTATCTGCGGGAAGATCCTCAAAGCCCTTACTCAAAAGACCTTCTTCTAATGGCAGATCAGGCCAAAAACGGCCTTATTGGCGGAGATTACAAGGTTTCAGAGCTAAAAAAGATAGTGGAGTCCCTAAGACCCATGGTTGGAAAGAAATCAGGGGCTTATTCCGAGATCTACCAGTTCATGAAAGACGCCCTTGAAAGAAAGTGGGTTGAGCTTCAGGGAAAGCTGTTACAAGCGGGCAGACCCCTTGAGGCCTTAGAGGAATACTGGGCCTTTTTAAGCTATTTTACAGGGGATTCCGCGTGGGTAAAAAAGGCCAGAAGGCAGGCGGTGACCGCCCTTGTTAAGGCAGATGAATGGTTTTTAACAAAGGGCAGACACCTTGAGCTTATAGATTTTTATTTTTCAAACAGGAGCAAGATAGACACCCTCAAGGTTGCAAGACATTACCTTTTACTGGCAAAGGCAGAGGAAAAGGTGGGTTTGGGCCTTGCAAGCCTTAGGGCATTCCAGAGGGCCTGGGATAGTTCTCCCGATGCCACCTTTCGCTGCACCATTTTAATGGACTGGACTGGTGAGATTATCAAGGAAAATAGGCTTCGTGCAGCCCAGGACACAATTACCCTGCTAAACCTTTACTGTCCGGAAGAGTCCATGGGGGCCAGGGGGCTTTTTTATAAATCCGTCCTGGCCCTTTGGCAAAAGGACTACAGGGCCGCCCTTAACATGGCAATGGACAGCATAAATATTGAACCAGCCAGGGAAAACGTGATACAGGCAATCCTTGGGGCCATATACTTGGCAGAGTGGGACACTGCCTGGCAGATATACAAAAGCCATAAGGCCCTCATTCCCATGGAGGAAAAGATCGTTCTTGCAAGAAAATGGGGTGATGAGGCCCTTAATCTTGGTGAGCCGCAAGAGGCCCTTAAGGCTTACAGGCTTCTTAACAGGCTTGACAGCAAGGACCCTGCCAACCATTTCAGGCTGAATCTTGCCTCTTCCGTTGGCAAGGACCCCAAAAAGGCAAAAATCCTGTGGGCAGAGGCCGCAAAAGGAGAAAAGGGATTCTGGGCCGAAGCCTCCAAGGCTGAGGCATCCTATTACAAATTCTGGGAGAAGGCTGGAAGCCAGCTATGACAGAGTTTCAAGATTTTTTCCCCAAAAAGGCCCAAAGGGTCCTGGTTGCTGGTGGTGGTGTAAAGGAGCGGATGGAGCTTCAGTCCAGTCTCGAAGACATGGGCTTTGAGATCACCATGGCACCTGATATCCAGATGGCAATTGGCCTTCTGAAAAAGGGTGAGTTCGTTCTCTGTTTTGTCTTTCACCAGCAGGATTCCTTTGACGCAGTGGAATTTCTAAAAGCCATGAATGAGAGTGAAACAGAGGCAAAGGTCATAGTGCTTGCAAGGGAGGCCACGGTAGAGGATGCACAGCTTGTCATGGAGCTTGGGGCCATGGATTTCAGGCTTCCACCCTGGTCCGCAGATATCCTTGGTTTTGTTATAAAAAGGGCCTTATCCACATCCCAGGTCAATAAGAACAAGAAAAAGGATATTGAGGAAGTCCAGACAAAAAAGGAAAAAGGAGCGCCTCGAAAGCGTCGAAATTTTGACAAATACAAGATTCTGACCAAAAGCCCTGCCATGGAAAAGGTCCTCTCTCAGGCAAGAAGCGTTGCAAAAAGCAAGGCAACGGTTCTTATACAGGGGGAAAGCGGCACAGGAAAAGAGCTCCTTGCTAGGTACATACATGCAGAAAGCGACAGGGCAGATGGCCCCTTTGTGGCCCTTAACTGCGCTGCCCTTCCTGAGACACTCCTTGAAAGTGAGCTTTTTGGCCACGAAAAGGGGGCCTTTTCCGGGGCCATAATGAAGAAGATAGGAAAGTTTGAGCTGGCAGACGGCGGCACCATACTACTTGACGAGGTTACCGAAATGGCTCTGCCGCTTCAGGCCAAGCTATTGAGGGTGCTGCAGGAAGGGGAGGTGGACAGGCTTGGCGGCTACAACCCCATACCGGTGGACGTCAGGGTGGTTGCCACCACCAACCGGGATGTACTTGCTGCGGTTCGTTCCGGTAAGTTCAGGGAGGACCTCTACTTCAGGCTGAACGTCATTCCCCTTAAGGTTCCACCACTACGAGAAAGGCAAGAAGATATCGCCTTTCTTGCAGAGCACTTTCTTGAACACTTTTCAAGGGAGTATGGAAAAAATGGGCTCAAATTTGCTAATGGGGTTCTTGAGGCCCTTGGACAGAAAAAGTGGAGCGGAAACGTGCGGGAACTCAAGAACATAGTGGAAAGGGGCGTTCTTCTTGCCCAGGAAGATGAAATAACCCTGCAGGATTTGCTGGGAGAAGAGCTTGCTGACGAGGCAATTTCTGCCTCTTCAACCGGGCAGGTTGCCATTGGAGAAGAAACGTTCAATCTCGGAGAGGTGGAAAAGGAGATGATAAAAAGGGCCCTTTCAAAGACAAAGGGTAACAGGACCCATGCTGCAAAACTTCTTGGCATTAGCGTTAGGACCTTAAGGAACAAGCTTGCCGAGTACAGAAACATGGGGCTGGTGTTGTGAGGAGGCCATGAAGGACATATTCGGACCGGTAGTAGACATAATGGGAAAGGCCCTCAGTCTCAGGGCAAAAAGGAATGCCACCATTTCCTCGAACATAGCCAACATAGACACCCCTGGTTACAAGGCAAAGAACATCAACTTTGAGGAGGTCATGGAGTCCTATCTCAGGGACAAAGGCCTTAAGAATAACAGGGAAGGCGAGCCTGATATTCACTTAAGAACCACAAATGGACGTCACATTACCGGACGGCCTACACCAGTAAGGCCATCTGTGGAGCAGTCCAGTGAAAGGGGCGTTCCAAACAACGTTGACCTTGACGAGGAGATGGCAAAACTTTCCAAAAACAACATAGAGTACCAGCTAACCACCCAGATGCTCATAAAGAAATTTGAGATGCTAAAGACAGCCATTACCGAGGGAGGTAAGTCATGAACCTTTTTACTTCCTTTGCAATCAGCGCAAAGGGCCTGAGGGCGGAACGCACAAGACTAAACGTCGCCTCTATGAACCTTGCCAATGCGCACGTGACAAGGACAATAGATGGAGGGCCCTACAGGGCAAAGTCAGTGGTCTTTCGTTCCGTGCCCTTGGAGGGTGAGGGGGCAGGTGTAGTGCGCGAAAAAGACGGATTTGAGGCAAATCTAAAAAGGGCCCTTGAGAGCGTTGAGGTCGCAGAAATCGTGGACGACAAGACTCCTTTCATGGAGGTCTATGACCCTGACCATCCGGATGCAGACGAAAACGGCATGGTGAAGATGCCAAATGTCAATGTGATGGAAGAGATGGTGGACATTATGAGCGCCCAGAGGGCCTATGAGGCCAACATCTCAGCCCTTGATTCTGCAAAGAACATGGCCATAAAGGCCATAGATATCATCAGATAGGGAGGAGGCCAAAGGTGTCGCAGATAAATGCAACAGGGCAGACAATAAGCCCCCTGCAAAAGGGTGGGGTTTCAACAGCCGATACCGGGGCACAAGGGGTTGCCCCCAGCACCGAAAAGCCAACCTTTTCAAGCATGGTGGAAAGGGGCCTTGAAAAGTTAAACGCCCAGATGACCCAAGCGGACAAGATGGCTGCACGCCTTGCAGCAGGAGAGGAGATGGACATTCCCGAGGTGATGCTTGAAATAACAAAGGCTGACATAAACTTCAGGATGTTCGTACAGATGAGAAACAAGGCCCTTAGTGCCTATGAAGAGATCATGAGGCTTCAATTCTAGCTAATCTAAGCACCTGAGGAGAGGAAAAAGATATGGCCAGCGCCGCTGACTATGTTTCACAGCTAAAAAAACTCTATGAAGACCTTAGCATCAGGCAAAAGGTCATAGCAGGCCTTGTGGTTGTAGGAGTGCTGGCAGGCTTTACCGCCCTTTTCCTCCTGATAAACACCCCAACCTACAAGGTCCTTTACACGGATCTTGACCAGAAGGACGCAGGAGAGATAGCCCAATGGCTTAAGAAAAAGGGCATTTCCTACAAGGTTGCCCAGGGGGGAAGCACCATAAAGGTGCCAGAAGACAAGGTCTATGACGTAAGACTTGCCCTTGCAAGCCAGGGCCTACCTAGGGGCAGCACGGTAGGCTTTGAGATTTTTGACAAGTCTAGTCTTGGCACAACGGACTTTGTCCAGCAGGTGAATTATCAGAGGGCCTTGCAAGGTGAGCTTGAAAAGACCATAGCCAGGTTTCCCCAGGTAAAGACTGTTCGCGTTCACATTGCAAAACCCAAGGACAGCCTGTTTGTCGGCCAAAGGCAGGAGCCAAGTGCTTCCGTTGTCCTTGAGCTCAAAAGGGGACAGGAGCTCTCCCAAAACCAGATACTTGGTATGGTGCACCTTGTGGCAAGCGCAGTCCCAAGGCTCAAAAAGGACAATGTCACCGTCGTTGATACCACCGGTAACGTCCTGTACGAGGCCAAGATGCAGCTCAAGGACCCATTAAAGGCCAAGGCAAACCTGCAGTTTACCTACAGAAAACGCCTTGAAGACTACTTCAAGCACAAGATTCAGACCATGCTTGAGGATGCCCTTGGGCCAAAGAAGGCAGTGGTAAGGGTGAGTGCAGAGGTGGACTTCAACCAGGTCAAGACCAACGAAGACCGCTACGATCCCGATTCAATCGCCATAAGGAGTGAGGAAAAGCTCGAAGAGACAGAAAAACCTGCCCAGCAGGGGGGCATTCCAGGAGTGAAGGGAGGTCTTGCCAACAAGATTCAAGGAAATGTCGGGCAGCAGGGCGAGGAATTTCTTAAAAGGAAGAAAAAGGACATATCAAACTACGAGATTACAAGGATTCAAAGGGAGATTCTTGGGTCCGTGGGCAGCCTCAAACGCCTCTCAGTGGCCGTCATGGTTGATGGAAAGTACCGCAATGAAAAGGGCAAGACAGTCTATGAACCGCGCAGCCCTGAGGAGATTACAAACCTTACGCAAATTGTCAAGGCAGCCATGGGCTACTCTGAAGACAGAGGAGACGAGGTAAGTGTAGTTAACGTGGCCTTTTCTCCTGTGAGCGAGAAGAAAGGCATGGTTGCGAAAGCAGTGGATGTATTTACCAAACTCATAAGACCCCTGGCAAATTTGATTCTGGCCTTGATCTTTATTTTTGCCATTTTAAAGCCACTTCTTAACCGTTTTGTCCTTAAGCCACATGAAGAAAAAGTAATGGAAGGAGCTGCAGCACTTGAAGGGGAAGTGGCAGGCGGGGAGGCCGCAGTTGCCCCATCTTTCGAGCCCATCCCCGATGTGAAGGGTGAGTTGAGGGATCTTGCAAAGGAATATCCAGAGCGTGCAGCAGCCCTGATAAAGATATGGCTTAGAGAAAAGAAGAAGGAGGGCAAAGGTGAGTAGCCAGGTTGCGCTTCCAGGAGCCATTGATCTTTCGAACCCCGACGGCCCCATAAAGGCAGCCATATTCCTGTTGGCCATGGGAGAGGCCTTTACAGCAGAGGTCTTCAAGTATCTCAAGGAAAATGAAGTGAGGATGGTTTCATCCCTTATGGCGCAGATTCAAAATATCCCTGGAGAGGCCATACAGCTAGTTCTAGACGAAGTTAGAGAGAAGATGTCAATGGTCCAGGGGGAGGTTTCTGTTCCTGTAGAGGATTTTTTGAAAAAGGTGCTTTTTTCCTCCATGCCTGAGGAGCAGGCAAAACAGATCTACGAGGACATAATGCGTCAGCTTCACCCTTCGACCTTTCAGAAACTTTCGGGTCTTGAGCCAAAGGTAATAGTAAATTTTTTGTCAAATGAACATCCACAAACAATAGCGGTAATACTTGCACACCTTGAACCAGATCTTGCCGCAGAGATCCTCTCAGAGCTCAATGATAAGCTCCAGTCAGATGTGATGATGCGTATAGCAAATCTTGAAAAGATAAGCCCGGAGATCGTGGCCGAAATAGACAGGGTGCTTGAGGAGGAGCTATTCTCTGTGGAAATGAGTGATGCCACAAAGGTTGGAGGCGCCGAGAAGGTTGCTGAGATACTAAACAACCTGGACAGGACCTTGGAAGACGCTCTTCTTGAACAGATAGAAGAGAGCTCAGAGGACCTTGCAGAAGAGATCAAGAAGCTGATGTTCAAGTTCGAGGATCTCCTCCAGGTGGATGACAGTGCCATTGTGGCCATTCTGAAGGAGATCAGTACGGATGAGTTGAAGCTTGCCTTGAAAGCCGCATCCGAGGAGTTGAGGGATAAGTTCTTCAACAACATGTCTGAGAGGGCAGCCCAGATGTTGAGAGAAGACCTTGAGGTGATGGGGCCTGTACGTCTGAAGGATGTGGAACAGGCACAGCAGGCAATAATACGGGTGGCCAAGCGCCTAGAAGGCGAGGGCAAGATAGTTCTTGGCGGAAAGGGCGGCGAAGAGGTTCTGGTCTAACCATGGCAAAGGTTATAAAGCAAGGCCGTTGTCATTTCTCGGTTTTTTCCTCCTCTAACGGTTCATACCAGGAAAACATCTCAGAAGAAGAGAATTTCAACAGTCTGGCCAAGCTCTTTCCAGAGGAAAATGGGCAAAATGACTGCCAGCAAACAGACCTTGGCGGAAAAAAGGGTCAAAAAAAGGAAAGAGATATCCTGGAGGAGGCAAGGGCAAAGGCTGAACGAATCGTTTCCGAGGCGGAAAGGCGTGCGGACGAGATGAAAAAAGAGGCTGATGTAATTATAGCCGAGGCCCGGAAGAATGCAGAAGAGATAGAAAGTCAGGCCTATAACCTGGGCTACGACCAGGGACACAGGGATGGGGAGGAGCTTGGCAGAAGACAGTTCGAGGTTGGTCTACAACACTTGGAAAAGTTTCTGGAGAGCTTCAAGGAGCAGACCGCAAGACTTTCTTCTTCCTACGAGGCCCAGATGCTTCAAGTCTGTCTTTTGGTTGCAAGGGCCATAATCGAAAAGGAGCTGTCTGGGGATGATGAGCTAATAGCAAGGGTGCTCAAGAAGGCCCTGGACAAGACCATTGAGGGAAGCTCCATTACGGTTCATCTTAACCCACGGGACTTTGAAAACCTGAGAGAGGATTTCATTTCAAGACTTTCAACACCAGGAGGAAACAGGCTAGAGCTTAAGCCCGATGCAAAGGTAAGCAGGGGCGGATGCATGATAGAGACGGACTTTGGCCTGGTGGATGCGTCCCTGGAGTCAAGGTGGCAATCTCTTCTTGATGATATAAAGACCCAGCTTTATGAACGCACAGGTGTTGAGTTTCCTGGTGAGCTCAGGAAGATACAGCAACCAGAAGAGGATGGTGAAGAGGCCATATGACGGCGCAGTGGAGCTTACCAGATAGCCTGGATATCGACCTTGGCACCTATTCACAGGTTATTGAGGCCTCACGGCCCATACGTGCCTGCGGAATCGTAAAGGAAGTCGTGGGCATGGTGATTGAGGGACAGGGGCCTGGTGTTCCTATTGGTGGCATTTGTTCTGTTGAGGTAAAGTCTGGCAACACCATAACTGCCGAGGTGGTTGGCTTTAGAAACAATCGGGTCCTTCTCATGCCACTTGGAGACATGAGGGGCATAGAGCCTGGCAGCAAGATATGGGTCAGCCAGGACAGGGCCCAGGTGGCTGTGGGAGACAGTCTCCTTGGCAGGGTGCTTGACGCTACAGGCCGGCCAATAGACAATAAGGGCCCAGTCTGTTTCGATGGTTACTACCCCCTCTATGCAGACCCCCTAAACCCAATGGAAAGGCCCCGGATCGATACACCTGTAGATGTGGGGGTGAGGGCCATAAACGGGTGTCTCACCCTTGGGAAAGGGCAAAGAATAGCCATAATGGCCGGCTCCGGGGTGGGAAAAAGCACACTCCTTGGAATGATAGCTAGGCACACAGCCGCAGACGTAAGCGTTATAGGACTTATTGGGGAACGTGGTCGGGAACTCAGGGACTTTATTGAAAGGGACCTTGGCCCCAAGGGGCTTGAAAGATCCGTTGTGGTGGTTGCCACATCGGATCAGCCGCCGCTCATAAGGCTAAGGGGTGCCTATCTGGCCACTGCTCTCGCTGAATATTTCAGGGATAAAGGAAAGGACGTAATCCTCATGATGGATTCTGTCACAAGGTTTGCAATGGCTCACAGGGAGGTAGGGCTTTCCATTGGCGAGCCACCCACCTCCAGAGGCTACACGCCGTCTGTCTTTGCGGAGATGCCCAAACTTCTTGAGAGGGCAGGCAGAAAGGGAGATGATGGGTCCATCACAGGCATCTACACGGTGCTTGTTGAGGGCGATGACATGAACGAGCCCATTGCGGATGCGGTTCGCTCCATAGTTGACGGGCACGTGGTTCTTAGCAGAGAACTCGCCCATCAGGGCCATTACCCGGCAATAGACATACTTCAGAGCATAAGCAGGATAATGAGGGACATAGCTACACCGGGGCAGATTCCATCATATCAAATGCTCGTCAAGGTCCTTTCCATTTATGCAAGAGCGGAAGACTTAGTAAATCTCGGGGCCTACACCCGAGGGACAAATCCTGAAATAGACTTTGCCCTGGAAAAGATAGAGGATGTCAAGGCCTATTTACGCCAGGCAGTAGACGAAAGATCGAGCCTTGAAGAGTCCATTTCCAGGCTGATATCGATCTTTCAATAGGATAATGGATGAGGTTCAGATTCAGACTGGAAACGCTTTTGAGGGTGAGAAAGCGCATGGAAGAGGTTGCGGAAATGGAGTTCTCAGCAGCCCTTTCCAGGCAAAAGGCAATAGAAGAGGAGCTTAAGAAAAACATCAGGGCCCTTAGAAAAGAGAAAATGGAACTTAGAAAAAAAATGGAGGACGGGATCATGTCAGCTGATTTCAATTTCAGGTGCCAGCTGATTGCCCAGATGGAGCAGAAATGCAAGGCACTCGACAAGAGACTCAAACAGGCGAGGCTTGATGTGGCTCAGGCAAGGGGCCAGCTTCATCAGCGGCACATGGATACGGAACTTGTGTCAGGTCTTAAGGAGAGGGATCTGAAACGTTATCTCAGGGAGGTGGATGCTAAGCTTCAAAAGGAACTTGATGACCTGGTCTCCCTTGGTAGGGCCAAACGATTAAGGGACAGGAACAGGTAATGGGCAGGAACTGGGGCAGGGCGTGGATCAGGGTTTTGGGCGTGGTATTGGCAGCCAAAATGGTGGTTTTTGGTGCCATGCTTCTGGATATACGACCAACCCCTTGCCTTGAAGATCTTGCCACTGCTTCTACCAGTGGAAACGTAACAACACCATCAACTTCATACAGTGGCGAAAAGCAGTGTCATCCAGAGCTCTTGAGACTGCTTCGACTCAAGATGGCAAGTCTTGAAAAGAGGGAAAATGAGCTTGATAAAAGGGAGCAGGATCTGGAATTGCTTAAAAAGGATATAGAGGACAAGATCAAGCAGCTAAAAGACCTTCAGCGTAAACTCGAAGGTCCTGTAAAAAAGAAAAGATTTGAACAGGGTGCAAGACTTCAGCATCTTGCCAGCGTTTACAGCTCAATGGACCCATTACGGGCTGCCGCACTCCTTGATAAGCTTGATGAGGATACGGTTACAAAACTTTTCGCCATCATGAAGAGTAAGAAGGTGGCCAAAATACTTGCCAACATGTCTCCTGAGAAGGCTGCCAGGATAAGTGCCCGCCTTTATGGAAGAAACGAGGAGCAATAACTTATTTCCGTCTGTCTGTGTAACCCTTGCAGTTTGGCTATTTCTTGACATTTCATCTACAGGTCCTATATTATTTTGCGTCTGATACTCGGTTTCCCGATGTATTAAAGGCAGAGTTGAAGCGGGCGTAGCTCAGCTGGTAGAGTACAAGCTTCCCAAGCTTGGGGTCGCGGGTTCGAGGCCCGTCGCCCGCTCCATCCCTTTTTGAGGTTTGGCTGCCAGGTGCCGCACAGGCGGCGTGGTGGTGCTTACTTCGATGAGTGGAGGTATAAAACTTTTATATCTTTGTCTCTAAAGGAAGTGGGCTCTGCCCACTTTTTTTTATAGTACGAAATGTGTGACATGAGGTTTGAGGAACTCAAAAAAGAAATAGAGCAAAAGGTTAGCGAGCTTGTTGAACCGCTAACCGACTACAATGGACTCGAGCTGGTCCTTGTGGAGTTTGTAAAGGGGCCAAGGGGTAACATCCTGCGCCTTGTCATTGACAAGGAAGGCGGGGTCACCCTTGATGACTGCAGTAGGCTTAGCAGGGTAGTCAGCGACCTGCTGGACGTGCACGATCCAGTGCCTGGAAGTTACAACCTCGAGGTTTCATCTCCAGGCATAAACAGGCCCCTTGTAAGGGCGGAAGATTATGAAAGGTTTTCCGGCCAGAAGGTTTTCGTCAGGACCAGCGAGCCCGTGGAGGGCAGGAGGAAATTCAAGGGACTCTTAAGGGGTGTGTCTGATCATGAAGAGGTCATAATCGACGCCTCGGGCCAGGAGTTTCTTCTTCCCCTTGGGCTCATAAAAAAGGCAAGATTAGACATTCTTTAAGGATAGGATGGAGAAATATGGATATAGGACTCAAAAGGATAATAGATCAGGTTAGCAGGGAAAAGGGACTTGAGCGCGATGTCTTGATTTCCGCCTTAAAGGAGGCAATTACATCGGCGGTCAAGAAGCGTTTTGGCTCCAAGATGGATATTGAGGTCAACTACAATGACAACACAGGCGAGCTGGAGGTTTACCAGTTCAGGACCGTGGTGCCAGAGGTGAAAGACCCTGTTACGGAAATATCTCTGGAAGAAGCAAGGGAGCTTGACCCTGAAAGCGAGTTGGGGGACAGCATAGGAACAGTCCTCGACATGGATAAGCTCGGCAGGATAGAGGCCCAGTCCGCACGGCAGATAATCATCCAGAAGATGAAGAGTGCGGAGATGGACGTGATATATGACGAGTTCAAGGACAGGGAAGGTGAGATAGTAAATGGCATCGTCCAGAGGTTTGAGCGGGGTAATGTAATCATAAACCTGGGTGGAACAGAGGCGCTTCTTCCCCCTTCAGAGCAGATTCCTACTGAAAGCTACAGAAGGGGAGACAGGCTTCGTGCATACATCGTTGAGGTAAAGAAGACCCAGAGGGATACCCAAATAATCCTCTCCCGTACCCATCCGGAATTTATAAGGAAACTCTTTGAGATAGAGGTTCCAGAGATAGCAGACGGAATAGTGCAGATTATGGGCGTCGCCAGGGAACCAGGCAGTCGTACAAAGATTGCCGTAAGTTCCAGCGACATAGACGTTGATCCTGTGGGCGCCTGTGTTGGAATGCGCGGCTCTCGTGTTCAGGCCATTGTTCAGGAACTTAGGGGCGAAAAAATCGATATAGTGCCCTGGAGCCCTGATCCTGCCAAGTATGTGTACAATGCTCTGGCTCCTGCTGAGGTGACCCAGGTAACCGTTGATGAGGCCAATGAGGCCCTGGAAGTAATTGTTCCAGACGATCAACTCTCACTTGCCATAGGGCGTCAGGGGCAAAATGTCAGGCTTGCCGCAAAGCTCATGGGCTGGAAGATAGACGTCAAGAGCGAAACACGATACAAGAACAGCCAGGATCCAAATTACCAGGCAATGGTGGAGTATCTTGGCATGAGTGAAAGCGTTGCAGATCACCTGTTCAAGAAGGGAATTCGCTCCATTGGTGATCTTGCCAAGGCAGACCCTGATGAGCTCAGAAAGGATGCCATACCCTTTGTGGAGGCAGCACAAAAGTTCCTGGAGGAGCATGGCCAGGAGTACGCCTACATCGAAACACCATCCGAAGAGGAAAGGGAAGCAGAAGGGGTAACCGAAGAAGTTGCAGAAGAAGTGACAGAAACGGAAGAGACTGATCAGGTGCCTGAGGAATCGGAAGAGGGATCTGCTGGAGATGAGACGGCAGAAGCCACGCAGGAAATAGAGGCAGAGGCTTCTGATACAGAGGATGCAGGCAAAGAAGAAACTTCAGAGGGCTAATGGCAGAAGAAGTAGCCAGAAAAAGGGGCGCGCCCCCGTCAGGATGTGCGTATTTTGTAAAAGACGATATTCCAAGGGCCAGTTGATGAGATTTGTTGCAGTTAATGGTGAGATAAAGAAGGATGAAAGGGCTAGGCTTCCAGGCAGAGGTGTCTATTGTTGCCAGGGCAAAAGGTGTCTTGAGTTTTTAAAGACGAAAAAAGGAGAAGGTGCCCTTAAAAGGGCCCTTAGGATATAAAAATGAGATTTTTTTTGAATGTAAGACCTTTGAAAAACAGCTATTTTTTCCAGGACAAAGGCGCAAGGAGCGAGAAAGGTATGGTGTGTCCTTAAAATGTGGGTATTTTCTCCAACGAGAATGCATCAATTGGAAAGGGTCTGTTTTTCATGGGGATTAGGCCTTTGTGCTTTAAATACGGTAGTAACGTAATTTGGGGGTGATTTTTTAAAATGTCAAAGATAAGAGTTCACGAACTTGCCAAGGAATTTGGCATTTCAAGCAAAGAAATGGAGGCCAGGATAAAGGATCTTGGCTACCCGATCAAAAACTATATGAGCACCTTGGAAGATTACGAGGTGAGCGAGATCAGAAAAAGACTCAAAAGCCAGGAAGAGGATATGGGTGCCAAAGAGGCCAAAGAGGCACCCAAGAAAAAGGTTATTCGCAGAAAACACAAAGTGGTTCACATTAAGAGGATAATCAGGAAGGCCGCTTCTGCTGAGCCTCAGAAGGAAGAGGTCACCCCCAAGGAACCTGTAGAGCAGAAGGCACAGGAAGTCACTCCTGAAAAGGAGAAGGCAGTAAAGGTCGTTGAAAAGAAAGAAAGGGCTGCCACAGAAGGCAAGGTAAAGGTTGTACGTCCTGCACCTCCAAGTGAAGAGAAGGTTGAAAGGGAGAGCAAAAAGGTTGAGGCACCTGTAAAGGAGGCTGAAGAGAAAGAGGAAGCCAGGGAACAGGTAGCTGGCGAGGTCGTTTCTAAGGTCGAGTCAGAAGAGAAGGCGACAAAGGAGAAGAAGATTCAGGAGCTAGGGCTTGAGGATAAGGCCAAGGCATCTCAAACTGCAGAGGCCAAGCCCAAGGAGCCTAAGCAGTTTGTAAAGATCCTAGAAAGGCCAAGGATAGAGATCAAAAAGCCTGAAAAGGAAGAGCCTCCAAAGGTGCAGCAGAAGGCCGTTTCACCAAGTGCACCTGTTGCAGAAAGGCCTGCAAAGCCTGTCAAGGGTAAGAAGAAGGGCAAGAGGGTGGTCAAGGCCATGGATCTTGGCGGCCTTCCCAAAAAGAGAAAACCCTTGAAGAAAAAGGGCAAAAAGGAGGCCATAAGAGAGATCCTCAAGGAAGAAGAGGGTATTTCCAGGGTTGGCAAGAAGGGGCCAAAGAGCGCAAAAGCTCAGAAGGAACAGAAAGCTGCAGGTACTGCGCCCATCAAGGCGGAAAAGCGCAAGATTACCATGGTTGAGACCATTCAGGTAAGTGAGCTTGCCCAGAAGATGGGGGTCAAGGTGGCAGAGGTCATAATGAAGCTCATGGCCCTTGGTGTGATGGCCACGGCCAATCAGACAATTGACTTTGACACTGCATCACTTGTTGCCTCTGAATTTGGTTACGAGGTTGAGCGAAAGAGTGTAGCCGAGGACATAATTGAACAGGTACAAAAGGAAGTTGAGGGCGGAGAGCCGGTACCAAGGCCGCCTGTAGTTACCATTATGGGCCATGTGGACCATGGCAAGACCACCCTCCTTGATGCCATAAGAAAGAGTGATGTTGCTTCAAAGGAGGCAGGTGGAATAACCCAGCACATTGGTGCCTACGAGGTCACCCTGCCATCTGGCGAACAGGTGGTATTCCTCGACACTCCAGGCCACGAGGCATTTACCTCCATGCGTGCCCGCGGGGCAAGTGTTACTGACTTGGTCATTCTGGTGGTGGCAGCAGACGACGGAGTGATGGCGCAGACCAGGGAGGCAATTGATCATGCAAGGGCCGCAGGAGTTCCCATCATCGTCGCTGTAAACAAGATAGACAAGCCTGGGGCAAACCCGGACAGGGTGAAGACCGAGCTTTCGGAGCTTGGGCTCATGCCTGAGGACTGGGGCGGGGACACCATATTTGTAAATGTGTCTGCCAAAATGGGAACGGGAATTGATGAACTGCTTGAAATGATGGTCCTTCAGGCAGAGGTCCTTGAGCTCAAGGCAGACCCGAACCGCCCGGCATCTGGTTACGTCATAGAGTCTAAGCTGGACAAGGGGCGTGGACCGGTGGCTACTCTCCTAATCAAGGAAGGGACCCTTAAGGTGGGAGATGCCATGGTTTGTGGTCTAAATTATGGAAAGGTCAGGGCCATGCTTGATGACAAGGGCAGAAAGGTGGAAGAGGCAGGTCCGTCCAAGCCTGTTGAGGTCCAGGGCCTTTCAGGGGTACCTGAGGCAGGCAGCCAGTTCGTGGTTCTTCCCAATGAGAAGAAGGCCAGGGAGGTTGCAGAGTACCGCCAGAGAAAGGCCAGGGAAGCTGAGCTTGCCAAAAGCAGCCGCATAAGCCTTGAGACCGTTTTTGAGAAGATGAAGGAGCAGGAGCTCAAGGTGCTAAACGTCATAGTGAAGGCAGACGTCCAGGGTTCCCTTGAGGCCCTAAGTGATGCCCTTAGAAAGCTAAGCACGGACAAGATAAAGATAGAAATAGTCCGCGGTGGAATTGGCGCAATTACCGAATCGGATGTGCTTCTGGCTTCTGCCTCAAATGCCATAATCATTGGCTTTAACGTGAAACCAGGTCCCCAGGCAAAGCAGCTTGCCGCCAAGGAGCACGTTGACATCAGGTTCTACAACGTCATCTACCATGCCCTGGAAGAGGTCAAGAGCGCCATGACAGGGCTTCTTGAGCCTGTTTACAAGGAAAAGACCCTCGGAAGGGCAGAGGTGCGTCAGACCTTCCATATTGCCAAGGTTGGAACCGTTGCAGGCTGTTACGTGCTTGAGGGCGTAATCAAGAGAAACGCCCAGGCAAGGCTGCTCAGGGACAACGTGGTGGTTTACACCGGAAGGATAGAGTCACTCAGGCGTTTCAAGGAAGACGTCAAGGAAGTGCAGGCCGGGTACGAGTGCGGTATCGGGCTTGAGAAGTTCAATGATATCAAGGTCGGAGATGTCATAGAGGCCTTTGAGATGGAAGAGGTGGCTCCAGATATTGGGACCTCCATTGAGAGCGGCGAGGAGAAGCAGAAATCCGAGCAGGAATAAATGGTAGTTGCAGTTGCGAGAATCAAGTTCCACCTTCCGGAAAATCATTCCCTAAAGGGAAAAAGGAAAGTGGTAAAAAGCATGGTGAGCCAGGTGAGGAACCGTTACAACGTGGCCTGCTCCGAGGTGAGCTTTAATGACGTGTGGCAGACAGGCGAGATTGGGGTCTGCACCGTTGGTAACAGTGAGCCCAAGCTCTCATCTGTCATGGAAAGGATTTTGAGCTTCGTTGAGACAGCCTATTCTGTTGATGTTGTGGACTCAAGGCTCGAGATAATTCATATGGGCAAATGATGGACTTTGAGATTTTTGATACAGGATTTTCAAGGCGTCCTTCCTTTTCAAGGGCAGAGCGCGTAGCGGACTTGCTCAAGGAGGAGGTGGCCAATATGCTCCTTTTTGAGATAAAGGACCCGCGAGTCCAGGGCCTAGTAACAGTGGTATCCGTGAAGGTTACAAAGGATCTAAGGCATGCAGACTTCTTTGTTTCCGTTCTCGGGGGTGATGAAAAGGAGCGTCAGGCCATGATAGGGCTTGGAAAGGCTACTGGTTTTATAAGGAAAAGTCTTGGAAAAAGAATACGCATGAGAAGGGTGCCGGAACTTCATTTCAAGCTTGATGAGACCCTAAAGAACCAGGAGCATCTGGAGCAGCTTTTCAGGAAGATCCATGAAGAGGAATGAGTCACGCATAAAAGAGGCGGCTGATCTCCTTTCTTCCAGGCAGCGTTTCCTTGTGACCGCCCACGAAAGGCCAGACGGTGACGCAGTGGGGTCCATCCTTGCTATGGGGCACACACTTAAAGGCCAGCGCAAGGACTACGTTCTCTATACCCAGGATGAGGTTCCTGCATCACTAGCCTTTTTGCCTGGTGTTTCAGATATAGTGCATGAGCTTCCAGACTGGGAGCCTGGTTCTTTCTGTCTGCTCGTTCTCGATTGTAATGAAATAGAAAGGGTAGGCAAGGAAGGAGAAAGGGCGCTCAGTATGTGCGAAAGCGCAGTGATTCTCGACCATCACCTTGGCCAGGGCTTTTGCGACAGCGTTTCCTTCCCCTGTGTAAGTGTTATCGATACCCAGGCATGTGCAACCGCTTCCCTGTGTTTCGAGCTTTTCAGGGATCTTGGCTGGCCCGTTACCAAAGAGGCTGCAACCTGCATCTATACCGCGGTTCTTACGGATACAGGCGGATTCAGATACAGCAACACCAGTGTCAGGACCTTTGAACTTGCCAGGGAACTGGTACTTGCAGGGGCCGACCCTTACGATATAGCACTAAAATGTTTTGAGTCCAGGCCCCTTTCAAAGCTAAAGCTCCTTGGTCTTGCCCTTGAGACCTTAGAGGTTTACTACAACGGTCTTCTGTCCATAATGATTATAACACCGGAGATGTTTGAGCTTTGCGGCGCAAGAGAAGCGGAGACCGACGACTTTGTCTCATATGCCAGGTCCCTTGATACTGTGGAGGTAGCCGCGCTCATCAAGGAGGCGAAGCCAGGTGTGGTATCCGTAAGCCTTCGTTCAAAGAGATTCGTGAATGTTGCAGAAGTGGCAGGCAAGTTTGGAGGCGGAGGTCACTTCAATGCGGCAGGCTTCAGGCTCACTGGAAATCCCAATGATGTCAGGGATGAACTCATAAAGGTTATTGGCACATATCTTGGTGGAAAAGGCTCATGAAAAGCGGTGTTCTTATCCTTGACAAGCCAAAGGGCATGACTTCCTTCAAGGTGGTGGAGTGCGTTAAGCGTCGCCTCAGGATCAAGAAGGCAGGTCACACCGGTACCCTTGATCCAATGGCCACGGGGCTCGTGGTGGTCTGTATTGGAAGCGCCACCAAGATAGCCCGTTTTCTGACTGACGCAGACAAGGTGTATCAAGGGCGTATCACCTTTGGTGTGGAAACAGACACCTTTGATATGGACGGACAAGTTATCAGCCAGAAGGATGTTCCTGCCGGGCTTACAAGGGAAGACATCCAAAGGGTGGCCGATTCCTTCAAGGGGGAGATTCTACAGGTTCCGCCAGCCTATTCCGCTGCCAAGCACAAGGGAGTCCCTCTCTACAAGCTTGCCAGAAGGGGTGTGAAGGTGAAAAAGGAACCCAAATCCGTTTTCATTTATGATTTCACCATTACGGATTTTACCTCCCCACACTTTGATTTCATGGTTCACTGCTCTAAAGGGACATATGTTCGGACTCTGGCCCACGAGATGGGACGGGCACTTGGATGCGGGGCCACCCTCTCAGGGCTAAGGAGGCTGAGAAGCGGTCTTCTTTCGGTAGATGAGGCCATTTCCGTAGAATATGTAATGGAGGAAGAGCCTGGCGAAATAAAGGAGAGGATAATGCCTGTGGAGCTTGTCCTTTCTCACATCCCGGCCGTTTTCGTAAGCGCCAGGGATGCCCTCTTTATTCAGCAGGGCAGGGGAATGGATATACCCAAGGTCTTAGAATATATGCAGGATCAGGTGGAAGACCTTACTAAAATCCATTCCGAGTACCTTAGGGTGATGGTTCGGGAAGGCAGTGATAGAAGCAGACTGGTCTGCATAGCAAGGTGGCCCGATTTTACCAATGACAAAAAGGGCCTTGAGATTTTGAGGGTTTGGAACCCTAACTGATTGAAAGCAAGAAAAACAAAATATTACAAGGAGGAATACAGTTGTGGTACTAGATCCAGTACGTAAAAAGGAGATAATCGATAAATTCAAGACCCACGAAGGGGACACCGGTTCTCCAGAGGTGCAGATTGCCCTTTTGACAACGAGGATTCAGGACCTTACAGAGCATTTCAAGGTGCATAAGAAGGACCACTCCTCAAGGAGGGGGCTTCTCAAGCTCGTTGGTCAAAGGCGCAGGCTTCTTGATTACCTGAAGAGAAAGGACGTGGGTCGTTACAGGAAGATTATCCAGGAACTGGGACTTAGAAGATAAAAAAATTATAGTAAAGGTACAGGTAGTTAGATGCCAATGACAAAAGTAGAGTTTGAAGTTAACGGGCTTCCATACGTTTTGGAGACAGGACGCCTTGCCAAGCAGGCCAACGGCGCGGTGCTGGCAAGCCATGGAGAGACGGTTGTTCTTGCAACGGCCGTAAGCTCTGGCAAGCCCAGGGAAGGGGTGGATTTTCTGCCTCTAATGGTTGATTATCAGGAAATGTACTACAGCTCGGGAAGGATTCCGGGCAACTATTTCAGAAGGGAGATAGGAAGACCCAGTGAGAAGGAGACCTTGACTTCAAGGTTTATTGACAGGCCCCTAAGGCCCCTTTTCCCTGAGGGGTACAACTATGACACCCAGATTATCGTTTCCGCCCTGTCTGTGGACCCAGATGTGGATGCAGACGTTCTTGCCATAACAGCAGCTTCTGCTGCCCTTACGGTTTCGGACATCCCATTTAACGGACCCATAGCAGGCATCCGAATAGGCCATATTGATGACAAGTATATAGTTAATCCCACAAGGTCTCAGCTCATGGAGTCCGATCTCAACCTCATTGTGGCAGGTTCAAAGGATGCCATAGTCATGGTGGAAGGTTGCGCCTCTATAGTGAGCGAGGATGTAGTGCTTGAGGCCATTGTCTTTGCCCAGGATGCCATAAGGCCTTTGATAGAGCTCCAGGAGGAACTTAGATCAAAGGCTGGCAAGGAGAAGTTCGTGGTGGTTGCCCCTGAAAGGGATGAGGAGCTTGAGAAGAAGGTCAAGGAGCTTGCCCAAAAGGAGCTTGAGACGGCCCTTTCCATCCCGTCCAAGGTGGAGAGAAATCATGCCAAAAAGATGCTCAAGGAAAGGATTGTGGAGGAGCTTTCCGTGGCCTTTCCAGACAGTGAATCGGAGATATCAGCCGTTTTAAAGGACCTTGAGAAGGAAATAATGCGGGCCATGATCCTTGAAAAGGAAACCAGGATTGATGGGCGAAAGTTCCATGAGATAAGGCCCATAAGCTGTGAGATAGGCGTGCTTCCTCGAACCCATGGATCTGCAATTTTTACAAGGGGAGAGACCCAGGTCCTTGCGGTAACCACCTTGGGTTCCTCGGAGGACGAGCAGAGGATCGAATCCCCTGCAGGACAGGAGTTCAAGCACTTTATTCTTCATTACAACTTCACTCCCTTTAGTGTTGGTGAGGTGCGCCCTTTAAGAGGGCCTGCCAGGCGCGACATAGGTCACGGTGCCCTTGCTGAAAGGGCCCTTGCGGCAGTGGTTCCTTTGCCGGATGATTTTCTCTATACCATAAGGGTTGTATCCGAGGTGCTTGAATCAAACGGCTCCTCTTCCATGGCCACGGTCTGTGGAGGATGCCTTGCAATGATGGATGCAGGTGTTCCAATAAGGGACATGGTGGCAGGTATCGCCATGGGGCTCATAATGGATCGGGAGTCTGGGAAATTCGTAATCCTTTCAGATATCCTCGGAGACGAGGACCATCTTGGAGACATGGACTTCAAGGTGGCCGGCACCCAGGAAGGCATTACAGCCCTACAGATGGATATAAAGGTAAAGGGCATTTCAAAGGATATCCTGAAAAAGGCCCTTTTACAGGCAAAGGAGGGCAGGGAATTCATCCTGTCAAAGATGCAAGAGGTGATTTCAACGCCCAGAAAGGAGCTTTCCAAGTATGCACCAAGGGTGACAAATCTCACCATAAGCCCTGAAAAGATAAAGGATCTCATAGGGCCTGGCGGAAAGACCATTAAGGCCATTGTTGCCGAAACAGGCGCCAAGATAGACATTGAAGACACGGGAGAGGTCCATGTATTCAGCGCTTCTCCAGATGCAGCAGAAAGGGCCGTCAAGGAAATAGAGAGAATAACCAGGGTTCCAAAGGTAGGCGAGGTGTACGAAGGTGTTGTAAAGCGTATCGTGGACTTCGGAGCCTTTGTGGAAATACTTCCAGGAACAGACGGACTTCTTCACATCTCCCAGATAGACAACAGGCGCATTAACAACGTGCGCGATGTTCTAAAGGAAGGAGACAGGGTCAAGGTAAAGGTAATAGACATAGATGATCAGAACAGGATAAAACTTAGCCGTAAAGCACTCTTATAGTCCAACAAGGAGGCTATGGACAATGAAGCATGATTTTAGAAAGTCCACCCTTTCTAACGGGGTAAGGGTGCTTACTGAAAGGCTTCCTGAAAGCCGAGCTGTTTCCGTTGGTATTTGGGTCGCCACAGGCAGTAGGGACGAGCCCGGTGAGTTTTCAGGTATTTCCCACTTTATTGAACACATGATATTCAAGGGCACGGAGAACAGGAGTGCCCTTGACATAGCAAAGACCTTTGATCGCCTTGGCGGTTTCTCAAACGCCTTCACATCCAAGGAGACCACCTGTTTTCATGCAAAGGTCCTTGATTCCCATCTGGACATAGTCCTGGAGCTCTTGGCAGACATCTTTCTGAATTCCACCTTTGATCCAATGGAGGTGGAAAGGGAGCGCCAGGTCATCCTGCAGGAGATCAGCATGGTGGAAGATTCCCCGGACGAGCTTGTGCACGAGCTTTTTAACAAGAGGTTCTGGAAGGGCAACCCTGTTGAGCGTTCAATCCTTGGCACTCCAGAGACAGTGGCAAGGATAACAAGTTCCCATCTGAAAAATCACATGGCCCGGTTTGCCACAGCCTCAAAGGTGCTTGTTTCCGCAGCAGGAAACATTGAACACGAAAGCTTCACTAGGAAAATCGACTCACTTTTTTCAGGCCTTTTACAAGGGGACCAAAAGGGAACAAGGCACCCTCCAAAGGGAAACTTCGACTGCTTTTTCAAGAGAAAGGAACTTGAACAGACCCATATCATGGTTGGGCTAAGTGGGCCTTCCTCTATTGATCCAGAAAGGTATCCTGCTCTATTGATGAACGTCATATTGGGAGGCTCCATGAGCTCCAGACTTTTTCAGGAGATACGTGAAAAACGGGGCCTTGCCTATGCCGTCTATTCCTTTGTTTCCACCCTTCAAGATGCAGGATTTTTGGGGATTTACGCTGGAGTTGCCCCAGAAAACACCTGCAAGGTACTTTCTCTCATAAGAAAGGAACTTGAAAGGCTAGCCTCAGAAGATGTGAGCCAGGCCGAGCTTTCAGCAGCAAAGGACAACATAAAAGGAGGAATACTCCTTTCCGCAGACAACATCGACTCTCGCATGACAAGGATAGCCAGGAACGAGATAGACCTTGGCGATTACGTCTCTTATGACGAGGTTGTTGAAAAGATAGAGGCAATAGACGCAGGAAAGATAAGACAGTGTGCTGAAAGATATGTTTCAGAGGGCATGGCGGCCACCCTTCTCGGCCCCCTTACTGACACCGATATGGAAAATTGCAAAAAGATACTGGAGGGGTGATGGAGCTGGAAATAGGAGTAACAGTCTCAACCCTTTCACATTATGAGGGACTGCCTCTTCCATCCTATGCCACCATGGGTTCTTCTGGTATGGATCTTCTGGCCGCAATTGATAAGCCTGTCTGTCTTTCCCCTGGCAAAACAGTGCTTATACCAACGGGGATCTGCGTTGCCATCCCCGCAGGCTTTGAGCTTCAGGTAAGGCCCAGAAGTGGCCTTGCCATAAAGCATGGCGTCACTGTTATAAACGCGCCAGGCACAATCGACTCTGATTACAGGGGAGAGATCAAGGTGGGCCTAACCAACCTGGGTCAGGAACCCTTTGAGGTAAAAAGGGGTATGAGGATTGCCCAGGCGGTTCTTTCCCGGGTTTACAGGGTCTTATGGCAGGAAGCTGAAGAACTATCAAGGACGGATAGGGGTTCAGGAGGTTTCGGTCATACTGGCCTGTAAAAGTCTGTATGCGCATCCAAGTATTCCAAGATAGGGTTCCCTTACCACAAAGACTGGTATCTCTTTGAGGACCTCTTTCATCCTGCCCTTGGACCTAAAACCCTTCATAAAACCCCCTTCTTTTAGCCTGGAAAGGATATGGAGGACTATGCCTCCGGTTAGATAGACACCGCCAAAGGGAAGGGTCTTAAGCGCAAAATTTCCTGCCTCTTCCCCGTAAATTTTGCAAAAAAGGTCAAGGGCGTACCTAGATACCTCGTCTCCTTCCTCTGCAGCCCTTGTCACCTGAGAGGGTTCTTTTAATTCCTTGGCTGACGAAACGGAATGCTTCTTAAGAAAAAAATGGTAAAGTTCCAGAAGGCCAGGGCCAGAAAGTATCCTCTCAAAGCTGACGTGTCTGTATCTTTTTTTCAAAAACCTCAAAAGGTCCATCTCTAGCTCGTCTGTGGGGGCAAAGCTTGAATGTCCCCCCTCACTCCTTAAGACCTTCCAACCGGTTTCCTTGCAAAATACGCAGGTTGCCTCGCCAAGACCTGTGCCAGCCCCGAGGATGATCTTTACCTCATTTTCCTCTGGTTTTCCCCCACCAATTTTTTCAAGCCTTTCCTCACCAACCACTGCAAGACCATAGGCGGCTGCCTCAAAGTCGTTCAAAAGCAGGCAGGTTTCAAGATGAAAGGCATTAGAAAGCTCTTTTCTGACAATGTCCCAGCCAATGTTCGTGCCGTGGATTTTCTCTTTGGTTCTGACCCCTGCTGCGGCAACTGCCCAATTGGAGGGCAGCTCTTGTCCAGTATCTTCCTGAAAATGTCGAAAGAGCTCAGTGGCGCTTTTGAAGCTGCGGGTGAGGTAGACCTTGAGGATTTCTATATGCAGATCCCTGACTATGGCTATGCGTGAATTTGTTCCTCCAATGTCGGTAACAAGGCCCCTCATATTCAGAGCCGCTCATCAGGCCATCCAATTGGTACGCAAAGGACAGGACATGGAAGGAGTCTTACCACCTTTTCCACAGTGCTTCCAAAGAATATCTCTTCAATGGTGCCGCCCTTTCCCCTGCTTCCGTATCCTCCCATGAGGATGAGATCCACCTGGAAGTCCCTGGCCTTCATTGCTATTTCCTGAAAGGGCATTCCAACCGAAACAAGAGTTTCCTGTACGAGGTCTTTGCCGTCCCAGCTGTTAAGGAATTTACGAAAGGCCTGCTTGCTCTGGTTCATGAGCCTCTCAAGGACCTTATCCATGTCTTCCTTGGAATAGGAGGCAAAATGCTTTGCCTCTCTGCTGTCTATGACATTTAGAAGTATGAGTTTGGAGCCAAACTGCTTGGCCATCTCCTTGGCATAGTCAAGGGAGTTTATGGCGCATTCAGAAAAATCTGTGGGAATAAGTATCAAAGAAACATCCATGGTTCTATCTCCTGAAAACGAATAGTTCTGCACTCCAGTTATCTAGAGAAAAGCCCTTTTTCATCCAAAGACCGTAATTACTTAATTTTTTGCATATCTCTTCCCTGGCCCTCAGGCTGTGGCCTGAAAGTATAAGGCAACCAAGGCCAGAAAGTTTTTTGACCATGTTTTCCATAAGGTCATAGGTTACAGAAGGGGCAAGATTTGCAACAATAACATCTGCTTGCTGCCTTTGCAATTTGGAAAGAGGGTGCGTTGTTGCCTCTGCCTGGGCCCCTATTTGGTTGAGCAAGAAGTTTCTTCTGGCAACTTCAACGATCTTTTCATCTATGTCCATGGAAACCACCTTTTTTGCCCCTAGAAAAACCGCAAGTATGGAGAGGATTCCAGAACCAGTGCCAACGTCCAGGACAGAGGCACCTTTAAGCCTACCCGAGTGAGAAAGATGTTCCAGTGCCTGGGCAGAAAGCCTGGTTGAGGGGTGAAGACCAGTTCCAAAGGCTCCCATGTCTTGAAAAAGAAAAAAGGTGTTTGAAGGTGGAGGGCCATTGACCTCTTTGAAAGAGCTAACAAATTTTACCTTCCATTTATCAGTGAGGCGTGTCTCATTTGTGTCAAGAACGCTTTCACTTGCCCTTTCATCCATGACCAATATCTCAGTTTTTCTGCCAGTCAGTGTGCTGTCCAACTGGTCGCAGGCAGATGTGAGAGACTTTAAAAAAACGTCCACCTGGCTCTCAGGAAGACACGCTCTAACAAGTAAGAATTTGTTATCCATGTTTTTAAATTTCAAGGGATGGTCCGAAGTGAAGGGAGCTAGCTTTTGAATGAGGATTTTTTTTGTCTTTTCATGAAATGAGAAGGGAAGGGTGATACGGACAAGCATGGAGCGTTTAGAGTTCTTCCTGGGCTTCATGCTCCTCTTTGTACGCCTTTACCGCCTCTTCAAGGTCTGTTATCTGTTTTTTTAGGGACTTGCAAAGCCTTTTGGCATAGTCAAATTGTCTCAGACTTTTGGCATAGGAGATGTCTTCAATTTTTAGGGATAGCTCGCTTGCCTCCTTCATGAGTTCTTCAGCATCTGGCGGGATAAGCCCCATTATCTCATCCATGCGGTTTCTAAGTTCCTGGTATTCTTTTTTAAGTTCACTGTCTTGCTTATCTATGTATTTATTGGCACAAGAGCCTGCCTTGTCTGCAAACTCCTTTGTCTTTTTGGCAAGATAAATGGCCTTTCTGTATTCCCTCTTTGATGCATATTTCTTGGCTCTTTTAAAGAGTGCAACGGCCTCATCCCAATCCTTAGGGCAGTAGGTTGGTGCGTCCACCATGAGGGCTGTATTTAGACTTTCTTCAGCAATGCGTTTCTTTTCCCACCAGATGTTTCTGAGTTTTCCACTTGGGGTCCTTTCTATGATTTTTTCTAGCTCTGCCCTAATCTCTTTTCTTATTTCCTGGCGAAGCTTTTTAGGATTTGAGAAATCAAAGCCCAGTAGCAGAGGCAGAACAAATAAGAGAAGGATAAGACTCAAAAACCTTCCTTTTGTTGAAAGGGGCTGAAACATGAATTTTTCGTTCCTATTTCTTCAGGTAGAGGTTGTAGGTTATATGATCCCTTATCCAGCGAGAATCCCACCACTCCGAGGGGTTAATGAATACACCGCCCAGCATCATTCCAACGTGCAAGTGATCACCTCCAGCAAGTCCAGTGGAATCGGTTACTCCAATTATCTGGCCCTTTCCAACCTCCTGGCCAACACCAACGTTCATCTGGCTTAGATGCGCATAAAGGCTCATAAGGCCCATGCCGTGGTCTATAACAATGGTGTTTCCATAAATTCCGTTGTACCCGGCAAAGACCACCCGGCCGCCATTGGCAGCAGGCACCTTGGCATGGGCCACAGAGGCGATATCCACACCCATGTGGTAGGCCTGATCCACCTCTTTGCCGTGGTAAAAGTAGTGTCGTTTATCGGCAAAATCTGACCTTTGGGCACCCTTAAAGCGTATAAACCTTCCTGAGAAAAGTGTTTTTCCGAGGCTTTTATGACAGAGCGCCAGGAGGAAGTCGTTATTTTTTTTCCTTAAAATGTGGTTTACCTTTATAAAGGTCTCTATAAGGCTTGGGGCAAAAACTTCAGGAAACCTGGAGGCAAATCCAGGCATCTTTTGCTGAAGAAAGGAGTCGGAGATGTTTATCTTGTCCTCCTTTTTTCGTCTTGGGAAAATGCGAAAGGCAAAACCTGCAATTGCCCTGTTCCCGGCCTTATCCACTGCCTCTACATGCAAAGTCTTTGGGTGATCCACATTAAATGGCACTGCAAAGAGGGCCCTGTAGATATTGTCGGTTCCCTTGAAGGCCCTGAAAAACCTGGTGCCAACCCGAACGCCCACCTTGGTTACGGATTCATTCACCCTGAAGGAGAGGGCTCCAGAACCTCCAACCCGCACGTTGTGTACAGTGGAGAGCACGGTGATAACAGGGGGCAGATAGTCTATGGTAAGGGGAATCTTAAGGATGGACTGGTTACCCTTGGAACCATTTCTAAGTGATGCATCAAAGGCGCTGATAGCAAGGGTTGCCTTTCCAGAAGAAAGCCTCTCCTTTTGTGGAAGTATTTGCCACGTAAGCACCATCTCCTTTTCTGAAGAACCCGTCCATCTGCTCTCAATAGGTGCGGCTTTTTCTCCAAGTAGAACCTGTTTCTTACCTTGTATGATTTTTGCCTCAACGAGCCTGATGCCTGCCCGGCTGTCACTGACCTTGACTGTCACCTCCGCAACTTTTCCCACAATGTCTGGCACCTTTACGGGGACAATTTCAGGTGGCTCTCCTTCAAAAAGCCTGTATCCAAGAAAAGCCACGCCTGCTATGGTAATGATGATAAGAACGAGAAAGAAAATGGAAAGCAGTTTTTTCATGAAGGTGCCACCTCAATTCCGTTAAACTTATTCATGGCAGAATCTATGCCATTTTTTACAAATTCCTCGATTCCTCTGACGGCAAGCTCAACAACCTCTCTTACAGTGCCAAGTTCCTCAGTCGAAAATCTTGAAAGCACGTATTTGTCTGCAGGAACATTCTCGGGTGGTCGTCCGATCCCTATTTTCAGCCTTGGAAAGTTCCTGGTGCCAAGCCTTTCTATAATGGAGCGGATGCCATTATGACCACCGTGGCCTCCTGAACGTACAAACTTTAGCCTTCCAAGACGCACATCCACGTCATCGTGAACCACAAGGATGTCCTCGGGCATGATTTCATAATATGAGGCCACCCGCTCAACAGGCCCTCCACTCCTGTTCATGTACTCCATGGGTTTTAAAAGGAAGACCTTTTGCCCCCAAAGGTGTGCATCTGCGATCTGGTATTTGGGAGGAACCCGCTCCTCTTTAAAGGCCAAGGATGCCTGCTCAGCCAGCCGGTCAACCACCCAAAAGCCTATGTTGTGCCTTGTCTCTTTGTACTTACGACCTGGATTGCCTAAACCCGTTACAAGGATCTTTTTCAACTAAGTAACTTAAAATTAAAAAGGCCAGACAGGTTGAAAAGCTGCATCCTGGCTGGCCTGGACTTTTACTCTTCCTCTGCCGGAGCCTCTTCTGCGCCCTCAGCCTCTTCGATCTCTTCTTCCTCTTCCACTTCCTCGGCCTGGACAGTGGCGCCAACCACTGTGATCAGGGTGGTTTCAGGAGGTTCGGTGAATTCAACCCCCTCTGGTGGCGTCAGGTCACTTACATGGAGGGCATCACCTACGTCAAGATCGCTTATATCAACCTCGATTTCCTTTGGAATGGAAAGGGGCAGGCACTTGATGGAAATGGTCCGCTGGATCATTTCCAGCACACCGCCACCTATTTCAACACCCTTGGCCTTACCCACCGGCTTGATGGGCACTTCCACCTCAACCTTTTCCTCCACGGAAATGGCGTAAAAATCAATGTGACGGACACTATCATTTACAGGGTGCCTCTGCATCTCCTTTATTAGCGCAAGCCTTTCATCGCCGTCCAACTTAAGGGTGAAGATGACCTGCTCACCTTCAGCCTTTATAAGAACCTTATTGAAATCGTGGGCATTGACGCTCAGGCTGACTGGGTCGGTTTTTGGTCCGTACAAGACAGCGGGAATCTTGCCGTTTTTCCTGAGCTTCCTGGCGACTCCCTTTCCGCCCTGCGTTCTAACCTCTGCGTCCAGATTTATCTGAATCATCTTTTAACTCCTAATGTAAATTTTTTATTTACGGTCATACAAAGAGTGAACTGACCGAATCGTCATCATGTATTCGAGATATGGCCTCACCTAAAAGCGGGGCAACCGTAAAGACTTTCACCTTGTCCCCAAGCTCTTTTGCCTTGTCTCCTAGCGGTATGGTGTTTGTGACCATGAGGGATTTAAGGACCGAATTTTTTATCCTTTCAACTGCCGGGCCCGAAAGGACTGGATGGGTAGCGCATGCATGTATCTCCTTTGCACCATGCTCTTGCAGGGCTTGAGCGGCATTGCAAAGGGTTCCAGCCGTATCCACCATGTCGTCTAAGAGAATGGCGATCTTGTTCTCAACGTCCCCAATTATGTGCATGACCTGGGATTCGTTAGCCTTCTCTCTCCTTTTGTCAATGATGGCAAGGCCTGTTCCAAGGCGTTTTGCAAAGGCCCTGGTCCTTTCAACGCCTCCTGCATCAGGTGATACCATTACCACCTCATCCCTTGGAAATTCCTGCAGGTGCTTTAGAAGAACAGGTGCGGCAAAAAGATGATCAACAGGAATGCTGAAAAATCCCTGAATCTGGCCTGCATGGAGGTCCATGGAAAGAAGACGTCTTGCACCAGCGGTGGTTATGATGTCGGCAACAAGCTTTGCGGAAATGGGCACCCTTGGAGCAGCCTTCCTGTCCTGCCGGGCGTAGCCGTAATAAGGAACCACTGCGGTTATTCGTCTTGCCGATGCCCTCCTCAAGGCGTCTATCATGATAAGAAGTTCCATGAGGTGGTCATTTACCGGGGGACAGGTGGGTTGGATCACAAATACATCAGCGCCCCTTACGTTTTCGCCTATCTCTACAAAGGTCTCGCCGTCACTGAATTTTCTGACCTGGGCTCGTCCAAGGGGCATGTTGAGATAGTCGCAAATCTCTTGAGATAAAGCTGTGTGGGCATTCCCGGTAAAGATTTTGATCTTGTTGATGGACATTGCCTTTCAGTCCCCCAAAAATTCATATTTCAGTAAAGCGTTTTCTAAAAATGAAAAATCAGGCAAATTCATGCCCGGCCAAGTTGCCAAAAATAAAAATGGCTGGGGCGGCAGGATTCGAACCTGCGAATGCGGGTTCCAAAGACCCGTGTCTTACCGCTTGACGACGCCCCAACTCGTAAGGTTCAGTTCCTGCCAAGTGTTCTGGTAATAAGGCACTTGTAACCCGTATCCTGTTCCACCTGATTCCTGGCATCAAGTGCCTGTTCTTTATTATCAAATAGGCCAAAGCATGTGGAGCCGCTCCCTGACATCAAGGCGATGCTGGCTCCCGAGTCCAAAAGACTCGATTTGACCCTTGAAATTGCCGGAAATTGTGCGCAAACTGGCCTTTCAAGGTCATTTCTCCACTCGTAATCCCAATGGCCCTTGCGAGGCTCAAAAATAGTTTCATCCCCCTGTCTTGTCAACTTGAAATTCTTGTATGCCCAACCAGTATTTACGGAAAAATCAGGCAGTACCAGAAGGTACCAGTTGGGCTCAAGAACCACCTCCTCCAGTTCCGTTCCTGTCCCCGTTCCAAGGGCTTGAATCCAGTCTGTTACGAAAAAGGGGCAATCCGCACCAATCGAGGAGGCGATTTCAACAAGGCTCTTCCTTGAAAGGGGCTCTCCAAGCATGGTGTTCAAGGCCTTTAAGGTAGTGCCACAGTTTGAGCTTCCACCCCCAAGCCCAGCCCCTGCCGGAATTTGCTTCTTAAGTTCAACGTAGGCCCTGAAAGAAAGCCCAGAGGCATCCATGAACCTTTCAATGGCCTTGTAAACCAGGTTTTCCGGGCCAGAGGGGATCCAATCCGGACAGGAGATTTCTATCCCTGGTTTTCCGTTTTCCCTCAGTTCTATGCCTATTTCGTCAAAAAAGGCCAACTTTTCAAAGAGGGTTACTATTTCGTGGTATCCGTTTGGAAGCCGCGCTTTTATGTGTAAAAACCTGTTTATTTTCGCAGGGGATTTGAACCAACGCATCAACCGGCTTTTTGAACAAATTTCATTCTCAGATCAAAGAGTATGTTGTCAACCAGGGCCTCTTCATCCTTTGAGAGGTTGCCCTTGGTCTTTTCCTTTAACATGGCAATGGTGTCTATTGCATGTCTTGCCAGAGTGAGGTCAACCTCTGGTTCTTCCTTCCCAGGCTCTGGAAGTTCACCCAGGTGAACCAGCGCGGAAGTGTTCAGGGACAAAATGAAGGTTGCAAAAGTCACCTCAGGAAGAGGAATTTCAGTAGAATTTGCATTTTCTGAACTGTTTCCTTCTGGCCTGGTCTTTTCCCTTTCTTCCATGAAGACACCTCCGTCAAGATGTTGTAATGTTAGGTCGTACGCTTTAAAACAGGCTGATTTTTGTAGCGATACTATACCATTATATAAATTAGGCAATTATTTTGTGTTAACAAGGCCTTTTCGAAGGCATGAGCCTTGGAGATGAAAGGTTTAGCCCATGGATTTTTCAGACTCCTTTGATGATCTTTTCCCAAAGGGGGCCTTGAACGAGGTCCTTAACCAGGGGTACGAAGAGGACGAAGACAGGAATTTGTCCAATAAGGAGAGGAGGGTCTGGAGTGTAAGCGAGCTCCTTTTTCACATCAATTCCCTTCTTGATCTTGAGTATGGAACGCTATGGATTGAAGGGGAGGTGGGCCAGGTTAATGTGCCCTCTTCTGGTCACTACTATTTTAACCTTAAGGACGATAGGGGCATTCTAAAATCGGTATGTTTTAGAAGCAGCCACGGTGATTTTATTGAACATATTCAGGAGGGGGCCAGGGTCTTGTGCCTTGCCAGGGTGAATGTGTATCAGGCAAGGGGGGATCTTCAGATCATCGTTGAATATGTTGAGCCCTGGGGCGAGGGAAGGCTCAAGCTAGAATTTGAAAGACTAAAGGAGCGCCTTGGAAGGGAGGGGCTCTTCAGGCAGGAGAAAAAGAGGGAAATTCCTGCGTGGCCAGGCACTATTTTCGTGGTCACATCTCCTTCCGGGGCGGCCTTCAGGGACTTTTTAAAGACTGCCAGGGCCAAGTTTCCTCCCGCAAGAATCGTTCTCGTTCCCTCAATTGTGCAAGGGGACGAAGCCCCCAAAAGCCTTTTGGAGGCACTGGATCTTGCTGAGGAGGCAGCAGGGGATGGAGACGTTATAGTCCTTACCCGCGGCGGTGGAAGCATGGAAGACCTATGGGCCTTTAACGACGAGGCCCTTGCAAGAAGGATATACGATTGCAAGATACCGGTTGTCTCCGGTGTTGGGCATGAAGTGGACTTTACCATCTGCGATTTTGTTTCAGACAAAAGGGCTGCAACGCCGACTGCCGCAGCTGAGCTGGTTTGCCCTTCTGCACCAGCGTTACTTGAAAGGGTAAGGGAGGCAGAAACAAGGCTTCAGAGGGAAATGGGTCATTTGATCCTTGAAAAAAGGCACAGCCTGGCCCTTCTTGCCTCAAGGCTTAAACATCCAAGGGGCGCAATTACAGAGCAAAGGCTCAGGCTGGACGACATCCTTGGAAAGATGTCAGGGGCAA
>JALWYS010000175.1 GCA_027003115.1 Deltaproteobacteria bacterium | reverse complement strand
TGTGGGCGCCGTCAGGGCTTAACAATCAGCCGTGGCGATTTGCCATTGTAAAGGAGCCAGGGCTTAAGGCCAAGTTTGAACCGCTTACAAAATATTCGAGGATTATAAAATCTGCGAAGGTCTTGCTTCCGGTGTTTATTGACAAAGAGGCCATGTACCACCCAGTAAAGGATCACCAGGCCATTGGGGCATGTCTTGAAAACATGCTCCTTGCAGCCCACAGCATGGGCGTTGGAGCGGTGTGGCTGGGAGAGATATTAAAGAGCGACAGGGAAATCAGAAACCTTCTTGCCCTAGGAGATCACTTGGAGCTCATGGCAGTGATAGCCCTTGGGCATCCTGCAAGAAAAGATCAAAAATCCAGGAGAAAGGACATGGATGAGCTGATAGTCTTTAGGGGGTAGACATGAAAGAAAAATCCTCTGATTCGGGCCACGTTTTCAAGCCCCTTGAAGGAAGAAGGATCATCTTTGGAGTAAGTGGCGGGATAGCCGCATACAAGGCGCCAGACTATGCCAGAAACCTCACGAGGCTTGGGGCAAAGGTCAAGGTGGTTATGACAGAAAACGGGGCAAGATTTGTTTGCCCCCTTACCTTTTCCGCACTGACTGGCAATAAGTGCCTTGTATCCATGTTCCAGGAAGAGGATACAGGCTCCATCTCCCACATTGATCTTGCCAGATGGGGAGAGGTCTTTATAATCGTTCCGGCTACCGCCAACGTCATTGCAAAAACCGCCTCTGGCATTGCAGATGACCTGCTCACCACCCTCTTTCTTGCCTTTAAGGGAAGGAAAATCCTCTTTCCTGCGATGAACCCAGTGATGTTTGAAAACCCCATGGTACAGGAAAACATCTCAAGGCTAAAGGCCCACGGTGTGTGGGTTGCCGAGCCGGATGAGGGCACCGTTGCCTGCGGAGACAGGGGTAAGGGGAGATTGCCAGGGTTTGAAAGGGTGCTTTTTCTGACAAGAAGGGCACTTGCCAGACATGATTTAAAGGGGCTAAACATACTTGTAACATCAGGGCCAACCAGGGAGCCCATTGATCCGGTAAGGTTCATCTCAAACAGGTCCTCTGGCAGGATGGGCTTTGCCCTGGCAAATATCGCATCCATTAGAGGCGCAAGGGTCCAAGTGGTTTCAGGGCCTACGTGTATTGGGCCTGCGGCCCAAGTCCCAGCCATCCAGGTTGAAACTGCTAGAGAGATGAAAGACGTGGTCCTTTCAGAGGCACCAGGGATGGACATAGTCGTAATGGCGGCAGCAGTTTCTGATTACAAACCCGCATCCTTTTCAGAATCAAAGATAAAAAAATCAAAGGACAAGATGGTCCTTGAACTTGAAAAGACCACTGACATCCTGTCCGAGCTTGGGAAAAAGAAGGGCCCCAACCAGATACTTGTTGGATTTTGTGCAGAAACGGAAGATGTCATTGAAAACGCCTTTAAAAAACTAGAAAGAAAGAACCTGGACCTTATAGTGGCAAACGATGTCACAGAGCCTGGTGCCGGGTTTGACTGTGAGACAAACAAGGTGTACCTGATAGATTCTGAGGAAAATGTCGAGGAACTACCCCTTCTTCACAAGGAGGAGGTTGCAGAAAGGATATTTGACAAGGTATTGGAGATCAGGGCCCGGATGTTCTAGGGCGGGCTGCTTCTTAATAGCTCCAGTACAAGCCCTGCAGTCCTTTTGGCAGCGCCCCTTTGGCCAAGTCTTTTGACCACATTTTTGAAATCGCTACGCATCCTTTCAGACACCTGCCTGTTATTAAGGATACGAAGTGAGGCTCCAGCTATTTCTTTCGAAGTAGCCTGCATTTGGAGTAGCTCTGGGACCACTTCCCTTTGGGCAATGAGGTTTACAAGGCTTACCCAGTCCACCTTTATGAGTCTTTTGCCAAGATGGTATGACAGGTTCGAAACCCTGTAGGTAACCACCATTGGTGTCCCGATGACTGCTGCCTCAAGGGTCACCGTACCTGATGCTGCGATACAAAGTTCTGCTGCCTTAATGGCCTCATAGGTCCTTCCTTCAACCAGGCGAGCATCCAGCTTGCCCTGCTTAATTATCTTTCTTGCAGAGTCTTTTATGGAGCTGGTCGTTCCCGAACCAAGTGCCACACAAAACTTTAGTTCAGGCCTTTCTTTTTTCATTTTGTAAGAAGCATCCATCATTATGGGAAGGTGACGTTCCACCTCCCCCTTTCTGCTTCCTGGAAGCAGGCAGACAAGACGCTCCTTTTCACCAAGGCCCACATCCCTTTTAAATGCCTGGGCGTCTATTTCATCCACGTTGATGGCATCAAGAAGGGGATGGCCAACAAATACCGCATCTATGCCAAAACCCCTGAAGAAATCCTCCTCAAAGGGAAGGATCACGGCCATTTTGTTCACTATTTGCCGTATCTTTTTCACCCTGCCCTGTCGCCAGGCCCACACCTGAGGACTTATGTAATAAAAGACTGGGATCCCAAGCTTTCTGGCGTACTTTCCCATCATGAGGTTAAATTCCGGGAAATCCACAAGCACCACCAGGCTGGGCCTTTTTTTCCTCATCCACCTCTTTACCTTTAAAAAGGCAGAGGCAATGGGTGGGAGGTGGGAAAATACCTCAAAGAGTCCTACTACTGAGAGGCTGCTGCTTGGTACTATTACGGAGGCCCCGGCTTCCTTCATCCTCTGCCCGCCAACGCAGCTTATTTCAAGGGTCGGGTCCCTTTTTAGAAGCTCCCGGATGAGACCCGATGCATGAAGGTCCCCAGAGGCCTCACCGGAAAGAACGAGTATCCTACTTCCAGGCATCTTGTATGTTTGCCCTGGATAAGGCCTCATCTATGGCCTCGTTTATCCTTAGGGCAAGGTCAAGGGCCGCCATGCCAGCGCGGGCATCCACCATGGGCCTTCGGCCCAATCTCACGTTCTGGACAAAGTCCCTGAGCTCCCGGTCAAGGATGTCCACATCCTCGTGACGAATGAATTCAGGCCTGATGGAAAGGCGCGGATCCGGGGCGGTTCTGTCTGCGGTGACAATCAGGTTGTTTTTTTCTGTGCAGTCTGCAGAAAGGTAGCAACCAGGCTGAAAGACCCTGATCCTTCTCATGTCCTTAAGAGATATTCGGCTAGCGGTAAGGTTTGCCGTGCAGCCGTTTTCAAAAATGAGCCTTACATTTGCAATGTCTATCTTGGGGGTGAGAACCGGCACACCAGAAGCACGTATCTCCTTTACAGGGCTATTTACCAGGGAAAGCACTATGTCAATGTCGTGGATCATAAGATCAAGCACAACGTCAACGTCTGTTGCCCTGCCCTTAAAGCCGCTGAGCCTGTGGGCCTCAATGAATACCGGGTGCGTGACCCTTTCCATCAAGGTGACTATGGCGGGATTGTACCTTTCTAGGTGGCCCACCTGGATGATGAGGGCCTTTTGCTCGCCAAGCTCTGCCAGCTCCCTGGCCTCATGGGTGGTGGTGGTCATGGGCTTTTCAACCATGAGATGGACGCCCGCATCAAGCAGCTCCCTGGCAACCTGATAGTGGAGGCTCGTTGGAACAACCACAGATGCCGCATCTATTACGTCCATGACGTCATGATAATCAGTATAGGCCCTGGAGCCTGCCTCTAGGGCCACCTCCTTTGCCCGCTTTTCATTGGTATCAACCACTGCAACAAGATCAACATCCTCCATTGCAGCGTACTTAAGGGCATGAAACCTGCCCAGATAAC
>JALWYS010000174.1 GCA_027003115.1 Deltaproteobacteria bacterium | reverse complement strand
CACTGCCCCGGCCTTCGTGATAATAGCGGTTCATCATTTCGCCTACATCGGCGACTGCGAGGACTTCGGCAATGTCATCTACTACCCAGGCCATCTCCTCAGGTAAATCTCCCAAGGAAATAAAACGAAACAGGTCACGAAGTACACTAACAGTGGGAGGAATATGGTTAAAGGCACTCTGGCGCGTAAAGCCATTGGTGGCGCGGGTTCGGGCAGCAAACAGACCGTAAGTAATGGTTTGAGCGTAAAGGTCGGCAAAGTCCTCTTCCTGCAATCCACCAATGAGAAACTTTTGGAAGGCCTCATAGAATCCCAAAAGCTGTCCTTCTCCCGATTTTATTTCTTCTCCCAGTTGCTGAAATACAATATCTCTCAGGAAGCGCGTCCTTTTGGCCAGTTCAATGGCAAGGTTTTCAGCAGTCAGCGCCTTTGGAAGCGAAAAATCCAGAAATTGTTCCAGGAGGGTCAAAACTTCGCCAGGTTTTTCCAGTGGTGGAGTTTGTTGTAGTGCTGTCATGACAAAAGGGCGGCCAAGTTGTGCTGTGGTAACCCGTTTACCGTTGCGGAAAAGGCGAAATTCCAAGAAGTTAGTAAGAATGAGGTTGGGAAAAGTGTTGCGATATCGTTTCAGCTGTTCTGAATTTTCAATTCTGTCAAGCCGTTCCTCTGTGGGTGGTTTGGCTTCGATATAGCCCACAATGCGGCTACTGCCATCCCATACTCGAAAATCTGGATTCCCGGCTTCGGTTGGACGGGGCAAGACTGTAATGTGGATATTGGAAAGCCCCGCCGCTTTGGCGAGATTCAAGATAAGGTCGGAAAGTGCGGAATAAAAACTCTCTTCTCGGGCGTCTCCTGAACGGAAAATGCGCGTAAGGCTCCTGAGATAGTTCTCGAAATAAGATGTTGCCAATGGTTTCTTTATATAGTCCTTCTTTCTTTGATCAACTAATCCGTAATAAAAATATTGTTGGATGGTAATGTCTAAGGAGGCCTACTTTTTACACACTCAGCGCCTCTTATTTTCCCAAGTCGTATTTTAAGAGAAAAATTTGTTGTGATTTTTCCTAGTATCGTCAACAGGGAGGTATTTATTTCCCCCTTTTGCCGCGCCGAGCACGGAAGGCCAAAGGTCTTAACAGGCCCCCGAAGGGGGTGGCGGGATGGATACCGCCATCGCCCATTGGGCCCCATTGTGCCATGGATGGCCCCTTTGGGCGACCAAGACCGGAGGCCTTCCGGCGCAGGGATAAAGCGGCAACGGGGCGCCGTTTTCTTTGGTTCGTTTCTTTTGGGCGAGCAAAAGAAATGAACAAAAAAGTCAGTGGTGGAGACCCTCTATCTCTCCCCTCAGTCTATAAAGCAGGAAAAGCCCTGGAAGGGCGGTTAGAAACGTGACAAAGAAGAAACTTGCCCACCCTATTTCTGCCACAAGATAGCCCGAGGGCGGGCCAACAAAGACCCTACCCATGGCGGCAAGGGCAGAAAGAATGGCATACTGGGTTGCGCTGAACCGTACGTTGCAAAGGGCCATGAGCAGGGAGACAAAGGCCGCGGTACCCATGCCCCCGCAGATGTTTTCAAGGCCCACTGCAAAGACCATCATCGTGTAGTTTTTCCCAACTAGAGCCAGGGCCATGAAGGCCAAGTTCGAGACGGCCTGGAGTATGCCAAAGGACATGAGGGACCTGAAAAGGCCCATTCTTGTCATCAGGGCCCCGCCTGTCATGGCCCCTAAAATGGTGGCAAGAAGCCCCAGGCCCTTGTTTATGGTGCCGACTGCCGTGGGGGTAAAGCCTGCTCCTCTAATGAGAAATGCCGTTGTAAGGGTGCCTGCAAAGGCGTCCCCAAGCTTGTAAAGGACAATGAGGAGCAGCATGGAGATGATTGCCCTTCTTGAAAAAAGGTCCTTTAAAGGGGCAACTACCGCCTGGGAAAAGTCTCTCGGCCTTTTTACAGGAACCAAGGGTTCCGGTGCAAAAAGGGTAAATATGGACACAGAGGCCATTAGTGCAGCCATTAGAAGATAGGTGTTCTTCCAGCCTATGTGGTCAGAAAGTATGAGGGCAAGGGCCCCTGAAACGAGCATTGCTATCCGGTAGCCTGTAACCGTAAGCCCAACCCCAAGACCCCGTTCCCTTTCTTCCAGGATGTCCGTCCTGTACGCATCCACAACGATGTCCTGGGAGGCAGAGAAAAAGGCAAGTAGCAGGGCAAAGAAGGCAAGGGCAGCCGTTTTTGAAACCGGGTTGAGGAATGCCATGAAGGCGCAGATAAGGGTCAGGGCCAGCTGGCAAATAAATATCCAGCCGCGCCTTCTTCCAAGCATGGGAATGGGTATGGCGTCCATGAGGGGAGACCACAGGAACTTGAAGGTGTAAGGCATGGCCACCATGGAAAAAAGCCCTATGGTCTTGATGTTAACACCGGCGGTGGTAAGCCAGGCCTGGAGCGTTCCTCCTGAAAGGGCAAGTGGAAGGCCTGAGGCAAAGCCCATGGGAAACATCATTAAAAGGCCCCGGCTAAGCTTTACGTTTCCAATCTTCATAAATGTTTTATTATGATGTGCCTATGTTAAGGTCATTGTTTTCATCGGGAAAAGGGTTGATATGGCCCAAGTAAAACGCATTTACATTTTTTGGGCCAGCCTTTTTGTTCTCTATCTCTTGACTCTCTTTTTGGGCCTCTGGTTCGGCCGCTTTCCTGTAACCCTGCACGATCTCCTTGAAGTCTTATCTGGAAGTCAGCCTTCCCAAGGCGACATTACAACAACCATAATCCTGAAGATACGCCTTTCAAGGCTCATGCTTGCCACTTTTGTTGGCATCTCCCTTTCAACATCAGGCGTAGTCTTCCAGGCCCTTTTGAGAAATCCCCTTGCCGACCCCTTCACCCTGGGTGTTTCTACAGGGGCAGCCTTTGGCGCAACGGTTGCCATGATATTCGGCCTGGGTGTGGGCTGGAGCCTAGGCGGCCTTGGCCTTCTGCCCGTTGTATGCATGGCAGGTGCACTCCTTGCCCTGCTCGTGGTGATCCGCCTTTCAAGGACTAACGGAATGCTCATGCCAGCCAAGATGATACTTGCTGGCATAGTGGTCAGCACCTTTCTTTCCGCGCTCATAAGCCTTTTAAAGAGCCTTGACGAGGAGAGCCTTTCTGCCATTGTCTTCTGGATGCTCGGGAGCTTTTCAGGAAGGGGCTGGGTGCACGTTGCCTTTTCCGCACCCTACGTCCTCATTGGCCTTGTGGTTTTCATGCGCTTTTCCAGGGAGCTTGACATAATGACCCTGGGAGACAGCGAGGCCTTTCATCTCGGAGTTGACGTTTCCAGGACGAGGATGGCGCTCCTTGTGGTGGCGTGTCTTTCAACCGCTGCGGCAGTTGCAGTAAGCGGTGTAATTGGCTTTATTGGCCTTGTGGTTCCGCATCTTGTAAGGATGCTGCAGGGGCCAAATCACAGGCGACTTCTTGTGGGCTCTGCCATCCTTGGCGCCCTTCTCATGGTCCTTTCAGACCTTGCCGCACAGAATCTCCTCCCAGGCGGAGAAGAGCTTCCCGTGGGCGTCATCACAACCCTCATTGGAGGGCCATTTTTCTGCTACATACTCTCTATAAAAAAGAGGGAAATGATGTAAGAAGTACCGGATATTTTAGCGCCTTTTCCTGAAAAAATCCCTCAGAATATCTCCGCACTCCTTCTCCATTATTCCGCCTGTCACCTCTATCC
>JALWYS010000173.1 GCA_027003115.1 Deltaproteobacteria bacterium | reverse complement strand
CGATTACCCCATAATCTGGCAGGATTATCTTTGGTTCAAGCGCAAACACCATACCCGGTTCAAGCACCATCTTGTTTCCCTTGGAGAAAAAGGGATACTCGTCAAGCTCTATGCCAAGGCCGTGACCAATGAAGCTAACACGGCCTGATCCTGCTCCCATAAAGTTTTGAGACATTCCCGCCTTTTCCATGTAATCCACAGCAATATCGTAGATCTCTCCGGCAGACACACCAGGTAAAATCCTCGACTGGAGCAGTGAGATAAGCTCCTTCACTATATTAAATGCATCAAGGACCATTTCCGGAGGTCTTCCAATGAAAAACGGCCTTGTGATGTCGCAACTGTAACCCTTATGCCAACCCCCAAGATCGACACTTACCACCTCCTTCTCCCTGATTTTCTTAAAGGAGGCGCCCATCCCAAATGCCGGATGGGGACCACTACCTCCAACCGGGGTGTTGGTCCAGGAAGGTATGGCACCAGAGCTTCCAGACACCACTTGGTCCATGCCCATCTCCTGATTCCATATCCTCATGCGCATAAGCCCGCAGTGACCCTGACGTCTCAGCTCTGCCTCTATAGTGGAGGCAAGCTCTAGCTCAGTCATCCCGGGCTTTAAGGTCTCTGGCACTTTTTTAAGGGCATTGTGGGCCTGCCTGCACGCCCCCTTTACGCACTTCACTTCATAGGAATCCTTTATGCTTCTAAGTCTTCTGATAAGGGGAGATATGTCTGAAAATCGCGCCCGCGGCCAGGCCTTCTTGGTGTAAAAAAGAAAAAGGGAGGCAGGAAGAACATCGAGTTCAAGACCAATGCTCCTAGCTCCTTTAAGCCCCAAGGTCTCCAACATCTCCAGGAAATGACTAAGTCCCCTAAGGGGCTTTGTAAAGCCAAGGTCAGATAAGGGGCTTTCCCTCAAGGCCCTCTCAAAGCTTCTCCATACAAGGAAAAAAGGGGATCCTTGCGAGGGAATTAGAAGATGAGCATCTTGAACCGTTCCGGTAAAATAAAAGAGATCACCGTTTTGCCTTAAAAGGGCAACCTCAATGCCTTCGGAGCGCATTTCCGCCTGAAGGGCTTCTATCCGACTGATATAAGCGTCTTGACCAGCCAAGGAATATCAGATCTGTCTGACCTTTTCAGCCACCTTCAAAACCGTTCTGGCATAGGGGGTACTGTGATTATAGTGCTTTATTACCCTGATCTGCACCTTTTCACAAAGGTCAGATTTCCAGCCGTAAAACTGGAGATAATTTGCCATGCTGGCAACCGCGTCTGCTGGGTCAAAGAGATCAACCTTGCCATCCTTGTTGAAATCCACGCCGAACTTCAGGGCATTTGATGGCATGAACTGACAAAGACCAATGGCTCCAAAAATGGAGCCCTTTATCTTGTGGATATCAAGTCCATTGAGATTTGAATAGATAATCAGACTTTTTAGTTCCGAGTAGGCCCACTTGGATTTTGCCTCGAGTTTTCTCTGGATCCTTTTCCTTTCCCTTTTACTGAGCTTTTTGTAAGAATCAGGAAGGTAGGCCCTTATCTTGTTGAAATCTGATGCCACAGCCATGCTTGCAAGATTGTTAAGTGCCAGGTCCGAGCCAAGGTACCTTCCCAGATCCGTCTCCACCAGTAAGATGGCGACCTTCACTTCCTTGGGAATCCCGTACTCCTTTTCAACAGAGGCAAAAATATCTCTTTTGCTTTCAAGGTATTTCCTTGCTCGTTCGATGCGTTTTTTTTCCAGAAATACATCATAGTGCAAGGATGCCTCCCTGTGTGCAATCTTTCTGGGCATGACCCTTGGATTGAATTTAACCGCTGGGTTTGAAAATATGAGACATACCTCCGAGGCCTGAAAGCCATCTTCTATCAAAGACCCTGCAAGTTGCCTGAATACAGGATCTATGCCCTTGCAGCCACTAAGCGAATCATTTACTGAGTCTGCTGCCAAAAGGGTGGTTGACATGGCCAGGGAAATCAAGACAGAGACAAATAGAATCGGAAGAGATTTATTCATTTTTGCTACCCTGTAAAATCATTTGGCTTCTTGTGTATAGTCTCCTTTTTAACAGAGATGATACCTGGAGATACGTTATCTCTAAGAAGGGCCTGAAAGGCCTTATACTTGACCAGAAATTTCTCAAGCCTTTGCCCTTCAAGTTTTTCCGTAATAGCAAATCGCATTTTCATTGGATCCACGAAGCGGCCGTTGTGCCAGACACGGTAATCAAGATGAGGGCCTGTGGCATATCCGCTTCTTCCCACGTATCCTATGATCTGTTTCTGGTGGACCCTTTTTCCTTTCCTGAGCCCCCTGGCAAACCTGGACAGGTGACCATAGTAGGTCTTGTAACCGCCCTTGTGCCTCAACACCACAATACGGCCATAACCTCGCTGCCAGCCTGTAAAGGTAACCGTTCCGTCTGCAACTGCCATTATGGGCGTACCAATTGGAGCAGCAAGATCCACACCATAATGCGGCCTGTAAACCTTAAGCAATGGATGAAAACGTCGGGATGTAAAACGGGAGGTAATCTTGTAAACCTTAAGCGGCGAGCGAAGAAATGACCTTGAAAGGGAGCTTCCATCCGGACCAAAATAGCCTGCCCTGCCACTTTTGCCCTGGTCATTAAAATAGTAGGCCTCCAGGCAGCCACCCCCAAGAGGACAGTACTTTGCGGCAAGTATCCTGCCTGTACCAATACATTGGCCATTTTTATAGTATTTGTTGAAAATAACAGAAAAGGAATCACCCACACGGATATCCGAGTTGAAATCCACCCTGGTAGAAAAAATCTCTGTAAATTTGCTGGCAATCTTTGCACCAAGGCCATAATTGGCAAAGGAATCGTAAAGGCCGCTTGTTATACGACCGCTTACCTTGACCACCCTGTTTTCTATTACAAGGGGGGATTTCGAAAGCTTATAGGCATCTCCTTCAAAGACCACTTGGTATTCCTCAAAAGGCCCCTTTTCCCAGTTAAGAGCCACTACCTGACCTTCCTGGGAAAGGGTGATTGTAAATCTTTCGCCTGGAAGACACCGGCGAAGGTCAATGGCCTTTCCTAAAGCCTTGAGAAGCCTGTACCTTGTCTTGGTGTCAATATTGTATCGTCTAAGACAAGAAGCCAAAGATTCCCCTTTCTTGAGCACCCCCTTTACCTGCATAAGTTCCGGCCCGGCAACCTCTTCTCCTGCTGGAGGTTCTATGGAACAGGACGTGGGCTCTAACATGTTGTCCGAAAATTCTTCAGTAACCAGAAAAGGCTCGGTAAAATAGGTCTCGTTAAAATCGTAAAGGGCTGAAGCAGGACCCTCAGGCAACTGTGCCTCACGCACCAAAATGGCCTCGTCATATTCCTGACACAAGTCATTCAAGAAAGTCAAAGAAACAATTATTGCCATGATAGCCAAGAAAAGCTCAGAGAGAACAAACCCCTTGTGTACATTTGGCTTCCGGTTTGACACCCTTTTCCTCCTTACTATTGTAACAATTCAGGACATGAGCCATTGGCCCTTTATTCAATAAATCTCAAAACGCGCAGAATCTGATAAAGCGAGTCCAAAGATGTGCCAATGAATGGCACCTGCTTTAGAAAAAATCATGCCGAAATCATCTTTATCCAGATGCGCCTTCTTCTTGGGCCATCAAACTCGCAAAAGAATATCTTCTGCCAGGTCCCCAGTAGGAGTTTTCCATTTTCGACAATTATTAGTTCTGACGCACCTATAAGGGATGATTTGACGTGGGCAGGAGAATTGCCCTCAAGATGTCTATAATCAAATTTCCAAGGCACCATGTGATTCAAGACCGAAACCACATCCCTGCGAACAGCAGGATCTGCACCTTCGTTAATAGTAATTGCGCCGGTGGTGTGTGGGCAGTAGACAGCAAGGATTCCGGAGCTGATTCCCAACTGCTTTGCAGCCTGCCTCACCTTGTCTGTAATATCGAGGAATTCAGTCTGGGCACTAGTGTTGACCTCGACCTCCAACAATCCTGACATAATCCTCCCCATTTTTAAGAAACGGTCAAAGTGTCGATATATCTATTACAACTATTTAGATTAAACTCAATTTTCAAACTTTGTAAAGGCCACTGAACCACAAAATTTAGTTTTTTGTATTTAACAAACATCAAGTTGTTGTATAATTTGGAAAAAACCCTGGAGAGAGAAGATAAAAATTTAACAGAAGCCTGAAAATTTTGTTAACACTTTGTTAAAAACATAAAAAAATAATGATTTTACTTGAAAAAACTTATTAAAAAAGTTAGTTAATATACTAACAATATGCTATCAGTATTTTATCAATTTTTCATATAAAATAAATGACCAAGACGTGTCCAAAAACACTACCAAGGCCTGTACTTCCATCCCTCCCTACAGTTATCCTCAAATTAATTGAAGCTACCGATGATGAAAAAAAATCCGTCAAGGAATTGGCGGAGCTTGCCAGCAAGGACCCCTCCCTTTGTACTCAGATACTTAAGATAGCGAACTCAGCCCTTGTGAACCCAGGCCAGCCAGTCAAATCCATGACCCAGGCCGCCTTAAATTTGGGTATTTCCACTTTGAGACATGTTGCAATAACTGCTGGTGTCTGTCAGACCCTTTCTTCCATAAATGTCCCGGAAAATTTCTCCCTGGCAGAATTCTGGAACCACAGCCTTTGTTGCGGCATCATATGCAAGGAGCTAGTGGAATCTCTTGAACTTTCATTCTCTCAAGAAGAGGCGTTCCTGGCTGGACTCCTGCATGACATAGGACAACTCTCTCTCATTATGAGACAGCCAGAGATCTTTGACAAAATCGTTCAAAACCCCAGGACAGGCCAGACCATACTGGAGTCAGAGGCAAAAATTTCGGGATGGGACCACACTCTGGAGGGTTATGAACTAGTCAAGCAATGGAATCTGCCAATCAGTATTCGCACAGCTGTCCGTTTTCATCACGAAGATCCTGCAGAATTGGCTGAATCTACCCCATTTCTGCGCATTGTTTATCTCTCGGATATTTCAGCCCACTACCTAAACGGCAGAAACAGCATCTCCATTTCGGAACTCCTTGGTCAGTTCGAACTCCTGGGCTTCCACATCAAGGAGCATGAACTCCAGCACGTTTTCATGGAGGCCAAGACACTACTAAAGAAAACAGCTGCAGAACTTGGCCTGAACCTGAAGGAGCAAGAAACAACCCGGCTTGAGGAGCCGCCTACCTCAACTAGCCTGCTCAGGGAAAAAAGTGTGGATCTTGCCACGCTTATCGGGGTTCTGGAATCCCTGCTGGACATTAGGTCTCAAAAAGATTTCCATGATGCCCTTTTTACTGCCTTTGCAAGTCTCACGGAAATAAAAAGCGGGCTTCTATTCCGCTATTACAAACAGTGTCTCAAAGGTGTGTGTGCGAGGGGCTCTGAAGATGACTCCCTTGCCAATCAAATTCACGTAATAAATCTCAAGGACTCCATATGGAGTCGCGCCTTTGAGAAAGACGAGCCAGTTTTTAGTGGAGAATACTTCCAGAAAGAGCCAGCCCGTATAATAGACAAACAGCTTAAGGAATATCTGCATGGAGATTTCCTTGCTGTCCCCTTGATTGCAGGACGAGACAAGGCCGGGGCCCTTGCCCTTAGAATCGAAACCGAGCAGTGGCCCGAGATCAAACAGGGCCTTGGCCTCATACGGCTTCTTGCCAGGGAAGTTGCCCACGTCTTAAAGGGGATTTCGTACAGGCAGTTATGGGAAAAAGAACATGTAATCAATGAGGCCCTTGTAAAGAAGTGTCCCATCGGGATAATCATAACGGACAAGGCTGGGGCAGTCAGTTACATAAATCCCCAAGGCAAGAAGCTGCTCGGACTTGATTCAAAGATGCTGGTGCAGGACAGCATTTCCACACTACTTGGTGAAGATGTCGCACCTGACCATATTCGCGTATGTGATGGGTCAGAAATCACTCAGCTTGCCAGAAAAAAGATAAAATTCCCTGGGGGCAAGAGCGTATGGCTGGACGTACAAATTGCGCCCTTCAAGGTGGGTGGAGCCGAAAAGGTACTTTATTTCATCAGGGACGTCACAGATTCCGTTTTGCTTGAATCTGAAAGACAGAAAAAGGCCCTGTGGCTTGAAAAAGAACTTGTGAAGAAGACGCAGGAACTTAAAAAGGCACAGGAAAAACTCATACAGGCAGAGAGAATCGGTGCAGCCAGTGAAGTGGCAAGAAAGGTGGTGCATGAGGTAAACAACCCCCTTGGAATCATCAAAAACCTGCTGAAGATACTAAAGATACAGAAGGAAACCGGCAAAATTGAAGACAAAACAATAGATGCCATTGGTTCAGAAATAGACCGGGTGGCACGTATAATAAGAAAGTTAAGCGATTTTTCCAGGCAGAAAGGTACAACTTCCCAGTCATCACCCAAATCTGCTACTAGACTAGAGGAGGTACTCAGTGAGTTAGAGGCACTGGTAGGTCCTGGACTTTCTCAGAAAAAAATAGGTCTCATAAAGGAAATTCCGGAAGACCTGCCCAAAATAGCCATGCCCAAGGATGAGCTGAAACAGATATTCTTAAATCTCATAAAAAACTCCGAGGAGGCCATAGGGGAGAAAGGGGAAATCCATATCAAAGCCCATGAACAGGATGGAGAGGTCGTTATAGAGTTCGGCGACACTGGGCCAGGCGTGAGTGAAGATGTACGGGAAAAGATATTTTCTCCCTTTGTAACCACCAAGGGGAAAGAAAACTCAGGTCTTGGTTTGTCGGTCTGTTACGGTCTTCTAAAGGCCTGTGGAGGAGACATATCCTTGACTGAGAGAGAAGGGTTTGGGGCACTTTTCTTGATCAGGATCCCAGTAGCAAGTCAATATGACTCACAAGGGGAGGGAACTTAATGAATTCTGGGACGGTCCTGGTAGTTGACGACGAAAAGGAGATGAGGGACACCCTCAAACTTCTGCTCGATCATTCCGGTTTTCGGACAACAGTTTGCGAAGGTGTTACCGAGGGCCTTTCACTGCTGTCCAAGCAATTTTTTGACATTGTTGTAACGGATTATTATCTGGAGGACGGGACCGGCTCGAACATACTGAAATATTGCCGTGAATACTGTCCCAAAACACGTGTCATAGTCATGACAGGGCACGCCTCCCTGGATAACGCAGTAGATGCCCTTAGAAACGGTGCCTTTGACTATGTGATGAAGCCCTTTGAGTTCGATCTCCTTTACCACTCTCTCCAAAGGGCCCTTGAGCATATCTCCATGATGGACGAGATCGCCCTGGCAAAGGAACGTTACAGGGCCCTTATTGAAGACATGAACGAGGGCTATCTCATTGTTAAAGACGGAATCATACAGTATGCAAACCCAAAGATGGCCTCCATCTTGAATTGCCCCATGAAAGACCTACTAAAAAAGTCCATACTCGATTTTGTGGACTTCAGTTTCCAGGAACAGTTGCAGTCAAAAATCGAACTACTTCACCGCTACCCAGGGGCCTTTTTCATGGAAGAGGTTGTATTTCGCGATTGCAAGGGCAACACGGTACCAGTGGAGCTGCGGCTTGCTAACACCCTGGGTGAGCACATTGAAAACGGCGTCATTTTTATATGCAGGGAGATTACCGAGCGTGATATCCTCTGGAACAGACTGGTCAGGGCAGAAAGACTTGCCACCATTGGGGAAATGATGGCTTCTGTTGCTCATGAGCTTAACAACAAGCTCACACCCATCCTGGGGTATGCAGAAATCCTTTCATCTGACATGAACAGTGAGCAACTGGAAAAGGCCATCGAAGGAATTCGTTCAGCGTCAGAGGGAGCCAAAAAGATCGTCAACTCACTTCTTCTGTTCTCAAGGCGGGAGAAACCCACCAAGATAGAATGCAATATCAACGAAATCGTTGAAAACTCATGTAACCTTGTTTTCACATGCATAAGTGGTGGAACACCCATTGGAATAGAGAAAAAGCTGGATCCATCCATATCTTATGTCATGGCTGATCCGCACCAGATCGAGCAGGTGGTAACAAACGTTATGAAAAATGCCGTGGATGCCCTGGCTGAAAAGGGTGGAAAAATCACTGTCAGCACTGAAACGGAAGGGAACTACGTAACTGTAAAAATCACAGACAACGGCCCTGGTATCTCCAAGGACATCATTAAAAAAATCTTTGATCCCTTTTTCAGCACCAAATCCCAAAAAAACGGGACCGGTCTTGGCCTCAGTATCTGCCATGGAATTATAAAGGAGCATGGGGGAGACATCACTGTAAATTCCAGACCCGGTGAAACCGAATTCATGATAAAATTGCCAGCCCACTCTTCCAACTCCATGGAAATAAGCACCAAAGACAACAACATCGTAGAGCTTGACTTTACCAAAAGACCCTGGGTCATGGTGGTAGATGATGAACATGAGATATCTGAATTGCTAATTGAGGTCTTCTCCCAGAGATTTAATGCGCTTAGGGCTTCCAATGGCAGAGAGGCCCTTGAAAAGCTTAGAAGGCAAAAGGTGGATATCATAATATCTGATCTAAAGATGCCGGAAATCAACGGAATGGAGCTCTATGAAAGGCTCCTTGAGGAGTTCCCTCAGTATGAGAAAAGGGTTGTTTTCACCACAGGTATCGTGTCCGATCTTGAAACCATCAACTTCTTGAAAAAATACAACCTTCCCTACCTTAGAAAGCCGTTCAAAATGAACGAGTTATTCAAGGTGGTCAATTCCGTACTCGAAGGCGATGAAAAGAAGGCCAACATCAATGGTCTTTGATGCTGATATCCCCATTTGTTCCTTGATTGATTCCCTGCCTCTTAAGGGCCAAAATAAACCTTTCTAATTGTTTTTTATAATATTTTCTGTTCTGCTTTGCCTTCTTTAGTGCCTGTTTTTCTGTCTCAATGGCCCTTTTTATGTAACCATTGGCATAAAAACATTCTGCAAGGGTATCAAGAATGTAGCTTTCCGGCTTCTCGCCAGCTGCTGACATTGCAAGAAGAAGAGCCTGACGCGGATGATAGAAGCGCTTGTCTTTTGCCTTAACATAGAGCCACGCCAGATTATTCATAACCTCCGGGTTATCAGGATCTATCTGCAGAGCGCTCTTATAGGCCTTTTCAGCAAGATCGTACATCTTGTTTTCAAAAAAGACACTCCCAGCCCGAGTAAGCCATTCCGGATCCTTTCTGTTTTGCTTAATGAACTGATTGTAAACAAAAAGGGCAGAGTTGACCCTGGCCTTTTGCTGCCACGACTGTATGGGCAAAAAATTTGGCAGCAATACTAAGAGCACGGAAAGCGAAACAAATATGCCCTTTGAAAAAATGAGTCTTTTTTCATGGCGCCTGAGCAGACCGCCGTCACTATAGGCCTCTTCAAGGAAGCGAATCCTTTCTTCAATACTGAAATGGTGCCAGTTGGGCCTTGCCGGGTCTATGCCTGAAAGAAACGCAACCTTCCTAAGGGCGCTTATCAGGAAAAAGGGATGGCCTTGCACCCTGAAAACCGCCATGTCTGCCTGCCTTTCGAAGTTTCTCATAAAATAGCCAAGAACAAATCGGAAGAACAAAAAGGTCAGAAGGCCCAGGATCGCAGCCATTATCAGGGCCGTTGCCGATTTGGGCAGGCTGTCCATTTCCATGAGATACTTAAGCGCCGACGGGTTGGACATCACGAAACTTACAATCGGATCTGTAAGCCTGAAAAGAACTAGAGAATAGGAGATGAGAAAAAACAGGTACCAAACAAGGTGCCTGCGTCTTACGTGTTCAGCCTCATGGGCTATGACTGCCTCAATCTCTTCTGGCAGGAGATTTTGAACAAGACAAGGTGTTAAAAGCACGTATCGGAATCGAGGCACAATGCCGATAACTGCTGCAGTACACGCCATTGCCTCGCCTGCTGGCCAGATAAGGATATCAGAAAAACTGATTCCCTGTCTTTTGAGCCCTGCCTCTATTTTGTCACGAAGAGCACAGGAAGGAAGGGGCCTGCATCTCCAAATCAGCTTTACAAGAAAGGGGAGAAAAAACAGGAAAAAGGTGATGAGAACCGCAAAAATATACAGAGGGGCATTTGGACCAGTAAATACCCTATGAAGCCGTGGAATCGGCAGTTGGACAAGGATATCAATAACAATAGTAATTATTACATAGGGCAGAAGGATGGGCAAAAGGAGGCTCACCCTTTGGAAGATAAGACGATAACGAGCGGCCCTGCCTGCCGTCTTGCCAGGGTACAGACGCTGGGTGCCCCACGATATGGCAAGATAAAGAATGAATAGCCCAAGGCCTGCTAAATCAACCAAAGAAGGCAGATGTACACCCATTGCAAAGGGCCTTAAAATGGCACCAAGACCCAGAAAATAAAAATCAGCCGCCAAGGGGATGAGGGCCAGCCAATCCAATGCATCAGGCCTTATGGCCCTTTTCCCCAAAAGAGAACGTTTGTTGTTCCATAGGCAAAAAAGGAACCATGCAACCGTCTTTAGAAAAAAGAGGAAAAAGAGGACAAAGCCGCCATAGTGTGTGGCTGAAGTCTCTGGTGCACTCTCCAAAAGTATGAGTGCAACCATGAGTTCTATTATCTGTCCGTAGGGCATGACAGGATTGTATCATTGCAGCCACCTTCTTTCAGCCAAAAACAGCAAAAAATTGACCGTGCGCCTTTAGGCCTGCGCCATTAAATCCGATAAAATGGAAAGGAGGATGTTATGACCTTCAAATTCATAAATATCCAGTGGGAAAGTGTGCTTGAAATGCTCAAGAGCGAGAACATCATCAAACAGGTCTCTAGCATTGACCCTGTACAGATGATGTCAGACCCCCATTATCTCATACCATCCATAATAATCGCCTTTGCACTTTTTGCACTCAAGTTCAGGAAAACCCTTGTGTTTCTACTTGGCTGCATAGTGTTCTGGTATGCCTGTGTCCACATGCTCCCCAAAAATGGTGAACTCAAACTGCACAACATTGCCTCTTTTGGCACTACTTGTGTGGCGGTTTTAGGCACATGGATCTATTTCTTTTTCATTCGTGAGGAGTAGAGGGAGGACACCCTTTGGCCCTTGCACTTGTAATCGCATCTGTTTCTTCGGCTGCCATAATTGTCATCCTCTTGCTGATTTTCAAAAAGGCCGGCAACAGCAAGGGTCATTCCGGCTTCAGCAGTTCTACTTACTCTGATACGGAAGATGAATCTCTTAGCATCCTCAAACATTCCACAAATCAGGAAGAGGAACTTGAAGGTGTTGAGTTTGCAAATTACCTGGAGAATTCAAGACCAAGCCCGGAAAGACCAATCACCGACGAAGATGCAGCCCTTATTGACATAATAAGACAGAGCCCGGAACTTCCCAGTGCCATAATGGAACTCTCACATCTTCTAAGCGATCCTGAAACGAGCATCAAGAGGATCGTCCAGCTTGTATCAACAGACCCCGTACTTTCATCAAAGGTGCTAAGGGTTGTAAACTCTGCGGCCTTTTGCACCCAGAGAATCACCTCCCTTCAGCACGCGGTGGTCATCCTGGGTTTTAATGAGCTTTGGATACTTGTAAACCAGCTCCTTGCCCATTCTGCCTTGAGGTCTCTTGCAGAAATATCACACTCTGAAATCAAGGCCCTTTGGCGGCACGCAGCAGCAACTGCCACATGCGCCAAACATGTGCTCTTTAAGATGGGAAGCAAGGCAAATGAGATCGGTCCAACTGTCATCACCTGTTCCCTGCTTCACGATGTTGGGAAGTTTCTCTTACGGGGCCTAAGTCCTGAACATGGCCAGGATGAAGATTCGGAGGAGGAGCAATGCTCATTGGTTTCAGTGGTCAAGGAAGATCAGGCATACGGCATAGACCACTGCCGTATGGCTTATCTCCTCACCACGTACTGGAAGCTCCCTGAAATCCTTTGCACAACCATTTCCTATCACCACCATCCTTCCTTTTCCAACTGGGAGGACATCCCCACCCATGCAAAACTTCCAACGGCCCTCGTTGCCCTTAGCGATCAACTGGCCAATGTGGCAGGTTACTGGGATTCCAAACCTTGCACCATGGCCATCCATCCAGAATTTCTTGAATCCATAGGGCTTGACAAAAATTGGTCTCCTAATAGGCTCCTGACAAAGGACTTGATTCAGGACCTTAAAGATACCGAGAGACTAATTGAAACGGCAGCCAGCTTGTAAAAGATCACATCTTGAGGCCATAACCACTAAATTCAGGCCATCACGGGCCTCTGAGGTGTTGCTGGATATGTTCTGGCGACTCTTTGACCATTTTGGCCCGCAGTACTGGTGGCCCGGACAGACTCCCTTTGAGATTGCAGTTGGTGCCATACTTACCCAAAACACCAACTGGCAAAATGTGGAAAAGGCCATTTGTAACCTTAAAAAGCATAAACTCCTTGAACCAAGGGCAATACTAGAGCTTCCACCCTCCTTGCTTGCAGAACTCATAAAGCCCGCTGGCTACTACAACATAAAAGCGAAGAGAGTCAAATGCTTTGTCAAATTTCTTGAAGACGTCTTTCAAGGCAGCATGGAGCTAATGGCAGAGGCGGAAACCGCCGAGCTTCGTAGGATGCTCCTTGAAATCCACGGAATCGGACCTGAAACTGCAGACAGTATCCTCTTGTATGCACTAGAAAAACCTGTCTTTGTGGTGGATGCCTACACGGTTCGAGCCCTTTCAAGCCATGAACTGATTGATCCCGAATCGGCAGACTATCATGATATACAGGAACTCTTCATGAATAACCTTCCCGTTGATACCTGTCTCTTTAACGAATATCACGCCCTCTTTGTGAGATTGGGAAAGGACTTTTGCAAAAAAAGAAGGCCTGTTTGCCAAAAGTGCCCCCTGGAAAACTTCTAGGAAAACTTTCGGAAAAAAGGCCTCAAAGAGAAAGGGCCAAATCTTCAAATCTTAATGAAAAAACAATCAGGCGAATATAAGACGAATCACCTCTTGAGCATCTTCAAGGGCCCTTAAAGAAAGCTCCAAACAGTCAAAGTAGTCTTTCTCATTGCATCCCAGTACGTAGAGTAGCTCATCAGATATCCTGTACCTGAAACCATCTGCACCCACGCCAAGGCCAAGCTGAACGGCCAGGATATTACAAAAGGCAAGCATGGCTGAGAGCCTGTCTTGAATGTAAAGATCCGGATCATGGTGGGCACGAACGGCCCTGCAGATGTCTCTTGGGAATTCCCACTGCTGAAGGATGGAGGAGCCAGCGACCGCGTGATCCGTCCCTATGACCTCCCACTCTGCAACGGAAAAATCACTCTCATCGCGCCTTGAACGCTCAAGCACCTCCATAAGCCTTGGACCAACGTAGATATCAAGAACGATCTTTCCTACGTCGTGGAGGATCGCCGCAGTAAAAAGTTCTGTGGAATGGCCAAAACCAAGTCTTTGGCTCACCACCTCGGAAATCATGGCGCAGCCGATGGAATGGAAACAAAGGTCCTGCGGTGACATCTCGTAACCATGAAGGTCCCTTGAAAGATAGGGCATTGCAGCGCTTGCTATGAGGACCTCCCTTATCCTGTTTTGTCCAAGAAGGGCCAGGGCAGTTTCAAGGTCAGAAACCTGCTGGCTAAGGCCAAACATGGCAGAGTTCGTAAGTTTTAAAATGTTGGCAACAAGCCCGTGGTCCAGCCTGATTATCTTTGCCACATCGGAAATGTTTTTCTCTGGATCATCCAGAACGCGAAGTGCCTCGTGGACAATCTTCGGAAAAACAGGAAGCGAGGCCATGGATTCATATACTGCCTCAAGGGTAAAGTCAGGACACAGGGCTGTGTTCATATCAGAATCTCCTTCTTATCTGGCAGAATAACGCGGGCATTTGGAGAACCTACCTCCACGGAGACGCTTCTGTTTATGGGGCCTCCCACATGCTCTCCACTTGCGGAAAGGCCATTTTTCTTAAGGGCCTTGACGGCCTTCTTATAGAGCTTTACCCCAAGGGCCATCTCCTTCGGTTCGTGCAGAAAGGTTGCGGCTCCACACAAGAGCACCTTCATGTCCTTGGCAGAGGCGCCTTCTTGAAGCATGTGCTTGAAAAGCTCCCTCATCTGTTCAAGTACAGTGGGAGTCACGGGATTTTCCCCCGATGTTCCTGGAAGCACGCAGTGCCCTATGCCTGCAACCCCTGCACATGGGTCTGTTGCGATTACCGCCAAGGTAGAGCCGAGACTCCTGGCAGTTATGACGGTTGAAGGTCTGCTGCTCACGGCTATTGATGCCCTTTCAACTATGACTTCTTGCATGGAAGCTTCTCCTGGTGTTTCTCTAGGCTGCCTGCAAGGGCAACCTGGCTGTTTACTTTATCGGAAGATGGGACAAAAAGATAAAAGCTCGCTCAAAAAGATTTTTTTCGTTTCTGATTTAGACACAGGGCTATTGATGTTTATATTCAATAAAGAGTAAAAAAATTAAGGAGGGATGGCCATGAAGGAGGCGTATCTTTATGAAAAAAAGGAAGAAAAAAGTGTTACATGCAATCTCTGCTCCCATAGATGCAAGATAAAGCCTGCGAAACGTGGAATCTGCCAGGTTCGGGAAAACAGGGACGGTACGCTTGAAAGCCTGGTCTATGGAAAGCTCATCTCTCAAAACGTTGACCCCATAGAGAAAAAGCCCCTGTTTCACTTTCTTCCCGGCACTCGTTCCTACTCCATATCGACTGTTGGGTGCAATTTTCAGTGCCTACACTGTCAAAACTGGCAGATAAGCCAATATCCCAGGCTCAACAACGGAGCCATAACCGGCCAGGATGCCACTTCAGGTCAGGTGGTGCAAGATGCCATGGCGAGTGGTTCAAAAAGCATAAGCTACACCTATGTGGAACCTACCATTTTCTACGAGTTCGCCTATGACACAGGGGTCAAGGCCAGACAAAAGGGGCTCAAGAACGTCTTTGTAAGTAACGGTTACATGACACCGGAGACGTGCAAACACAGCGCTGAGTTTCTTGACGCCATAAACATCGATCTTAAGGCCTTTACTGACAAATTCTACAAGGAAGTCTGCAAGGCTAGGCTTGAACCTGTGCTTGACTCAATAAAACTCATGCATGAGTTGGGGATGTGGGTAGAGGTTACCACCCTCATTATCCCAGGCTGGAACGATACAGACGCAGAGCTAAGGGAAATTGCCAAATTCATAAAGGGCGTGTCAGAATCTATTCCCTGGCACGTAACGGCCTTTCATCCAACCTACAAGATGCTGGACAGGCCCCCAACGCCCGTTGAGACCCTTAGAAGGGCAAGGGAAATAGGACTTGAAGAAGGGCTGAAATACGTCTACGAGGGCAACATCCCAGGAGAAGGGGGAGAGAACACCTACTGTCCATCCTGCGGAGAAAAGGTAATTGCAAGATACGGTTTCAGCATCCTTGAAAACAAGCTGGACAACGGCAAGTGCCCGAAGTGCGGTGAGCCCATTGACGGGGTTTGGGAGTAAGAGCTAGGATTCGGGCCTTCTTTTGCGCTGGGGTCTCACCCCGCGCCTAAGATTCACCCACTGCTGCACCGCTTCGAGATAGAGTTCACCAACCTGGCCTGCAAGCTCTTGCCTTGTCCCGGAAGGTGCTATCTGAAACTGAGTGGCCTTTGAACGACTTTCACAAACGAGCCATTCCACCTCCGTAAGGCTCTGTATGGTATCCCTGGGGCTGTGGATGAAGAGCACAGGCTTTTTAAACCTTGCCATCTTTGACCGGTTTTCAAATAGCGGGCCTTCTGGAATGAGCGAAGGGTCAATACCAGAGCGTTCAAGAAATACCCGAGCCGAGTCAAATGCGCTTTCCATTATCAGGCACAAGAGTTCCTTTTCCTTTCTTACGGCAAGATCAAGGGACACTGCCGAACCAAAGGACCGCCCCATAAGGGCCACGTGTCCGCCTCTTCCCTGCTCCTGCATCCAAAGCCTTGAAGCCAGGTAGAAGAGTTCGGCGTCTTCAAAAACCTGTGTAAAGGAAAAATCACCCTGGCTCTGCCCCATTTCCTTGTACTCAAAGGCAATCAAGGTAAAACCGACAGAGACGAGCCCGGTTCCAAGAAGATGCAGGGTCGAATCCGTTTCGTATTCTGCAGGAAAAAAGAAGATGTGGGGATTTTCTGGCGGCCCTTTATAAATCCTGGCACAAAGCCTTTGACCTGAACTGTCTGAAAAATCCAAGGTACAAGAGGGAGGCTCTGCCCTTTTAAGGCCTGCCTCCCTGAAAAGAGTCCTTGCTACCCCGCTCTTATCAAGGGCCTTAAGGGACTCTACTGCCACCACGAAAGCCTTTCCTTGAACTCCTCTATCTTTTTCTTCTTGAAATTTGAGGAAAATTCAGGGTGGCCCATGTAGCTCAAGGCATGTTTTTTCAAATTTGAAAGAAGGGCGCTGAACACCTCTGACTTTTCCCTCTCGTCTATAAAGTTTCGCTCCTTTTGGAGCTGGAAGGATATCTCTGGCCCATTTTGCTCCAGGAACTGATTGTAGAGGGAATCTGCGTCTTCAAAGGCGCTGAAATCTGATTTTTCAACCTTCATGGGTATCTTGACAAGAAGCCCAATGAGCCACCTATCCCCGGCCACCTTGCGGGAGTAGTCATAAAATTCTACCTTTAGGCCATTTTCAAGCCTTATCTCTTCGATCATCTTCTTTTCCCAGTTCATGGCAGTGCACCTCAAATTCCGAGGAATCTGTTTGGTGCCCAGTAGTCTTTAATGTTTGAATGCCCGCTGGCCTGTAAAGACCATTGTCACAGGGGGGTCGGCCTCGTTGCATGCCTCTATGGACTCCCAGTCCCTGACCGAGCCTCCTGGATGGACAATGGCAGTAACCCCCTGCCTTATGCCAACGTCAACTCCATCCCTGAAGGGAAAGAAGGCATCTGAGACCATGGTGGAGCCCGGTATGTTACCCCTGTCACGCTTTACCTGCTCGTCTATCTCCTCCTTTTGCGCCTTGTCCCTTTGGCCCTTTTCCACCTCTAGCTCAAGCTGCTTGTATGGTATGCCATGCTTGTCCCAGCAGAGTATGTCAGCATACTTGGTATAGGCCTTGTAAACTGCTATTTCGGCAACCCCTACCCTGTCCTGTTCTCCAGTGCCTATTCCAACGGTAACACCGTTTTTCACGTAGATAATGGAGTTTGAGGTAACACCCTGCTCCACTGCCCAGCCGAAGATTATGTCTTCGTATTCCTGCTCGGTTGGTAGCCTCTTTATCCTGTAGACCTTGCCCTGGTATTCACACTCTGCCGGCTTAAGGTCATCCTTGGAGCGGATCTTGTTGACAGGAGACTGCTGCACAATGATACCCCCGTCAATTAGACTTTTAAAATCCACGAAACGGAGGTCCCAGTATGATTCAAGCTGTTCTATTCGCTGAATCTTTATGATCCTCAGGTTTTTTCTCTGGGAAAGGATATCCACGGTGCCCTCTTCATACTCAGGCGCAGCCACCACTTCCACGTACTGCTGGCTGATGGCCTCGGCTGTCTCCTTGTCAACGGGCCTGTTCAAGGCAACACAACCTCCAAAGGCAGCTACCCTGTCTGCCCTAAGTGCCTTGATGAAGGCATCTGAAATGGAATCTGACTTGGCAACACCACAGGGGTTATTGTGTTTGACAATGACGCATGCCGGTGTCTTCATAAGAAACTTCAATATGTTAAGGGAGTTATCCACGTCGGTTAAATTTATTTTCCCTGGATGTTTCCCTGCCTGAATCATGTCCTCTTCGGTAATTGCACTCACCAGCCCCTTGCCCGGGGTTATAAAGGCGCAATCTCCAAGGACGAGATTGCCATTTACCAGCTCATAGAGGGCAGCCTCCTGGTCGGGATTTTCGCCGTATCTTAGGCCCCTTTCCTCTATTTCGCCTGTTGCAGGATTTGGTATCTTCCAGGTCCTTTTTCTGTAAACAAGCTCCTGGTCACCAAAAGAAATCTTCATCTCCATTGGAAAGTGGTCACCCAGTATCGTTTTGTACATCTGTTTCATGTCAGCCATGGCTCTTCTCCTACTTTGTCTTGAAAATTTTTGCCTCCAGGGCATTTTTATCCATAACGCCAGAATGATACCTTCCATCCGGGAATATGTATGTGGGAGTGCCAGTTATTCCCTTACCCATAAGGAAGTTAATGGAATCGTTTATTTGCTTTTTGCCCTTTTCACACTGGTTCTCTGACCTGTACCTGTTCCTGAAACCCTCAAGACCCTTCTTGTCACAAATTATGGAGATGCACTCCTCCTTTGCGCCCTTGTGAAATTTTAGAGGAAAAAGTATATACTTTACCTGAAGCTTTCCTTTCTTGGCCATGGGCTCTATTACTTGCTCGGCCTTTTTGCAGTATGGGCAATGGGGATCGGTGACAAAGTAAATGACAGGTCCCTTTTTTCCCACGGTAAAGGCAACGAGACTGTCAAGTTTCTGTAACTCATCCTTTGTCAGACGATTTATCTCTGTCATTGCCTCCCTGGTGAGATTTCTGCCATCCTTGGTGCTAAAAAGCTGGCCGGCAATGAGATAGTCGCCCTTTGCATCAGAGTAAATGAGCCTGTTCTGATTCCTGAATCGTATCTGTATCTGGCAAAGGCCGGATGAACCTGCTGGCTTTACATTTACGATTTCAAGACGCTGCCTGAAGGTCTTTTGTATGGCAGCAGAAAGCCTCTCCTTTGAAGGGCAAGAGGATGCGGCTGATACAATGTGAACCAATAAAAATGAACAGAGAAAAACCAGTGAAAAAAGACCTGATACTGTCTTGAAATAATGCTTCATAGAATTGCACACTCCCGATTCGATTTTTGCTAAGGCTACCACAAAGAATCTACTGCTGCCACCAGCTTACGCCAAGTCGTCTTATAACATTTAACCCACCTGGAAGCACAAGGGTATTATCCATGCCCATTGAACGTAGAAATACCTGTATCTCGTAGGAACGTGTGCCTGCATTACATATTATGATTAAGGTCTTATCCTTGGGAAGCTTTTCATAGTTTTCTCTTACCTCATCGTAGACAAGGGCATACCACTTTTCAGGAAACGCCTTGACCCACGGCTCTGCCTCCTTGGGGTGGCGAAGGTCAAGGGCCATCCAGTCGGGATGATCCGCCTTACCGTCCATCCATGCAACGAACTCCTCAGTAGACACTGTCTTGAGCCTGCCAGAGACTAGGTTATCGGCCACGTTTGCTGCTGCATTTAACACGTCCACTGCAGTGGAGAAGGGGGGTGCATAGGCAAGCTCAAGGTTGCTGAAATCCTCTATCACGGCTCGCCTTGCTATCATTCCGGCTGCGGCGTTCAACCTTGCAAGGAGCCCATCCCCCATCTTGGCAAACCCCTGGAGCCCGAGGACCCGCCTGTCCGTCCTGTTCACAATGAGATTGTTGAACATAAGTGCCTGGGTTGGGAAAAAATGCGCCCTGTCTGACTGAACAGCCATGGCAGAAACCGCTTCAAACCCCTCTGCCTTGGCAACTTCCGTACTTATGCCTGTTGACCCGACGCATATCTCAAAGACCTTCATTATGAAACTTCCAACTACGCCATCAAACCTGCTAGGGATCCCGGCAATGTTGTCGGCAACCACCCTGCCCTGCCGGTTGGCCACCGAACCAAGGGGGGCGTAGGCCTTTTTACCGGTGACGAGATTGTAGGTTTCCACGCAGTCCCCTGCTGCATAGATGTCGGGATCAGATGTCTGCATCCTCTGATTCACAACTATTGCCCCGTAGGGAGATACCTCAAGGCCCGCCTCCCTTGCCAGTTCTCCCCTGGGCCTCACTCCTGCCGCCATAATCACAAGATCACAGGGAAGCTCCCTGTTGTTTGTGACCACCTTTTTAACCCATCCCTCATGATTTCCCTCAAAACGCTGGGCCGACTCGTTGGTGAAGACCTCCACATTGTTTTCCCTAAGATGCTGCTCCACCATGGATGCAATGGTCCTGTCAACTATCCTTGGAAGAACCTGGGGCATGAACTCAACGATCTTTGTCTCAACGCCCCACAGATCTGCCAGGGACTCTGCCATCTCAATGCCAATGGCGCCTCCCCCAATGACCACTGCGCGTTCAACCTTTCCCTGTGCCAGAAGCCCCTTTATATCAATGGCCTTGTGAAGGCTGCTTATGGTAAATATGCCCTTTAGATCATGCCCAGGAACTGGGATCACGTTGGGGCGACTTCCCGTTGCTATCACCAGCTTGTCATAGGAAATGGTGTCCTTCTCCCCTGTTCTTACGTGCTCCAGGTGTACAATTTTTTCCTTCCTATCTATGGATACGGCCCTTGTAAGTGTTCTTACATCAACCCCCTTGGCCTCTTTGAAAAACCTCTCGTCCCTGACCATGTGAAAACTCGTTGAACGAAGCTCTTTTTCATCGGGCACATCCCCTGAAACAAAGTAGGGTATGCCGCACCCTCCATAGGAAATGAGATTATCCTGGTCTATAAGGGTCACCTCGGCATCCGGCAAGAGTCTTTTTACCCTGCAGGCCGCCTTTGGACCTGCCGCCACAGCGCCTATTACGACAATCTTTTGTGACATTTGACTTTTCCTCCTGTGAAGTAATATAAAGGAGCGTGGAGAAATGAATTACCATTCAGGCTGGATTTAAGGTATCACAAAAGCTCCTTCATGCAACATGGGTTAACACTTTTTTCACAAAAGGACCATGACTTCTCCAAAAGACGAACTGGTTTGGATAGTTGATGAAAAAAACAGGCCCCTTGGCGGCACAACCCGTGCCATTATGCGCGCAAAAAGACTCATCCACAGGTCTACTTACGTCATGGTCACTGATCCAAAAGGAAGACTGCTTTTGCAAAAGCGCACCCTTTCAAAGGATGTCTATCCAGGCCTTTGGGAAATAGCCGCAGGGGGGGTAGTTGCATACGGTGAGGGATACCGTGAGTCTGCAATGAGGGAGCTTGAGGAAGAAACAGGCATAAAAACCCCGAACCTCAAAAGACACCTTGACTTTTATTACGAAGACGATGTGAACAGGCTTTGGGGCAGGCTTTTTTCATGCACCCACAAGGGAGATATCCACCCACAAGAGGAGGAGGTACAGGAGGCCATTTTTGCAGACAAGGAAATCCTGGCAAGGCTTATTAATACTGAAAGATTTACTCCGGACAGTTACTTTTTGATGAAAGTTATCAAGGAGGAGGCGGTTACGCCTTTTGACCGTCTGTTTTCACCCTGAAGCCGGCAGGATCTACCTTGTACCTTCTTAGCAGACGCTGAAGGCTTTGCCTTTCAAGGCCGCATTTCTTGGCAGCAAGGGTTACGTTTCCCTTTGATTCCTGAAGGACCTTGGTTAGGTAGGCAACAGAAAAACGGCTCATGACCTCTTCCTTTGCCTGTTTATATGGCAGATGAGAAACACATGGCATGGTGAGCATCTGCATTCCAGAATCCTTGCCATTATCCGTTGGTATGTCAGAAGGCCAGATGACATTACTTGATGCAAGAAGCACTGCCCTTTTAACCGCATTCTGAAGCTGCCTTACGTTTCCCTTCCATTCCCTCTGCATCAGACACCTGATGCTTTCAGGGGCAAATTCCAGACCCTCCTTTCCATATTCCTTGGAATATTTTTCAAGGAAGCTTTGGGCAAGAAGTGGTATGTCCTCGGCAATCTCTTTAAGGGAAGGCATGGTTACTGTGACAACGTTCAACCTGTAAAAAAGATCCTCCCTGAAGGTGCCCTCTTCTATCTTTTTTTCAAGGTCCTGATTTGTGGAGGCAATCACTCTGACATCCACCTTGATTGACTTTGTGGTTCCAAGGGGCCGGATCTCCTTTTCCTGGAGCACACGTAAAAGCTTTGTCTGTATGGAAAGGGGTATGTCTGCAATTTCATCAAGGAGAATGGTGGATCCGTTTGCTGCTAGAAAAAGCCCCTCCTTGTCTGTGTCAGCGCCGGTAAAGGCACCTTTTACGTAACCAAAGAGCTCGCTTTCAAGGATGTGCTCAGGAAGGGCAGGACAATTGACGGTTATCATCTTCTTGTTCCGCCTTCTGCTCATCTGGTGAAGGGCCCTTGCAGCCACCTCCTTACCTGTGCCGCTTTCACCGCGAATAAGGACAGTAACGTCAGTGTCTGCCACCCTGGACATGAGCTCCAGCACCTTTTTGAGCTTAGTAGACTCTCCAACAAAACCGTACTGCTCCTTCACCGAATGAAGTTGTTCCTGAAGACGCCTGTTTTCCCTGAGCAGGTTTGTCCTCTCAAAACCCTTCTTGACGGCATGAATCACCATGTCGTTATCAAAGGGCTTTTGGAAAAAGTCCAAGGCCCCTTCCTTGAGGGCCTCAACTGCCCCTTCCACCGTGGCGTAACCGGTCATAATTATTACAGAGATGGTTGGATCAAATGCTAGAATCTCCTTCATTAGGGAAAGACCGTCAAGATCCGGCATCTTGATGTCTGTAAGAACCACATCGTGACCCTTTTTTTTCACCCGGTCAACGGCTTCATAACCAGATTCTGCCACATCCACCTGGCAGTCGAGCTTGGAGCCTATTACCTGTTTTAAAAGCTTCAGCATGTCCTGCTTGTCATCCACTATAAGCAGGCTCTGCTGGCTGTTTTTGTGCTTCATGCTTTTTAGTTAGCTTTCCACCCAGTAGTTTGGAGATTCCTTTGTTATTATAACGTCGTGAACGTGGCTTTCCCTTAATCCTGCAGGGGTAATCTTTACAAATTTTGCGTTTTGCCTCAACTTTTCAATGGTGTCACAGCCCAAGTAGCCCATTCCAGCCCTGAGCCCCCCAATGAGCTGGTAAATGGTTGATGCCAGCGGGCCTCTGTAGGGAACTCTGCCTTCAATGCCCTCTGGAACAAACTTGGAGACAACCTTCACGTTGTCCTGGAAATATCTGTCCTTGCTTCCTTCCTTCATGGCGCCAAGGGAGCCCATGCCCCTGTAAACCTTGTACTGACGCCCCTTGTAAAGCTCAAGCTCGCCCGGGCTTTCGTCAGTTCCTGCAAGAAGACTTCCTATCATTACGCAGTGAGCCCCTGCCCCTATGGCCTTGGTGAGATCACCTGAAAACTTTATTCCCCCGTCTGCAATAACAGTGCGTCCATACTTGTTGGCCACAAGGGCGCAGTTGTGTATGGCAGTAAGCTGCGGCATGCCTACCCCTGCCACTATCCTGGTAGTACAGATGGAGCCAGGCCCCACCCCCACTTTGATTGCGTCTGCGCCAGCCTCAAGAAGGGCCTCAGCACCCTCTGCAGTTGCAACATTTCCAGCAATGACCTGCAGGTCAGGAAAATGTTTCTTAAGATCCACAACTGCATTTACTACATTGGCAGAGTGACCGTGGGCAGAGTCCACAACGATTACGTCCACGCCAGCATTCATAAGGGCCTCGGCATGTTCAAGCCGGTTATCACCCACACCAATAGCTGCTCCGACCCTGAGCCTTCCAAGCTCATCCTTGCATGCATTGGGATATTTTTTTATCTTCTCAATGTCCTTTATGGTTATGAGTCCAGAAAGGTCCCCGTTTTCATCCACCACCAAAAGCTTTTCTATCCTGTGCTTGTGAAGAAGCTCCTTTGACTCTTCCAGGGTAATTCCTACCGGGGCTGTAACAAGATTCTTGGAGGTCATGACGTTCTTGACTTCCTGGTCCAGGTTGGTTTCAAAGCGAAGGTCCCTGTTGGTAATTATGCCCACCAGTTTTTTCCCCTCCACTACCGGCACCCCGGAGATCCTGAATTCTTTCATGATCTCCTGAACCTGCCAAAGCTTATGATGGGGGGTTACAGTAACAGGATCTATAATCATTCCGCTTTCTGATTTTTTTACCTTTTCGATCTCCTTTACTTGGCGCCTTATTGACATGTTCTTGTGTATTATGCCTATGCCCCCTTCCCTGGCCAGGCTTATGGCAGTATCCGCCTCTGTTACCGTATCCATGGCAGCGCTGAGTATGGGAATATTAAGTCTTATGGTCTCTGTAAGGGGAGCGGAGATATCCACATCTGCTGGCAAAACCTCTGAAAAGGCGGGAACCAGTAAAAGATCGTCAAAGGTATAGGCCTCTGGCACCGGATGATTCAGCATAAAATTTACACTCCTTTTCCATAAAAGCGGCAAGAAGACCCAAAAGGATACCGCCGTCGCTTATGATTATTTTCCTTAATCCTAAATATCTAATTACCTCAAGCAAAATTGCAATGCCTGCGGGAAAAATATCCGCACGTTCAGGCTCTAGACCCTTGACTTTCCTTCGTTGGTGAATGTCCTTAGCCAAAAGCTGGCCAAATAGTTTTTCAAGCTCCGGACCAGTTACCTCAAAACCTCTGACCATTTCAGGGTCGTAGCTTGAAAGCCCTTGTATCACAGCTGAAACAGTGGTGGCTGTCCCACCTGTTGCAACAAACGTCTTAATACCATGAAACCGCGTTTTTTCGCCAGAAAGTCCCTCTTCCACCTCGATCCTGGCAGAAGTTCTCAGACAGTTCCCGAAGTCTTTCCCCTTTTCCTGACATTTCTCAGTCAAGGTGACTGCACCAGCATCCAAGCTCTTAAAAAAAAGAAGCCTGTCCCCTTCACAAAGGGTCACCTCAGTGCTTGCTCCCCCAGAGTCAACCATTATCCACTGACCCTTTACATTCTCCAGGGTGAAATATGCGCCCTTAACCGCAAGGGCTGCCTCTTCTTGAGCGCTGATAATCTCTATCTCTACCCCTATCTGCCTGGCCCTTTCAATGAAGTCCCTTGCATTTTTCGCCCTCCTAAAGGCCTCGGTGGCTATGGCCCTGAATCTTTCAATCCTGTTTTTCTTCAAAACATCCAGGAATCTTCTCAGGGCTGAAGCACCCCTTTCAAATGCTTCTTTTGAGAAAACACCCTGCCTCAGAAGGCTCTGGCCCATGCGAACATTGTTTCTCAATGAAAAAAGCACTTCTGCCCTTCCATCTGACACCTGGGCCCCTGCAACCCTGAAGGTCTGGGAGCCAAGATCCATGACCGCGACCTTACACGCCTTTGATTCCATGAGACAAGGTTATAAGGAGTGACCTTCTTCATCAAGGCCCCCTTTTAGGACCATCACAGTCTTTTAAAGCGTTTCATTGACAGTGGACTGAGTGGGCATTAAACTGACCTGCAAGTGTATTTTATTTAACAAGACTTCCGCAGACATCTCCTTTGTCTGCTGCCTGGGGAGAACATATGTTTGGGCTGGGATTGCCGGAGCTTTTAATAATTCTTTTTATAATTCTCATCATATTTGGGGCAGGAAAACTTCCCCAGATAGGAGAAGGCCTTGGTAAAGGCATAAGTAATTTTAAAAGGTCCCTGAAACAAGATGAAGATAAAGACAGCCCAAACAAGGAACCGGACAAGCAAGATCCATAACAGACCCTTCTGTCTCATTTATCCCCAGCAAGATTCCAGAGATTAAGCCTATGACAACGAAAAACGTTCATTCCCAGTCCAATATAGTGGTACGATTTTTTTCCTCCGTTAAGCTTGCCATATTTCTTTTCATCATTCTGGCACTTACATCCATCATCGGAACAGTTCTCCCACAGGGAGAAAGCCTTCAATTTTATCTGGAAAACTATGGTCCATTTTATTTCAAGATCATAAGAACCCTTCGGCTCTACGACACCTATCATGCGTGGTGGTATCTGGCACTCATGGGCCTTTTCAGTGTGAACCTGATTGTCTGTACGGTAAAGAGATTTCCATACACCTTACGCCTCTTCAAACGCAACTATCTGGAAATGGGAAGGGACGACCTTTTAAGACGCCCATTTAAGACCCAGTGGAAAACCGCTGAAAAAACAAATCCTTCGGATCTACGGGCCAGTCTTGTAGAAACCTTTTCAAGCCTTGCTGGTAAACCTGAGGCCAGGGAAAACGTGGATGGAGGCCAGCTTTATCTTTCAGACAAGGGCAAATGGAGCTACTGGGGTGTTTACCTCATTCACCTAAGCGTTTTAGTCATCTTTGCAGGGGCCATTTTTGGCTCGCTCACTGGCTTTAAGGGCAGAATGATGCTCCTTGAGGGGGAAAGTACAGACCATGCTGTCCAAATGGATTCCAGTGGAAATATGAAGAAAATTCCCCTGGGTTTTTCCCTTCGATGTGACAAATTCAAGGTGGATTTCTATCGAAACGGGGCACCCAAGTTATTCAAATCGGACCTCACCGTCATCGACGGTGGCAAGGAGGTTCTCAAAAGGTCCATTGTGGTTAACTCGCCGCTTACCTATAAAGGCGTTACCTTTTACCAGTCTTCTTACCAGTCTGTTCCTGATCTGAAGATACGGATAGTTTCTAGTGACGGGAAACAGAAGGTTCTGGATCTGTCTGCCTTTGACAAAGGCCTGTGGCCTGAAAAGAAACTCCTTGTTGGCATAATCAAATACCTGCCAAACGTCCACGGAGCCCCTGCTGCCAGGGTTTACGTAGGGGACCCTTCCGGCAACAACGGAGATGCCATCTGGCTGCTTGAGGGCCATGACAGGGAGGTAAGTCTGGGAGACAACACCTTCCGTCTTTCCCTGGTCTCCGCCAAGGAAAAATACATGACAGGGCTCCAGGTCAAAAAAGACCCAGGTGTCTGGGTAGTGTGGCTTGGATGCGCCATGATGATAATAGGCTTTGCAATTGTCTTCTGGGTTGGTCACCGCAGATTGTGGCTTTGGATGGGAAAGGATGGAGAAAAACTCCACGTTATACTTGCAGGGCAAACAAACAAGAACAAGGTTTCCTTCGAGAAGGAGTTTGAAAAGGTCAAAAAGGCTATAGATACACAAATAGGAGAAAAGTGATGCATTTAAGCAGCTCTTACATACTTAGTCTTACCACATTTGTTTACCTTGGAGCCACTGCCATCTATCTCCTCTACTGGATTTTCAGGCTGGAAAAGGTGGGAATCCTCGGGACCGTAGTGACAGTCGCTGGATTTTTGATGCAGACAGCAGGAATTGCCATGCGCTGGCGGGAATCTTACCTCATGGGTTACGGACATGCTCCCCTTTCAAACCTTTACGAATCCTTGGTATTCTTTTCCTGGGTTACCATTTTAGTTTACCTTGTTGTGGAATTTAAGACAAAAAACCGGGTAATAGGGGCCTTTTCAACGCCCTTTGCTTGCCTTGCTATGGCCTATGCGTCCTTCAGCCCCAACGTACAGGACGCCATCCAGCCGCTTATCCCTGCCCTTCAAAGCAACTGGCTCCTGGCCCATGTAATAACCTGTTTCCTGGGTTATGCCTCCTTTGCCGTGGCCTGTGGTTTTGGCATCATGTACCTCATAAGGGGTGACGGCAGGGGCTCCTCCTCGTACCTGCTGGATGCCCTGCCCTCGCGCCGAACCCTAGATGAGCTCATGCATCAAACCATAATCTTTGGTTTCCTGTGGCTCACAGTTGGCATCATAACCGGCGCAGTGTGGGCAAATCAGGCCTGGGGGACATACTGGAGCTGGGACCCAAAGGAGACCTGGTCCCTCATAACCTGGTTCGTTTACGCCACGGCCCTTCATGCACGGTTCGTCCGCGGCTGGGCAGGCAAAAAGATCGCCTATCTGTCCATAATCGGTTTTGTTTCTGTCATTTTCACCTATTTTGGTGTAAACTTTCTTTTATCGGGGCTGCACAGTTACGGATCAAGTTAAAAGCAGTCGTTGGAGGAAACCATGTTTGGATTAGGAACGCAGGAACTTTTGGTAATTCTGATTATTGCCCTTTTCTTGTTTGGTGGCAAAAAGCTTCCTGAAATCGGGGCAGGCCTTGGAAAGGGTCTAAGGGCCTTTAAAAAGGGGCTTAGTGAAATAGACGAAGGGGTACAGAAGGAACCGGCTGAAAAAAAGACGGCAGAAATAGAAGAGACGGCACGAGAAAAGACAACAGCCTCCTGACACCCCTTTAAATGAGTACCCACTGCCGCTGTCTCATCCTGGCAGCAGGCAAGGGCACTAGACTTTTGCCCTTGACCAAAAAGGTCCCCAAACCCCTCTTCCCTGTTCTCGAAATGCCAGCCCTTGACAGGCTCATCATGAAGCTTAGATCTGAGGGCATAAACGATATTGTCATAAACTGCCACCATCTCGCAGAAAAAATGACTGCATGGAAAAAGACGAGTCCCTGGGGAAGATATGTCACCTTCCTGGAGGAGGAAGTACTTCTTGATACAGGTGGCGCAATAAAAAATCTCTTCGAGAGGCTTGGATACGATAAACCACTACTGGTTTACAATGCAGACATCATTTCAAACGTTTCAATTGGCGATCTTCTTGCCCGATTTGAAGAGCAGCCAGAGTCACTAGCTCTCTTCTGCCTTCACGACTGTCCCTCTTACAACAAGATAAGATGCGAAGGAGCAAAAATCATCTCTTTCAAGGGCCATGGCCAGGACCTTTTGGCCTATACAGGGATCTCGCTCTTTAGGCCTGAATGCTTCAGGACTTCACCATCTGATCCTTTCCCCTTGATCCCTTTTATTCAGGAGCTAATTGACCAGGGCACAGAAATTTGCGCATGCAGGGCAGAAGAAATTGTACATGAAGAAAAGTGGATGTGGCACGACATCGGCACTCCAAGGGGCTATTTAAAGGCTAATTTTTCACTGCTTGCGCAAAAAAGAAAGAAACGCCTTATAGACACAGACCTTATTTCAAATACTGTTACAATTGGCGAACATGCAATAATCGGTAAAAACAGCAGGCTTTCTGGGAACTTATTTCTTGAAAACGTTGTTGTCTGGCCTGAAACTATCCTATATATGGATGGTGAACTTTCGGACGCAATTGTTACGCCCTTTCATATCCTGAAGGACGGGAGTTAGCCTGATGAGCAACACCCATAACAGGGAGGAACGTTGGCTTAGGTTCCTTTTGAGAACCGTCGAAATATGGCTGTCTTCATGTCGTCCAGCCCTGGATGTACACCCTCTCTCAAAAGAGCTTATCAGCCAGGATAAACAGTTCATAGTAGCCCTTTGGCACTCTGCCCTCATATACTGTCTCTTTCATTTCAGAAGTTATCCAGCCGCCATAATGGTTAGCGGCAGCAAGGATGGCGAGTGGGTTGCCAGGGCCCTTGAACTTTGGGGCCAACATCCTGTAAGGGGTTCCAAGCTTAAGGGAGGCCTTTTGGCAATCAGGGAGATGACAAAGCTACTTAGGGAAAAGAAAATAAATGCTGGTATTGTGGCAGACGGCTCCAAGGGGCCGCCTTGTATCGCCCAGAAAGGACCCATTGTCCTTGCCCGTGACACCGGATTTCCCTTGATTCCTGTGGGGGTTTGTGCAAGGCCTGCCTACCATTTCAACAGTTGGGACAGGCTCATGCTTCCACTTCCATTTTCCAGGGTGTCAGTTGTCTACGGCGCACCCTTTTACGTAGAGGAAAATACGAGAGGCCCAAGGATGGAAGAGGCCCGTCTTCACCTTGAAAAGGAGCTTATCAAGGCATCTGTAAGGGCAAAAAGGCTTGCACGATCAAAAGGATAAGTGCCCATGAAAAAGTGGTCGGAACTTTCATCTAGTGAAAGGCAGGCCCTGCTGGACCTGAGGGAAAAAGGCCCTGATTGTGCTAAATTCTTGTCGCGTAGAATAAATATGGAGCTTGGCGATACCATGAAACTTCTTGCTGGACTTGAAAGGGCCGGATGGCTTAAAAGGGTGCAGGGAACATTTCTTTTCAAGCGGGGTTTTAAGAGGCCAAAACACATGAATCATACCTACTATCAAATCACAAAACAGGCGGAAAAAGAGCTTAGATTCCTTGCAAGAAAGGGCCTGGTCTGATTTATTAGCTGCAATGAATCCCTTGCAGACAATATCTTCCATAAACATAAACTGGTTGGACATAGCCGTAGGGCTTTTATTCGTTGTAATAATCATAAGAGGCCTCTTTACAGGCTTTAGCAGGGCGGTATCCGGCCTTCTTGGTGCACTTGCAGGCTTCTGGGTTGCGGCCAACTACTACCAGTATCTGGCTCAAAGACTTTCCTTTCTCATAAAAACAGACATGTGGCGGGGGCTTGTGTCCTTCTTTTTGCTCTTTTTGGTGGTATATCTTGCCTTTGCCATTGCAGGAATCCTTTTCAGGGGGCTTTTCCAGGTGCTTCACCTTTCTCTTGTGGACAGAATACTCGGTGCAGCCTTTGGATTTCTTAAGGCCTTGGCCATCTCGGCAGTCATCCTCTTTATCCTTACCCTTACCCTTCCTGCAAACAGTCCTTTGCTAAAAAGGTCCTACCTCTATCCCAAAATTAGTGCCATGACCCGAGTCATGACGGATTTTGTGCCTGAAAACCTAAAGGCCCGATTCATGTGGAAGTGGAGAAAAATCGAACTTCAGTTTCAAAGGGGAAGGAAACAGGCAATCTAGAGACTAATTTCTGTCCTTTTTCATCAGCAAATATCCTTCCCTGTTGCCACCAAGAAGGTACCCAGCCTTCTCTTTCACAGGGAAAAATCCAGGGATGTCTTTTAGCTCATCCTCAAGCCTTACCCTGGTAAAAACAAGACAGGGCCCCCTTGCTGAAAGCGCCCTGGCAAGCCTTTCTGGATGCCTTGTCTTTATCCTTTTTATGGGATGGCTCGTATAAAAAATCATGGAGGGCTTCCAAAGCCCAAAGAAGGTGAGAAGAACGCCATCGTCTTTTGTTTCAACCTTTTTCACTACCCTTCGCACCTCTAGAGCCATCTCCTTTGCAGGAAGCTGAACAACGCGGCAAATGGCAGGAAGAAAAAGAACAACCAAAAACCCTGCAAGCAATATCCCTGCAGAATGCTTGGAGAGCTCACCCCCCTTCTTGCCCAAAAAGAGGTAGGCGCAAAAGGCAGTTACGAGGAAAAATCCAAAGGCCCAGGGAATAATTTCAGTTGGAGGTGTAATGGAAAAGGCGTACTCGGTGCTATCAAAACGCACAAGGGTCTGAAGATGAGGCCACAAAAACTTAAGACCAAAGGCCATCACCAGAGAAAAGACCATAAAAGGGGTCAGGAGAATAAAAAACAGGCACCTTGAAAAAAGTGTGTGCCACTCTTTTGTCTCTAAAAGAAGGCCAGAAATGGATATTGAAAGAAATGGAAGAATAGGCGCTACGTAATTAATTTGCTTTGTTGCTGAAACCGTGAGAATGAGAAAAGTCCAAACACTTGCTATAAAACAGAAAAGGTGGAGTCTGTGGCCGGCTTTAAGATCTTTATTACGAAATGCCTTTTTAAGGATTAAAAAGTCCCTCTTCAGAACCTTTGGAATGAATACGGAAAAGGGGAACATGCCAACACCAAGAACTGCCACATAAAAGAAAGGGCCGCCGCCGTGGCCAAGTAGAGTCCTTGAAAAACGCTCAAGGTTCTGGGTTAAAAAAAATGTCTCAATGAAACTCTGTCCCATCCTGTCATAGATTGCCAGGTACCAAGGAAGATTTATGAAAAGAAAGATGGCAACTCCAATAAATAAATTCACCGGTCTAAGCCAGTGAAAATCCCTTAGAAGAAGAGAGTAAATAAAAAACACAGGGATGCAAATGGCCACGGCCACAGGCCCCTTTGTGAGAAAACCAAGGGCGAGAAACAGCCAGGATAGCAGCATGAGCCACTTAACATGTCCCTTTTCAATGAACAAGAAGAAAAACATCATGGACAGCCAGATAAAAAGAGTAAGAAGCATGTCGGTAAGACAGGCCCTGGCAACCAGAAGAAAGAGAGGACACGACAGTAACACCAAGGTGGATCTGGCAAAAAGACCTCTTTTGTTTGAAACTGCTCTTTCATTAAAAAAATAATAGAGGAAAAACAGACTTAAAATTAAGAACGTGGCCGAAAGTGCAGAAGGGAGCCTTGCGGCCATCTCGTTTTGCCCGAAAATATTGAAGGATGCAGACAGCAGCCAGAAAAAGAGGATTGGCTTTTCAAGGTATGGCCTGCCGTTAAGTGTAGGGACCACATAGTCCCCGCTTCTTATCATCTCGGATGCGCTTGTGGCATACTCACCCTCATCCCGGTCCGTAAGGGGAAAGGATCCCAGGCCTGAAAAAAGCAGTATTGAGGATAGGGACAGGACGAAAAGGAGCCTAAGATAAAAGGAAGGATTCATGGAAGCTCAGGCCGAATTTTCAACCTTTGAAAGATCAAACCTTATGTCTATCTCCTCTGGTCCCTGACCAAGAGAGGGCGGAAGAGGAGGTAGGGGCGCTGAATCCTTTATGGCCTTTATTACGGATCTATCAAAGGCGGAAAATCCCGAATACTTCTTTACCCTCATGTCAAGAATTCTGCCGTTCTTGGTGATAATAATGGTTACCACGGCCTCAAGGTCCTTTCTGTTGGCAAGAGCCTTTGGAAAGTGCCAGTTCCGCCATATCTTTGCCTTTACAAAATTTCCATAAATCATGGCCTGTTGATTTTGAGTGCTGCCAGCGCCCACTTTTCCTGAGGCCCCTTGACCCTTGGCTTTCCTTGCAAGCTCACTTAGTCGTTTCTTGAGATATTCCTCCTCCCTTTTTTCCTTAAGGCGATTTTGAATTTCCTTTATCTTTTCGGCAACTTTCTCTTCCTTGAGCCTTGTCCTGTTATTTGACTTTGCAACCTTTTTCTTTGTTTCCTTTTTCTTGGCAGCTTTCTTCACCTTCTTGGACTTTTTCGGATTTAAGGAAACTGCCTTCTTTTTGGCCTTGGGTTTTTGTTTGGCCACCTTGGGCCTTGGTTTCTCAATATTTTTCTGAGGTCTTGGAGGCGGTTGTTCCTTCTTTATTGAAGAAACTGATTTCTTTTCACTTGATGGTTTCTCAAGGACCTTCTGTGCCTTTTGGGCAGAATGGTTCACCAGTCTTTGGGGCTCAAAAAGCCTTACTGTGTAAGGAATCTGTGTCTGCTTTTTTTCATTAAAAAGAGTGGGGCCAAATACAAAGCCGCCAACAACGGCAAGATGAAAAAGAAGGGCAAGAATCAGGGCCTGTTTCCAGAGCCTGTTTGGAAAATGATTTTTCATTTATAAAAGACTACCTGCCGCTACCTGGTGGCTCCACCTTTTCAGGTGCAGTCACAAGTCCAAGGTTGTCTATGCCCGCCTCCTTGGCGGCTGCCATCACCTTGGCAACCACGCCGTAGGGGACATCCCTGTCGGCTCTTAGTATCACCTGGGCTGCCTTACCGCTTTTTTTGAGATTTACAAGCTCGGCCTTTAAGGAGCCCACATCCACAGGAAGGTTGTCCAGCCATATTTCTCCTTTCTTTGAGATACTAATCTGGATATGCTCCTTTTTCTGGGGAAGGGGCTTTGCGGTGGTTTCCGGAAGCTTAACATCAATTCCCCTTGTCATCATAGGGGCTGTTACCATGAAGATGATGAGCAAAACCAGCATGACATCTACAAGTGGAGTAACGTTTATGTCTGAAAGAAGCCCCTTGTTACCATTAGAAGACATGGCCATGTCAAAACATCTCCTGTTATTGATAATCGTGATTACGGGCGCCTGCCCTTCTTAAAAGAAGCTCCCTTTCCACTTCATTTAGAAAATCTGCTCCAAAGGCCTCGAGCTCCTTCTGTTTCGCCCCTGACTGACTCATGAACACGTTGTATGCAATCACTGCTGGGATGGCTGCAGCAAGGCCAATGGCAGTTGCAATGAGGGCCTCTGAAATGCCAGGAGCCACTGTTGCAAGGCTTGCGCTCCCCTTAAGCCCTATGTCATGAAAGCTTCTCATTATGCCCCACACCGTGCCAAAAAGACCTATAAAGGGGGCGGAGTTGCCTATAGTTGCCAGTATTGGAAGGGCGGCTTCAAGCTCGTGGATCTCCACCTTTATGCCCTTGGAGATTGCCCGTGAAAGCACGTCTATCCATACTTCCCTGTCAAGGGGAGCGTTTTCAAGCTTAACATCCCTTCTAAGCCTTTGATATTCCTCAAAGGCGGTAGAAAAGACGTTTGCCATGGGGGAAAACCGCATCCTTTTTGCCCTTCCAGCCACCTGAGAGAGGCTTTGGCTTTCAGAAAAAAAGATATCAAACTCTTCATCCAGGCTTGAGGCCTTTTTAAAGAGCCTGCTCTTTAAAATTATGATGGTCCAGCTAAGAACAGACATAAGTACGAGCAAGACCAAAACCATTTGTACCACCGGGCCTGCACCCAGTATCATGGTCAATACACTTGAATTATGGATCATCTACTGCGATTCCTTTCTCTTTTTCTTTCTTCTTCTCCAACTGCCTGGTTGAGAAAAAAGGGCCTTTCCTCAAATTCTCCAGGGCCATAAAGTCCCTCCTGCCTGGCCTTTTCAAACAGCAAGGAAACGGCCTGTCTTCCTTCTTCCCCAAGATCATAGGAATAGTCATTTACGTAGAGGTCTATGTGTTTTCGCTGAACCTCTAGAGAAATCTCCTGGGCATGCCTGCGTATGAATCCTGATACCTCTTGGTAGTTTCTTTCTGCAAATCTCATGCTTTTTTTGATGGCGTCATTTAGGACCTCAAGCTCCATTAAGGGAATGGATCTCTTTGCCACTATCCCGCCAAGGGGAATGGGGCTTTTGGTGGTCTCTTCCCACCACTCACCCAAATCCTGCACCAGCTCCAGGCCAAAATCCCTGTAAGTAAACCTGGTTTCATGTATGACGCAACCTGCATCAACCTTCCCTTTGCAAATTGCACCCACTATCTCGTTAAAAGGCATCTCCACAAGGTCTTCTGCCTGGGGTACAAAAAGTCTTAAGAGAAGGGCAGCTGTTGTATGAACGCCAGGGATGGCTATCCGGGCCCGGGAAAGTTCCCTTCTGGAAATCTTCTTCTTTGAAAGGATGAGGGGCCCGCAACCCCTTCCCAGGGCAGCACCGCTATCCATGATGATATATCTGTCGAGCACCTTGCCTGCAAGGCCAAAGGATACCTTACTCACATCGAGTGCTTCAGAAAGAACCAGCCTGTTCAACTCCTCAACATCCCTTATAACAGGCTCTATCTTGAAGGGAAGGACCTGACTATTTAGAAGATGATAAAAAATGAACGTGTCGTTGGGGCAAGGCGATATACCTAACCGAAGAGTTTTCATTATTTTTTCTCTAATGCCTCTAACAAATAAACTACCTCCCTTAGACCGTCACGAAGGATTTTAAGCGCGCCCTTTATGTCCCAGTTGGCCTTGTTGGGGTCACCTGAAAGATTACTAACAGAACGAAGTTCTACGAGTCTTACCCCGTAATTTTTACACACCAGGGCAACGGCGGCCCCTTCCATGTTTTCAATGTCAACACCAAAAGTACTGGAAATCTTTGCTGCCCGCTTTCTGCTAGCACTTGCACAGGATACCGTCGCCATGGCAGAAAGTCCAAGCAGGGAACTTTCTTTCACCATCTCAAACAGATCGTCTCCCTCTTTCAGAAGATCGTAGCTGGTTTCAAGGGGTCTTCCGCCTATTTCAATTGGCTCAAATCCCGCATCCGTGCACCTTCCAAGGTCTGCCAAGACCTCGCTTTTTGCTATAAAGGCCTTCCTGGAGGAAAGTATTGATTCAAGATATGCCCCGCCTATGCCAGCAAGAATTACCAGAGGAACACGATTTCTTTCCAGATATCGAGTAACCGAGTGTGCGGCCTGAACTGGCCCCACTCCGCAGACAAGATTTTCCATGCCGACCTCTCTAGAAAGCGGTCTTAGCGGTTCCATTTCAAAGACGGTTGGACAAATTAGGGTCGGATTCATGAAGGAATATCAAAATTGCTAAAGATTAAGCCCTCTTTAGAGAAAAAGTCCATCAGGTACAGTTCGAGTTTCCAGGCAAGAAAAAGCTCCGCCCCTGACTGGGCCTTAAGCCATGATACCTTCTCTTCGTCCAAATGCTCATGGATTCTCTTACAGAGATAGTTTACACAAAAGTGATATCTTGCCTTGAGCGCACATCCTTCTTTTCCCAAAAACCTGCACGAGTCTTTATAGTAACTTTTATCTGGAATTTCTACATCCATGAAAAGATTCAAAAGCAGAACCAGGGGGTCATACCAGGTGGCTATGTGACTTCCGCAGCAACCGCCACCTGGAATCTTTGTTGCGCAGTATGAACAAAGCCCTGGCAGGCCAACTTCCACCATAAGACGCTTGCTTTTCTCTATCTCCCTGGAATATGCGTTAAGAAGGGAACAAAATCCTTTGTCTAAAAGAAGCTTGCTGGCATGTGCTGAATAAAGCCTTTTTGCCAACTGGACCCTTTTTTCTACTTCTAGTAATTCTTCACTCAAAAGTTGATTCCCTTTGCATGCCAAGTCATAGAGTGACCAGAGTATACGATTTGAAAAAATTGCAGGCAACACCCTTTTAAAGAAGGAGCTCGGACACGTTTGGTGGAAATGTGTCACATCTGCCAAAAAATCAGGGCATACCCAAAATTTTTGGGTAATGGATGTCAATGACCTGCTTGATGAGAGCGATTTCTTTTTGTGAGAAAACAGGGCCGTGAAGAGACACGCTTTAATTTTTTAACGGTTCAATTTGCTTGATACCGGCTCACCTATTTTCACAATGCCTGAATCGGTTATTTCCATGAATCTCGTCTTTGTATCATGGCCACAAAGCCTGCAACCGTCTATCCGGAACAACCTTATGAGCTCCCCCATTGGCATTGCGTACAGGCTTTGATCGTATCTTGACATGATCTCTTTTTTTGCAAGCACAATGGTGGCGTCAACAATATGGCCCACGCCGTATCCGCCTGCTGCCTCCGAACTTAGCTCCTGGTGTCCACTTCTTTTCTGGGAGATAAAAAGGGAAGTAAGCCTTCTTTTCTTGGAAAAGCCATAAAACTGCCTGACCACATTTCTTGCCGCCATCTCCTTGGCCTCGTAAAGTCCGGTGACAGAGTCTATAACCAAGACTTTTGCAGGATACTTCTCAAGGCCACCATCAAGTACGTGCATTAAACGGGGTATGTCATCCCTTAGGTCCTGATCTGAAGCTGCATCCACAATTACTATCTTGTCATCAATGCGCTCCCACTTAACAGACATTGCCGCTGCCCTCTGTTTAAGGGAAGCCACATAAAATGCTGCTGGCTGTTCCACAGTTACAAGGCACACATAATTTCCAAACCTAGCCTGGGTGATAAGAAACTGTTCAGCCATTAAGCTCTTTCCGGTGTCAGGCACCCCTGTTATCTGGATTACCCCACCTTCCGGGTATCCTCCAAGGGGTTTCACCTTGACCTTTCCACCCTTGAAAATGGTGGTAAAAAAAAGCTCATCAAGGCCTTCCACACCAGTGGCAATCCCTTTAAGCTCAGGCAGATCCTTGCCTATTTCCCTGGCAAGCCTAACACCACTATTGTTCCATTTCTCTTCCATGATCTTTATTTCCTGCTTCCCTCTTTAGCTCCCTGTAGGCAAGTTTTGCCAAGGCGCCTGCCATGTGTCTTGGTCTTTTAGCCCCTGCCAGAAACCCCTCCCTGATTACAGACTCTGCCTCATCAGGGTTGGCTCTCAGGATATTGGTAACAGTGGCCTTGGAAAGCCCAAGCTTTGAGGCTATCTCATCCCTTGATTTTGAATAATCACTTGCCAGCACCACAACGTAGGAAGCCTCCATTATGGAAGGGAGCCAGGTAAGATTCCTGTATTCAAAAAGCCTTCTTGGACCACCCAATATCTCAAGAACCTTCATGAAAACGGACATGGCCCTCTTATCAAGCTCAGCTTCCTGGATTTTTGGAGAAATGTCCCTGAGTATGGTGACCATGTCATCTCCTGACCGAAAAAATTCCTCTGCTTAAAAATAAGCACAGGAGCTTAAAAATCCAGCAGGGCTCACAAAGAAGCCTTGGAAACCTTCATAGTAACCATGAACTTTTTATCTTTTTGTTTTTTTAGAACCTAGAGCGTTACGATTTGAGGTTTGATTTTGTGATCATCTATCCTTAAAAGGGCAAGTGTTGGGGGGTTCTTATACCCAGGCAGGCTGACACTTCCAGGGTTTACAAAAAGGACTCCATCCCTTTCATCTATCAAAGGACGGTGGGTGTGTCCAAAAACGACACAGTCTACCCCTGCAGCAGCCGGATCTATATCCAGAAGATAAGGTTCGTGGATGAGATAAAAACAGCATCCGTCAAGTTCTATGAAATCCTTTCTTGGAAAACGTCTTCTTATTTCAGTGGTATCCATATTGCCGCTAACAGCAAAAACTGGGGCAATGGATTCAAGGGCCTCTACAATCCACAACGAACCAATATCACCTGCATGGAATATGGAATCTGCTCCCTTTATGACATCCAGGGCCTTTTCAGACAGATTTCCGTGGGTATCTGACAAAACGGCTATATTCATGACAAGACAACTTATGCCTGCCTTGGATTTTGAGCAAGAGGAAGTTAGAAAAATTAAAGGAACACGCCTTCTAAAGGCCATGTTTTTTCACCATAATATTGACAAAAAAGATTGAAAGTGGTTAGATTTTTCGCCGTTTCGGAAAAAGCTTCTATTTTTCTAGCGGTAACAGAAGCGACAGTGTAAACTTGATTTTTTAGCCATTTAACATCTGCCGGCTGCAGACTGCATGCAGAAGAGCGTACCAAAAGGAGGCTGCCTATGGCTACAGCAACCCCTGTACTTCAAAAAGACGTTGGTCAGACCAAGCAGAAGGCAGACATGCTTAACAGCTCCTTTGCATGCGGCCTAAATACCCACCTGCTTGTGGAAATGTGGCAGGCCCCCTTTTCATCCCTGGCAAGTGCGGACGTAATCGGCTCGATTCTGGAAAAGGCGGCCTCTAGCTGCAACGATTTTGATGGCTCCCATGATATAAAGGTAAATACCTACCAGTTTGACCCGTACGGCGTATCAGCCACTGTTTCAAATTCAGCAATCCACGTTCTCATTCATACCTGGCCTGAAAAGGAATATGCCGCCCTTGACATTTTTGCCAGGGATCAGGTCCAGGCCCACAAGATACTGGAGAGCCTCAAGTCCACCCTTAATCCTGGTCAGGTTGCAGTGATAGAGCTGACCAGGGGTCAACTGCTTGAAATGGAGGACACTTGACTCGCTACTGGTGGTCTGAGAGAATCGGACCAGGTTTTACCCACGGTTATGAGATTGAGCCCCTCTTTGAGCAGCGCACTCCCTTTCAACGTCTGCTGATTTTTGACAATCCCCAATGGGGTAAAGGGCTCGTCCTTGATGGCATTGTCCAGACTACAGTGGGAGATGAATTCATCTACCACGAGATGATGACGCATGTTCCCATCCTTGGCAGGAAGGAGCCAACAGAGTCTGTCCTTATAATCGGGGGAGGCGATGGAGGTGTTCTGAGGGAGGTTCTGAAGTACGAATCCGTAAAGAGGGTTGTGCAGGTTGAACTTGACGAGGCGGTAATCGTTGCCTGCAGAAAGTACATTCCTGAAATATGCGGAGATTGGAAGGACCCAAGGGTTGAACTCATAATTGGCGACGGGGCCAAATATGTAAAAGAGGCCAGGGAGAGGGGCAAAAAATTCGATGTCATCATCCTTGACTCCACAGACCCCATAGGGCCGGCCATTGTCCTTTTCCAAAGGCCCTTTCACGAGGACCTTTCCGCATGCCTGACTGATACCGGTGTAGTGGTACGCCAGTCCGGACTTCCCGTGACCATGCCGGCTGTTATGCCCTTTATAAGGAAAAGATTCCAGGACGTGTTCGAAAAGGTGGAGGTTTATCTCGCCCCAATGCCCACCTACGGAGGAGAGATAGCCTTTGTTGCAGGATCAAGAAACAAGGAGGGATCAATCAGTGTGCCCCAAAGGGAATATGAAGGCCGCTATTACAACCCCTCCATCCACAAAGCGTCTTTCTGCCTTCCAGGCTGGTGGAAAAAATTGATTGAAGAGTATGTGGATGACGGCACAATTCCCATTGAAACACCCTCGTACTGGTAAGTGAAAAGCCGCCCAATAATCGCCTTTCTCTCAGATTTCGGCATTAAAGACCCCTATGTAGGTATATGTAAGGGTGTTGTCGCCTCTATTAATCCGGAGGCCGTTGTAACGGATATCACTCACCTTATCTCCCCGCAAAACGTCCTTCAGGCCGCCATCTATCTTGAGGCAAGTGTGCCCTACTTTCCCCAAAAGACCATATTTTTGTCCGTTGTGGACCCGGGAGTAGGAAGCGAGCGTGCCTGTCTTGTCATTAAAGACGGCTCAAGGACCTTCGTGGGCCCGGATAACGGCTTGTTTTCACTGGCAACAGACAGCTCAAAAGCTTGCACGTACGTGATAGAAAAAGGTCTACTCAATGAACTTCTTGCTGAAAGGGGCATAAAAACAGGGACGAGCTCAACCTTTCACGGCAGAGACATTTTTTCTCCAGCAGCAGCCCTTCTGTCCCTTGGAATTGCGCCAGAAAGGTTCTGTTCAATGCTGACAAGAAGGCCCCTTACACTCAATATTCCAGAGCCAGACATATCCCGAAAAAGGGCAGAAGGTGCCATCCTCTATTTCGATCACTTTGGAAATGGTGCCACCAATATCAAATCCAGCCATCTTTCACTTCTGTCCTGTTCAAGGAAAGATATGGTGGTTGAGCTTTGCTCCAGGGAAGGAAAGAGGCTCTCCATTCCCCTAAAGAAAACATTCTCCATGGTTGAGCCAGGAATGCCCGTTGCCTTTATTAACAGTTTTGGATTCCTTGAGATTGCAGTAAATATGGCAGATGCAAAGAAGGAGCTTGGACTTTTTGAGGGTCAAAAGGTTAGAATCCTTTGCAAAGCGAAAAGGGCCTAAAGGCAGAAAAACGCCCCTCCTCACATCTTTCCAAATTTCTTGAAAAAAAAACTGGTTCAGCCTATGCTT
>JALWYS010000172.1:40393-40988 GCA_027003115.1 Deltaproteobacteria bacterium | reverse complement strand
GGCCCAAGCAGACTTTATTAGCCAATAAGGCCATTTTCAAGGGCAATCTTTAGGGTGATCCTTGGATTCCACGACAGCCCATGGTTTTCAACGTGGTTGGCGCAGACCCAGTCCGAATGAAGGAGCTCTCTGACCTTCCAGGGCGTCAACATGGCAGGCCGGCCTGAAACCCTGGAAAGGGCAAGAACAAGGAAGGCAGAAAATCGAAGAAAGCCGGCAGGAACGTGTATGGGCACCACCCTTTTGCCTTTAACCCGGCAGAAGGTCTCCACCACCTCCATCCAGTCGTAACCTCCGGGGGTACCGTCATGAAGCTCAAGTATCCTTCCAGCCACTGCCTCTGACTGGCACGCCTCAAGGATGGCCTCTGAAAGGTCCAGCACATGGATGAGGGAAAAGCGGTTTGTTTTAGGCGCAGGGATTATGGCAACACCCCTTTCCATGGCCTTAAAGAGGGGAAGAATCTCCCTGTCCCCCGGGCCGTACACGGCAGGAGGCCTGACAATGGTCCATGGCACGGGGCAGTCCCCCTTTACCATCTTCTCTGCCTCCCTCTTGCTCTTTGCATAGGGGGAAAGCCCTGGATGTCTTGCCG
>JALWYS010000172.1:12261-40383 GCA_027003115.1 Deltaproteobacteria bacterium | reverse complement strand
AGGCCCCTTGAATGAGGCCTTATGAAGGGCATCCAAGACGGAGCGTGTGCCCTGGGTATTTACCTGAAAAAAATCCTCTTCCCTGTTGGCCTTAACCAGGCCTGCGCAGTGAACAAGGGCGTCCGCCCCGCTGAGAAGTCCCCTCAGGGCTAGGGAATCCTCCAGGGTTCCTTCTATCCATTCGATTCCTGGAAGATCTGGCCGGATGTTTGAGGAATTGGGCCTGTAAAGGGCCCTTATCCGCATCCCCGCCCGTACAAAGACATGGAGGAGGTTTATGCCTATAAAGCCTGTGGCACCAGTTATGGCAACGGTTTCAACCACTTTCATGTAATGTTTTTTAAAGGTGTGGATTTATAAAGCGCCTAGTCCAGGTGTATGAGGCCCAGCTTGAGGCACCTTTTCTTTGTGCCGCTTCTTGAGGGCTTTCCAGATGTAGTGCGAACGAGCGTATTTCTGGGGACGATTTCAACATGGCACTCTATTCCAAGTTCCTTAGCAATCAGCCCCTTGAGCCTGTCCTTAAAGGCCTGAAGGTCGTTGCCATTTAAGTTTCTAAGCTGCACCACAACCACGGCCCTTTCCTTTCCATGCTCACCAGCCAGGGAAAAGGCGCAAGCATTCCCTAGGCGTACCTCATCCATGGCTTCAGCCAGGTATTCTATGTCCTGGGGCCAGATGTTTCTGCCGTTTATGATTATGAGATCCTTGGATCTACCTGTGATGACTATCTCTGATTCTGACATGTAGGCCACATCGCCCGTATTAAGCCATCCATCCTCAGAGAGCACCTCCTTAGTGGCCTCTGGGTCATTGAAGTAGCCTTTCATGAGGCTTGGGCCCTTGAGAAAAAGGGTTCCGCACTGCCCCTCGTTTACCATTTGGCCCTTTTCGTCCCTTATTTGCGCCTCAAAACCGGGAAGAAGCCGTCCGCACCTTACGAACTCCTTGACCTTGGCCCCCTTTGGAGTTCCAGTGGCTATCTTCTTAACCAGGTTTTTTTCTGCAAGCTGTTCCTGGTCGATCCTGTCTATCTTTAGGCCTTCTCCCACTTTGGAAAAACTTACTGCCAGGGAGCATTCGGCCATGCCGTAGCAGGGCATGAAGGCCTTCTTGTCAAAACCGCACACCTCAAGACGCTGGGCAAACCTTTCCAGAAGCTCGGGCCGAATCATCTCCGCCCCAACTCCAGCCACCCTCCAGTGGGAAAGGTCAAAGGTTTCAATGTCGTTTTGTCTCAGTCTCATGGCGGCAAGCTCATAGCCAAAGGGCGGGCTGAAGGAAATGGTCCCACTGTTTTCGGACATGAGCCTTATCCACAGCCCTGGTCTCATGGCGAAATCAGCCGTGGAGAAGAAGTCGACGGAAAGTTGAGAGCCCAGGCTTGCAAGCACAAGGCCCACAAGCCCCATGTCGTGATAGAATGGAAGCCAGGAAACGGCTCTGTCCCCCCTCTGGCAGTTAATCCCATGGTGGGTAATTACGTTTATGTTGTTCATTACGGCCTTTTGGCTCACCATGACGCCCTTTGGAAAGCGTGTGCTGCCAGAGGTGAATTGGAGATATGCAAGTTCTTCTGGCCCTAGAGGCTCAAGCGTTGCATTGGATTCCGGGAGTCTGTAGTAATCTTCGGGTGATCCTGTGCGTTCCATCTCTAGGCCCTTTGAGGCCTCTTTAAGGAAGGAAAGGTAGTCGGGCGTTGCTACTGCAAGACGTGCACCGCTAAGCTTCAAGAGCCTGTGAACCTGTTTTACGTAGCCCGAAGCCCCGCTAAAGTGCATGAATATTGGTAGGGGCACTGGAACCATTCCCGCGTACTGGCATGCGAAAAAAAAGCGGATGAAATCAGGATGGGTGTTTGCAACAATGGCCATGTGGCTTCCCCTGGGGGCACCGGTGAAAAGGATCTTTCTCGCAAGGGTGCGGGCCTCTTTCCTGAGTTGTGAATAGGGTATGCTCTTTGTCAGGCCTCCCCTCCGGTTGTAAAAATTAAAGCCTGTTACACCACCTGCTGCATAGTCCAAGGCATCAGTGAGTGTATCAAAGGTGCCATGTTTGATGGGGATGGTATTTTCAGAGGGGGTTGGTGTTGTTTGCGCCTTGACTCTCTTTCGAATGTTACTTTTTCCGTCTGTGTCGGTATAGACTAAAGCCTCACCTTGATTCATTTCCGCGTGCCTTTTCAGGTGACTATGCCTGGTAAAAATAAATTATTTTTCCAGCCAAGTTGTCAAATTATTCTCTTAAAGCAAAAGATAGTAGCAAAGAACCGTAATTTTAACAAGCAATTGTGTGGTAATTAACCAGAAACTGCAAGACGTTTTTTAATGAAAAGGGCACTGCGGTGTGGCTTAGAAACAATCCAGGTGTTGTATGTGCCTAAAATGGTGATAATCTGTGAATGTGGTTACGCGTTTCAGAAAATATCTAAGGATCCTGCCATTTACATTACTTTTCGTGGTGGTTGGGGGCTACCGCTTCGGTACCGGGGACCATGTTTCCCAGCTTCCTACCGTGCTCCATTTTTTCAATCCCGATCTTTATTCCACTGACTTCAGGCTCCAGTTGATCTTTCCATGGTATGTAAAGTCCGGCCTTTTCATTGCCCTGGCCAGCCTTTCAAGGCTCTTACATCTTCCTTTGGAATATATCTTTTTTGTCGTTTATCTTGCAGTCCTTTTCTTCTATCTGGTGGTTTTTGACGAGCTTCTCTCAATGCTCAGGGTGCGGGAAGAGGTTCGTAACCTTGCCCTTTTGCTCCTTTTGCCATTTTCCTATCTCTTTGTAACCATCTCCCACTTTCATCTGGTGACCCTGAGGCTGGTCCCGTATTTCTTTGTCCTGCCCCTTTGTATAAAGGCGATAACTCTCTTTCTTAGGAACAAATTCCTCCCAGCATCCATTTTCTGCGCCTCGGCCTTTTATATACACCAGCAGCTTGGGCTCATAATCTTTGGCACCCTCTTTTTTGCCGCCTTGATTGAAAGGAGTTGGGGAAGACTGGATGCAAGAGGCCTTTTTCAAACGGTTTTGCCCTTCCTTGCCTTTTTTCTTGTTCACTTCGTCTTCATGCAGTTTATGGGAAGCTACAAGGGCTATCCATGGTTTGACCCAGCCTGGGGCAGGGAGCTTCTTGAAATGGTGAAATTCAGGGTGCCGCATCACCTGCTTTTGTCTTATTCTGGTTGGCTTGAAAGGTCTTTTTTCCTTTTGGTGGCCCTGTTTTCAGTGGTTTGTATCAGGTTCTTGGCCCCTGAAAAGGAACTTGGACAAAGACTTGGCAACATGTCTGCTGGCCTTTTGATTGCCTGTCTTGCCGGATTCATCTTTACGGAAATTTATCCCCTGCCTGTGGTCTTAAATCTCTATCTTTTCCGCTCAGATGTGATATTAAGAGTCATTGCCTTTTCCGCCTTCATCTTGTTACTTGAGCGTTATGTTCCAAAAGGAAGGCTCTACAGGCCTGTGGTTGTGCTTTTTTTCCTTACAGCCTTAGCAGGAGGCACCCTTTGCATTTACAAGAAAAACATTCGAATATTCATTCCAGAAAACGAGGTGGTTGCCATTTCCAGGTGCATAAGGAACAAGACCCCCATATCCGCCTCTTTGCTGGCATCCCCTGCCATTAAGGGCCTGAGATTGTACAGTGAAAGGAGTGTCTTTGTGAGCTGGAAGAGCCACGGGCTGTTTTTCCCACCAGATGTTGCACGGGAGTGGTTTCACAGGATGATGCTCCTTTGTGGTGTGAAGGGGAACGTTTCATGCCAGGGAAGCCCCTGCAGGAAGATATGCGGCAGAAATTACGCCTCCCTTTCCACCAGGGAATTGCTCCACATCACTACAGATTACAATATTGACTACCTGCTGGTGGGTCCAGGCAGGGAGCTTGGCCTGGAAAAGGTCTGCACGAGCAGAAACTACGTTTTATACAAGTTAAAATGAGCTACTGGTTCAGAATCTTTTCAAAAAATCCATGGGAAAGAGGCGTTCTTTTATTAGTAGGCGCCCTCTCTGTCCTATTCCTGTTACCTTGTAAGCCAGGGGCCGCTTTTTCAAAAAAAAGCGGCCCTGAAGGGTCTTATTTCATGCCCGGCTGGAGCGAGATTCTTCTTGAAGGCTCCAAACCGCTTACTCGTTTTCTGGTAAGAGTCAGGCTTAATAAGGCACAGGGGGTCTGCCCATATCCACTTAATGAGATGAAAACCCCATTTCTGGCCTGCCCCATTGAAAGCCCGGATGTTTTGCTTATCTCTGCAGAAACGGTTACCATGAGCCTTCTTCTGCCCCAGGAGAAGTATGAGCATTTCGTATGGTTCAGGCCCGATACCGGAGATGCCCTTCAAAGGCTTCGCTGGAAAAAGAGCGGACAGGAATGGCTAAAGCTTTACAGGTGGGAGAAGGAGGCGGTCAAGAGGCTAAGCATTCGGCCCAAAAACGAAAAAGAAAAGCAGGAGTGGCCTTCAAACTGGTCGAAGAGGCGCATCTCTTCATATCCGGTTTTCAAAAATAAGCCATCAGAAGGCGCAGAGCACCTTTCAGAGCCGCTGGTTCTTCTTTATCTTGCATGTCGTGCGGGCATGAGGAGGATTGCTTCTCCGGAAAAGGTACTCCTTTTTGGAAAAAAGGGAACTCATGAAGTTGTGCTTAAATTCAAGAAGCACAAAAGGATGAAGATAAATTACATTGAAAGAATAGGTGGACAGGAAAGGCCCAAGAGGGAAAAGGTACAGGTATTCGTATATACCCTTTCCTCCAGGCAGCCAGAAACCAACTATATTCACCGGGAACGCTTCTCTCTCCTTGGCCTTCAAAGGGATATAGAGATTTACGTTGATGTTAAAAGGGGAATGGTGGTTCGTATCGAGGGGGAAAACGACGTGGTGGGAAAGGTAGATCTCAGGCTCGTCTCAGTAACCTTGCGGAAAGACTGACGCTTAATCCTGGCTGTTTAAGAATCTTGTTTTTCAAGTATCCTTTGTGCAAGCTCCAAGTCGTCCATGGTGTCAACATCTATTGCAGCCTCTGGAAAGTCGAGAATCACTGCCCCAAGTGTGCAGTCAAGCACCTTGGATGCCCGCATCATTGCCTCTTCCAGGCTAAGCCTGCCAAGCAGGTACCTGATGGCCCAGGTAATTCCAAAACTTGCAATGACCTTTATTGGGCTCTTTCGCTTGGTTTCAACCCCTTGCCAGAAGCGTCCAGCCTTAAAGAAATTCCTTGTGAGAAATCCAAAGAGGTTACAGGTGCAAAATTTACCGTCTCTGAAACTGTAATAGGTCCTTTTTACCTCTGGATAAACCTTTAGAGTCTCAAGCCTTGCAAGGCCAACAGCAAGGTCTACATGGAGGGTCAGTGCCCTTTCACAAAAGGACCGGACATGGATTGGTCTTAGAAGCGCATGGTCCGAGGTGGTTAGAAGTATGGGCCTTTTTCCGCCTGCTGCCTCCATGGCCTTTAGAGCGCTAAGGCTTGGCCCCTTCTCGTTTTGAATCCAGATGATCTTTCCCCTGTCCATTTCCGTGCCTATTTCAGGAATTTTTCGGAAAAGCTCCATGCTCTCGCCACAGAGAAAGATCCTCTCCACAAGGCCTGATTGCAAAAGGGCGCCTGTTACGCGAACAATCATTGGCCGTCCAGCCACTTCGATGAGGGCCTTGGCAGGTACCCCAAATCTTTTTAATAACTCGCTGTCCCTGGTCCTCTCGCCGGCAAGGACAACGGCGTCAAAGCCTGAAACAGGCCCCTTAAGGCGGTTTTCTTTTTTTGTCATGGGATATCCTTTTCAAATATCCTGTAGGTCTTATAGGGTGTTGCCCCGAGCCCTTCGATTATCCGGTTCATGGCAATGTTGTCCTCAAGGATCCAGGATAGCTCAAGCTGTTTCATGGAAGTCTTTAGGGTCTGTTTTATCACATCCCTTATGAGGCACAGGCTTATGGCCGCACCTGCAAGGCTGCCCTGGTACTTTCGAAGGACCCCCATGAGAACAACCCTGCCCGAGTTGAAATCGTGGTGCTTAAGCCTGAAGAGGAGCCGTACCCAGTTAAAGGGGAAGAGCCTGCCGTCAAGATCCCTGATAATCTCGTTTACATTTGGAAGAAGGGCGATAAAGCCCGCTGCCTCTTCCTCCACTACTGCGATCCTTATGAGCTCAGGGCTTGCAATCTTGCTCATGTATTTTCCTAGCTCAAGGTATTCATCTCTGGAAAAGGGAACGAAGCCCCAATTCCTGGACCAGGCGTTATTGAAGATGCTGAAAATGGAGTCAAGCTCTGACTCAAGGTTTTTCTTATCAAGGGGCCTTGTGGCAAAATCGGCCTTTAACCCACCAAGCAGCCCCTCAATGCGCGCAAGGCTTTTGTCTGTTTTCTCTATGAGATAGGCAATGAGATCCTTGGCCTTTTCATGGCCAAGCTCGCCAAGTCTTTCGGCATAATAGGGTGGGTTGTGACCCATCATGAAAAAGGGCGGATGTTCAAAGCCCTTTACGAGAAGCCCGCACTCCTGGTTGATGGAAAGGTTAAAGGGGCCAAGCATGCGCTTTATACCCTTGGATTTCAGCCATTTTGCTGCCGCATCAAAAAGCGCCTCAAACACCTCTTTGTCATCAATTGCCTCAAGCATGCCCCAGAAACCCGTGTCATCTCCGTACCTGTCAAGGTAGAGACGGTCGATTTGCGCACTTATCCTTCCAACAGGCCTTCCATTCCTAAGTGCCATCCAGAAACAGGCCTCTGCATGTTTGAAAAAGGGATTGGAGCTTGAAAGATGCATCCTTCGCTCGAGCATGAGCGGGGGCACCCAGTTGGGATCTTCCCGATATATATCCCAGGGGAGCTTTATGAATTTCTTGAGATCCCAGTAGCCCTGAACCTCTTTGATGGTGATGGCAGACATTTTCTTATCCATAACTGTTCAAGATAGCAGTGTAGCCCGTGTTGAGGGAAGTTACAAAGGCGATATTAAGATTTTTAAGATTTAAATCATTAAGTTTATAAGATAAGTAATATTTAAGGTGGAGCCAGGTTAATCCGATGATTTAATTAGGAAAAAACCAACAATCTTTTGACGAAATTTCAGGGCAAAGGAAAGTATACATGTTAAAAGCAAGGCCTTTTTTAATAGTATTTCCAATAATTTTTCTCGTCTTGCTGTCTCTTAGTTCAAGTTGCCACGCCATTTACTATTCATGGTCAAACCTGGCCGATTTCAAGGGAATGGATAGGTACAATCTCTTTCTTACTGGTGATTTAAAATATTACAGGTCTGACGTAGAAGGAAGGGTCGCTGTTGGAGGTAATGCACATCTAAAGGCCTTCAGTATAGGGGAAAAGGCAGGCCAGAGCAAATACTCCCTTGTTGTGGGTGGAAGGCTTGAAGCCGGAGGCCCTCAGGATCAGGAGGGCGGCCAGGTCAACCACGGAGGCGTCTACGCGGGGAAAGGAGTCAGCTTGAACAGGGTGGGTTTGCCACATGGGGATGTTGTCTCTGGAGCTGACGTGCAAATTAGTAACCTGAGCGTTGAGCAGGGCTCCGTCATAGCGAAAGAGTCCGTGACCCTTAAAAAGGCCTTTGTTAAAGGGGATGTGATGGCAGGGGGCGGGGTTGACCGTCAGGAGGCTACTGTTCAGGGTGAGATTTCAGAAAAAAGCCCGCCCAGCCTAGAAGAGCCCGTTAAGTTCGATGAATTAGACCTTGAAGACATTTCCTACACCATCCTGAATAATACCGAAAAAGGATTTGTGCAGGATGACTATGGACGCCTCTTCCTTGAGTGCACTGACCCTCTGATTTGCTATTTCAACATCTCTGCCACACAGATAGAAAATGCCTGGGGAATAGACATTTCTGCATCATCCCAAAAGACCGTGGTGATAAACGTACAAGAGGCAGGCAGAGATTCCCTTAGGATCGAAAACATGGCCTTCAGGCTTCTTGGAGGGGTCAGATCCACAAATGTTCTCTACAATTTTTATGGTTTCAAAAACATTGAAATGCACAATATAGGCCTGATGGGGTCCATCCTGGCACCAGTTGCCACTGTCAATTTTTTTGAGGGCAACATGGAAGGCGTGCTCATGGCGCAAAACCTTATTGGAGGGTCCTGGGATGAGGACATAAAAGGTGGCCAGATAAATTCTCCGGTTCCCGTGCCAGAGCCTTCTACGGCGCTTCTGGCATTCTTGGCTCTGTTTATCTTGTTTTCAGTTGCGGCGTTTCAAAAAAGAAAAAATGCCATTGCCTTGAATTTCCGCAAAGGCCTTTTGAGTTCCATTTATTCCCCAAGGAAATAGTGTGAAGGCGGTCCAGTTCTTCATTGTCATTTTTTGTTTGGGCTTGATTGTCCATCTTGGCGGGTTGGAAATGGATCTTCCGTCCCAGTTCGTGCTGGGTTTTTCCTTGACCGCCTTGGTGCTTTTGCTCGTCCTTTTGCCTCTTTCCCAAAGGCTTGAGATTCGTTTGTTAATCCTGTTTCTGGGGGCCTTTTTAGCCCTTAGATATATAATTTGGAGGACAACAAACACCCTGATCTTCACCAGCCTTGCCGATTTTGTTCCCATGATGGCCTTATATGTGGCAGAGCTTTACAGCCTGACAGTCTTTCTTTTTGGTCTGATAATAAATGTCCTGCCCCTTGAAAGACCACCAGTGGCGCCTTTTGACCCTGAGCGCGGCTATCCCTTTGTTGATGTGCTTATACCTACGTTCACGGAACCTGTGGATCTGGTGAAGATTACCCTGATGGGATGCGCCCTTTTGGACTACCCAAAGGATAGGCTGAGGATCTTTCTGCTTGATGACGGAGCAACACACCAGCGACTTACTTCCAGAGATGAGGAGATTCGCAAGGCGGCCCATGCCAGAAAAAAGTTCTTTGAGGCCTTATGCAAGGATCTTGGCGTGGAATACAGAAGTCGAAAGAAGAATCATCATGCAAAGGCAGGCAACATCAACGAGGCCCTTTCCGAGTGCCAGGGTGATCTTATTCTCATTCTTGACTGTGACCACGTTCCAACCAGAGACTTTCTCAAGCGCACAGTGGGTTTTTTCCAGGAAGACGAAAGGCTGTTCCTGGTGCAGACACCACACTTCATGATCAATGCGAACCCGGTGGAAAAGAATCTTGGCCTTTTTGCTGATGCACCCTCGGAATCAGAAATGTTTTACGGGGTGATTCAAAAGGGCCTTGATTTCTGGAATTCCAGCTTTTTTTGTGGTTCGGCTGCCCTGCTTAGAAGGAGTTTTCTGGAAAAGATAGGGGGTATTTCCGGGAAGACCGTAACGGAAGATGCTGAAACATCCCTGGAACTTCACTCCCAGGGACTAAGGAGCCTATATTTTGCCAACCCTGTAACCAGCGGGTTGTCTCCTGAGACCTTCAGGGACTTTATAAACCAGCGAATAAGGTGGGCCCAGGGGATGATACAGATACTTCTCCTAAAAAATCCATTTCTAAAAAAGGGCCTCAAATGGTACCAGAGAATAGGTTACGCAAATAGCAGCATTTTCTGGTTCTTCGGCCTTGCAAGGTTCATTTTCATCGTTTCGCCGCTACTCTACTTTTTCTTTGGACTTCGCATCTACATGGCTTCTGTCCCTCAGGTTTTGGCATATGCGCTTCCATTTCTTGTCTCATCCTTTTACATAAGCAACTTTCTCTTTGGGAAATACAGATGGCCACTTTTTTCAGAACTGTACGAGACCGCGCAATCCATTTTTCTGCTTCCCGCAGTTTTTTCTGTTTTATTTCATCCACACAGCCCACGTTTTAAGGTCACCCCAAAGGGGCAAAGCCTGGTTAAGGATTTTGTCAGTCCCTTGGGTTGGCCTTTGCTCTTTCTCTTCATGGCATGTACCGCTGCCATACCCTTTGTCTTTTACAGGTGGAATGTCTCCCCTCTTGACAGGGATGTCGTAATAATCTGCACTGTCTGGCTGTTTTTCCACATGACCCTTTTGCTCATGTGCATAGGAAGTGTATTTGAAAGGCACCAGTGGAGGAGGCATCCGCGTACATGGGCCCAAGGCGAGGTGTTTTTAAGTAATGATGCAAAGGGGAAAATGGCCAATGGCAAAGTGGTGGATCTGTCTTTGGGAGGTATGGGGGCAATAGTATCCGAAGAAGCCCCTTTCGAAACAGGAGAGGTGGTTATCCTGAAGGTCACAGATGGCTATGGCAACTCCTACAAAATCAGAGCGAAGGTCTTGAGGATCAGGTCCATACCAGAGAGGGGCAAAAAGATTGCCCTGGAATTCATCAACGAGGGTCTTTCAGACTTAAAGAAAATCGTCTCATACGTTTATGGAGATAGTAACAGGTGGGAACAGTATCAGGCTCGTAAAAGAAAAAAGGTGCCCCTTATGCAGGGGGTCTTTTACCTAGTCAGGCACGGGTTGTCAGGTGCAAGGTTTGCCATTTTGGAAATTGCCAGGCTGATTTTTAAAACAAGATTTTCCATAAGACCGATAAAGAAAAATACAGGCCCTGTAAACGGTGCCGGTGCAAGAATCAGTTAGGGGCCAGGAGGAAACCATGAAAAAGCATAAAGCAATTTCCATATTTCTTGTATTTTTCGTTCTCTGGGCGTGGGACAATGTTCATGCCCAAAATTTTGAGCTCAACAAGATCGTCCCTGTAAAAAATATAAAGCTTCATTCAATCAAGGATCGCTACAAGATAAGCCTCCCTATTCCGCAGAGGTGGAAGATTAAACAGGCCACTTTAAGCTTTCGGTATAGCAACTCCACGGCCCTACTATCTTACAAATCCAGGCTCGTGGTATATCTTGATGATATTCCACTTTCACAGTTTGTACTGGACCCGAAAGATGCAGAAAAAACGGCCCTGGTGGACATGCCTGGCCGTATGCTGACCCCAGGTTACCACTCACTCACCTTTGAGGTTGCACAACACTCTGAACGGGAGTGCGAGGACCCCTTTGCACCAGAGCTTTGGTCTGTAATAAAGCTCGGGGAGGCGACACTCTCTGTTGATTACGAAAAGAAGGCCATCCCCCTTAGCCTTTCAGCCATTTCCGAATACATTGGGGACCCAAAAATCTTTCCCAGCCAGAAAATCAATCTGGTTCTCTCGTCTCTCGACAGGGAGTGGCTTGAAATTGGAGCCATTGTGGCCGGAGGCCTTGGCGCCAGGATGCAGTACAGGCCTGTTCAAATTACTGTATCCTCTCACATCACTCAGGATGTTGACAACGTGGTAATAGCCACAAGAAAGGAACTTTCAAAACTGGGTGTTCCCCATGGAACAGACTCAAGGGGTCCGTGGATTGAAATTACCCACATTCCCCTGCCAAGCACATCAAATTCCACCCATGAACAGGCGGATTTCGACAGAACCCACGCCCTTATATTGGTTACAGGAGATGACATGGGACAGGTCAAAAGGGCTGCCCTTGCCATCTCTTCCATGTCTTTTCCTTTTCCCCAGGGGCCTTACGTACAGGTTGAAAAAACCATCCTGCCTGAAATCGAACCATATCACAGAAAACAGGCGCTTTATCCAGGAGAGCCTGTTAGATTCAAGGACCTTGGTTTTAAGACCCATGTTTTTAAGGGAATGACAAGGGAGCCCAAAAAGGTGGAGTTCTTCCTCCCGTCCGATCTGTACATCAAGCCCAATCAGTACGCAGTACTCTTGTTGCATTTTGGATTTAGCAGTGCGCTGAGGAAGGATTCCACCATGAAAATAGAGCTTAATGGCAAGCCTGTATCGAGTGTGCACTTGGACAACGAAAATGGCGCCTTTTACGAAAGGTACAAGATTCTTCTGCCCACCTATCTATTTAAGCCGGGTAAGAATGTCCTCTCCTTTGACTCCACCCTGATACCCCTTATAATAAAAAGATGTGAAGGCTTCCATGATATGAACCTGTTTCTTACCCTGTTTGACGATTCCACCATGCTTTTCCCATCCATGGACCACTGGGGCAAAATGCCCGAGATAGGCTATTTCTTCGATTCAGGCTTTCCATTTGATCGTAAGATCACGGGTGAAGGCGCAGCCTTTTTGCTCCTTGATAAGGATTTTCATGCGGCTACCCTGGCAATGAATCTGGCTGCCTACTTGGGGCAGATTAGCGGCATGTCTCCAGCGGAGATAAGCGTGGTTTTTGATCCATCCGATGCAAAGGATAAGGATTTAATGGTAATAGGCCAGGCCTCTAAACTCCCGCAAGATATTGACCAAAAGGCGCCAATTGGTCTTTTCGGGCAGTCTGCCCAAATAAGGTACCCGCAGTTTCTGGATCTCACCCAGGTTTCAAAAAGGTCCATGTGGCAAAAACTTGAGGAAAAGCTAGAAAGTTACTCCAGGCTTTTTCCCGTTGCTGGTAAGAACCAGATATCAGAGGTTCATGGCCAAAAGGTCAAGCTTGATGAGAAAACAGGGCTTTTGATGGAGTTTGAATCCCCTTTTAGAAAGGGTAAAAGTATCCTTTTGTGGACAGGAAAGGACAGCGGTGTATTTCTATCCGCCTCTCAAATGTTGTGGTCTGGAAGGCTCAGGAGTCTTGCCAGTGGTGACCTTGTCTTGTATTCCACAACTGATCCAAAGAAGGTTTACAGCTTTAAGATTGGGCCTGATTACTACACAGGCAGGCTATCAAAAACAGAAAAGGTGGATTTCCTGTTAAGGAGCTATCCATGGCTCTTTTATTCGGTGCTTGGTGTCTGTTTCCTGGTTCTTGCCGTTATTTTTGGGGCCTATCTCCGCTGGAGAAGGAAAAAGAGACTAGCCCATGAGATATAAGCCAGCAGCCTTTTGTTTTGGACTGTGCTTGATACTGTTTTTCTCTAAGTGGTTGGGTCCCTGTGCCTGGGCCTTTGGCTGGAATGACTACAAGGCCAATTTCATATCAAATGATGGCCGGGTGATTGACTACTATCAGGGCAAAATATCCCATTCCGAAGGCCAGGGCTATGGCCTTATTCTGGCAGTCCTGAACAGCGACCGGGCCACCTTTGACAAAATCTGGGGTTGGACAAGGGACAATCTCCAGGTGAGAAAGACAGATAAGCTCTTTTGCTGGTCCTGGGGCAGGCGTCCCAATGGCAAGTGGCAGGTCATTGACTATAACAATGCCACTGACGGAGACATACTGATAGGTTGGGCCCTTTATCTGGCCTGGGAAAAGTGGAAGGAGCCACGGTTCAAGAAGTCAGCAAGAGAGATAATTTCTGCCATAAGGACAGAGCTTACCATAAGTGAGCAGGGCAAGTTATTTCTGCTTCCGGGTTATTATGGATTTCATGACCAAGACAAGATAGTTATAAACCCGTCATATCTGATACTTAAGGCCTTTGAAGACTTTTCCAAATGCGATTCGCTGCCATTTTGGAAAACGGTCGCCCAATCATTCAAAGAGTTCTTTAAGGGTCTCCAGTTCAGCCAATGGTCACTGCCATCAGATTGGGCCTTCTTTGATAGAAAGGCCAAGTCTTTTCTCCCGTTTAAACGGGGGCCATGTTTCAGCTTTGACGCTTGGCGGCTCTTTCTATACGGAGCCTGGGTGAAAGAGCCTGCGCTTTCAAAGGGGTTTCAATATCTTTTCGAATACTTTGAAAAAAACAGCTATTTGCCAGAGTCTATTGATTTAAAAAGGGACAGGGTTTCCCTAAAAAGCGCATCTGCAGGCGTTTATGCCGCACTTGCATCCTATGCCCAGGCCCTTGGCAGGAAAAAGGCAGCCAGGAAGCTCTTTGAGGTGGCCGATAGTAAAGTTGTTCACCAGGGCAAAGACTACTTTTCTGCTTCATTGTATCTGCTTGCAAAGGCGAGGTTCAGGTAATGAGGCGTAGCTCCTCTTATCTTCCTTTAGTGCTTTTACTTTTGGGGGTTGTTCTTTTTGGTTTCTCAACAAGGGCAATATCTGCTGAGCGCTCCTATTTGACCGTACCAAGGCCAGATACAGACAGGAGCAAGCCGGTTTCAAGGCTCCTTGGTCTTGGGTGGGATGCCTATAAAGAGGGAGATTACAAGGAGGCAGAATTTTTTTTCCAAAAGGCCTTTGAGATGGACCCTTCTTCCAATGAGGCCCTTTATGGCCTTAGCTGGACCTTTTTCAAGGAAGGAAAATCTCAAGATGCCATAAAGGGCTTTTCCTCCTTGTTTCAAAGGGGCTTTAGAAAAAAAGAGGTTGGAAGGGCTCTTTTCTATCTTTTCCTAAGGCTTAATGAAAGAAAAATGGCAAGGCGCTATCTGCCATACCTGACACCTGATGAGCAGAAAAGATACAAAAGGCTTTTTGCAAAGGGAAGAAAGGGCAAAAGGGGAGCACCTAAGCCAAGGAGGACCGCCTATAAGAGCAATAAGAATAGAATCAACAAGAAGGATGAGCTTTCTGCATTTTTCCTGCTTTCCAAGGAGCAGGAATGGAATAGGCTTGTGGAGCTTTACGAAAGGCTATCCAGGGATGAAAGGGCAAGAAGAGACGTCAGGAAAATAATGGGGTGGGCCCTCTTTAATGTGGGAAAGGTGTCGCAAGCCAAAAAGGTGTTTCATGATCTTCTTCTGGATATACCTCAAAATCAGGAGGTTGCCTACGCCCTGGCCCTTTGTTGCAGCAAACTTGGGGACCTGGATTGCGTTATTTTCCTGCATGAAAGGTTCCCAATGAACAAAAAGATACAGGCCCTTTCCTGTTCGCTTATTGGAAAAGAGATCTCTACGAGTTACGAAAAGGGCAATTACAAGAAGGTACTGGAAATATACGGAAGGTTTTCAGATTCCAGGTGTTTTGATGAGGATGAGTCCTTAAGGGAACTTGTGGCCTGGGCGGCCCTTAAGGAAAAGAGGTTTTCGTTATCTTCTAGGCTCTTTGAAGGGTTTTTAAAAAAGAAAGATCATTCAAAGGCCCTTTATAAAGGGCTTCTTGCAAGTCTTTCTGGTCTTGGGCAGGAAAAAAGACAGTGGCAGTTGGTGGAAAGTCTTTCACATTCAAAAAAACAAGAGGACAGAGAGCTTGCCGCAGACTTTTATTACCACAAGGGCATGCCAGAACGGGCTGATTTCATTTATCCAAGCCATAAAAAGGTCTATTTTAATTCCAGCAGCCCCTTTGGGGAAACAGGTTACACGTATTCACATCTTGATGGTGACAAAGGGACATCAAGGCTAAATGTCCAGGAGATTCCTGTCTTTAAGGTAGGTTTTCATCCTTCTGAGAAGATTTCCGTTTCCCTTGGTGGCTCAAACCTTCTAGTTCAATCTGGCGCAACAGGCGAAGGTCCATGGTTGGGAACCCCGTCTATGGGCACATCAATTTATAAGCCCTGCTCTTCGGTAAAGGCCTTTATGCCCTTTGTTACCCTTCATTATCATGACAGGTGGCAGTTCAAGGGCAGCCTCAGCTCTACTCCCATTGGCGGGGAGGTTGGAGCCATACCCCTTTTTGAGCTCGAAATGAAAAAGAGCGGACAGGAGGAAGATGTTACACTGTTTCAAAGGTCTGTAACCCGCTCCCTTTTATCGTGGAGTGGGCAACGAGACCCCTATACGGGTAAGGATTGGGGGAGGGTGGTCTCCACTGGTATTTTTGCAAAAAAGGGCATTAATCTCAGAAAAAAGTGGTGGCTGTCTTTGCAGGGCAGCTACGCCCACCTTTGGGGTGATGACGTGTTGCAAAACACCATGGTTTCTGGGGGCCTTGCCATAGGAAAAAGTGAGAAGTGCAGGTTGTTCCAGCATCTCTCCTATGGGGTTTTTACCACAATCATCCATTTTGACAGAAACAGCAACTTCTACACCTTTGGGCACGGAGGTTACTTCAGCCCTCAATTTTTCATGGCCACTGGCCCCTTTTTCCACGCCGTTACTCCTGCCGGCAAAAGGTGGATGCTGGATCTGTCTGGCTCCATGAGCTATCTCAATTACTATGAAAAGGAAAGTTCCTTTTATCCCATTTCATCTTCCTTTAATGGAAAGTACCCCTCTGACCATTCAAGCAAGCTTGGTTACTCCCTGAACCTTTCTGGCGCTGTTCTATTCAGTCCAAGAGTCATTGGAAAGGTGATCCTTGGTACAGACCAAAGCGCAGACTACAGGCAGTATCAAGTGGGCGTATTCCTCACCTTTTATTTTGGCAACAGAACAGGCCTTTTGCCAGGGGACTTGAAACAGAGGGAAGAGCTTTTATCCAACAAGGGTCTTTAAGGGGCCCTATCTAAATATTATAGTACTCCTCAGAAAGTTAGTTCGCGTAGCAGCTCCTAATTCGTTCCAAAGAGGATTTTTTATATGAAGGCCATAATACTGAGCGCAGGCCAGGGAAAGAGGCTTTTTCCACTTACAGAAGATCTGCCCAAGTGCCTGGTGCAAATAGAGGGGCTTTCCATATTGGAGTGGCAGCTAGAGGTCCTTTGTGCCTGTGGCATTGATAATGTGGTAGTTGTTACTGGGTTTCAGCATGAAAAGATAGAATCGGTTATTGAAAAAAGGTACCCCAAGGGAGGCATACGTACCCTTTACAATCCGGATTACAAGCGCAGCGATAACATGATAAGCTGCTGGAAGAGCATCCAGGAAATGAACACGGATTTCATTTTACTGAACGGCGACACCCTGTTTGAGCCAGCAGTCTTAGAAAGGCTGATCAACCGCGCACCAGGAGATATAACCATAACCATCAGCAAAAAGGAGAAGTACGATGCCGATGACATGAAGGTGATAATCCAGAGGTCGTCCCTTGAAAGGGTAGGAAAGGAGCTGCCCCTGGATAAGGTAAACGGAGAGTCCATAGGCCTTTCCCTTTACAAGGGAGATGGCCCCAGGGTATTCAGGCAGGCCCTTGACAGGGCGGCAAGGCAGCGAGGCGCGGAAAGAAGGTGGTATCTTTCCGTCATTGACGAGCTTGCAAGACAGGGCCTTGTCAAGGTGGTTGATGTTACCGGGCTTTCATGGTGCGAGATCGACTTTCCCAGGGACCTTAAGGCGGCAAAAGAGGTGGTCACGGTCATCAGGAAAAGGCTTGGGCACATGGGCCTTGAAGGAAGTGTGCAACAGGGCCGCTGTGTGAAAGCAGGGGGGATGGCAGGCAAATAGGACTGGTGAAATTCAGCACGCCCGGGGTTCTTAAAAACAATCTGTGATAATAGAAAAGTACATAATTCGCCAGGTGGGAAAGCCAATGTCTGCCATCTGTGCAGTGTTGATATTTATCTTCAGCTGCTTCATGGCGGCAAGGTACTGGTCTCATGCCCTTTCCGGCCGCCTTTCAACATCAGTAGTAACACAGCTTATCGCTTACAGAAGTGTTATTGCCCTTGAGCTACTTCTTCCAGTGGCCCTTTATCTTTCAGTGATAATGGCCACCAGCCGTTTCATCAGGCAAATGGAATATACTGCCATGCTCGCCTGCGGAATAGGCCCTGGCCGTATCATCAGGGCTGTCTTTGCCTTTGCCATTTTCATAGCCATTTTGGTAGCAAGCCTTTCCCTTTACGTAAGGCCCCTTGCCTGGGACCATTTTTTTCATCTAAAGGCCCTGGCAAAATCAACATTTGACCTTTCGAGAATGAACAGCGGAATATTTTACGAGGTTTGGGGTGGTAAGAGGGTCATCTTCGCAGAAAAGGTAAGCAGAAAAAAGAACAGGGCAAAAAATGTTTTCATAAGGACAAGGGGCCCGGAAAGTGTCCAGGTGGTCTATGCAAAGTCGGCCAGACAGCTTCCGGGAAGGACGGAAGGAAGCCCGGTTCTAGTGCTTGAAAACGGAAGGGAGTATGAGTTTTCAGAAAAGGGAGAAAACGACTTCATCCTGGAATTTAAAAGCTCCACCATGATCCTTGAGCCGCACCTAATAGAGCCAGAGCAAAAGATAAAGGCAGTGCCAACGAAACTGCTCCTTAAGGGCCAGGGCCTTGAAGAAAAGGCAGAGCTTCAGTGGAGGCTTCTGATGCCGGTTTCAACCATTCTTCTGGCCCTTTGTGCAATCGGTGTGGCCCTTCGTTTTACCTCGGTACGCGGCGGACGAAACAGCGGTCTCATTGTGGGCATTCTTGTCTTTGCCATTTATTACAACCTGATAGCCTTTTTGAAGAAATGGGTGGCAGGTGGGAACGTGCCTGTGGCGCCTGGGCTCTCCCTGGGGGCGCTCTTTCTTGTCATCCTGTGCCTTCTTTTCTTCCTTCCTGAAATACACGGGGCCTTTTTGCAGGCAAGAGGAAGAGGGGCAAGATGAAGATCCTTGATCTTTACGTGGCAAGGATATTCCTGGTCTGTTTTTTCCTGGTAATCCTGGTTCCAGGTGTGCTTTTCTCCCTCTTTGAGCTCATCTCCCAGCTGGACCTGGTTGGCAAGGGTACCTTCAACACTGGTGACGCCATTTCCATTGTTCTTTTCACCAGCCCTGAAAGGTTCATTGAGCTTGTACCAATAAGTGTTTTTTTAGGCGCACTGGCCGGGCTTGGAAGGCTGTCGGACAGGGGAGAACTCATTGCAATGGAGGCGGTTGGGCGTTCTGTTCTCGGGGTTTCTGCAGGAATTGTTTCTGCCTGTCTTCTCATCATTTTGCTTTCTTTAGTTACCGGGGAGTTTGTGGTCCCTTTTCTTGGTCAGAAGGCTGCGGCCATCAGGTTAAAGGCAAAGACTAACAAAGGGGTCACCTTTACTGAAGGCGGCTTTTGGGCAAAGAGAAATAACACATTCATTCACGTTGGAAGTGTGGCAGGGAAATCAACGGCAGAGAAGATATCCATCTACAGGTTTGACGCAAATGGAACACTCGAGAGTTACATAAGCGCCCTTTCTGCTACCATCAATAAATCAGACTGGACACTTCATGATGTTACTGTGAGGAGAATTTCAGGTCTTGAAACCTCCACAGAACACCTTCCCGTTTTGAGGGTGGAGGCCTTTTTGAAAACAAAGGACATGAAGGCCCTGGAGCTTTCCCCGGAAAGCTTGTCAAGTCGCGATCTTTGGCGCTACATTAAGGCCCTTAAAAAGGGCGGTCAGAACCCTGACCACTTTGTGCTTGCCCTTTGGAGAAAGCTTACGCGACCGCTCTTTTCCTTGAGCCTTGCCATGCTTGCTGCCGGCTTGGTCTTTCAGGCCACTGGCAGGGGCTCAATGGGCCCAAGGCTCACCATGGGGATAGTGGCAGGCCTCATCTTCTACTTTTTTGACCAGATAACCATGCAGCTTGGCCTTTTGTGGGGAATAAATCCAGTGGTTACAGCCTTTGTGCCAGTGGTTGTGGCAGCCTCTGGTGCTGGTTTCCAGATAAAGAGGGTCATGTAGGATTTGGTTTTTTTGCTTTAAGGCCTTTTTAGGACGAAAGGCTCCAGAAGTGGCCTTTTCCTGAAATAAAAGACCTTTGGTTTTCCCCCAAAATGAAGTCCTTACAGGTGACAAGCCATTCCCTGTCCTTCCTGTCTATGTCAATCATGAAAAAGCCTGCCCTTTTGAGCGGGTCCTTGCTGGTAGAGGTGATGGATGGGGCATTGAGATATATCCTTTTTGAAATGTTGCCATTACTTGGCAAGACAAGACGCCTGTGGCTGTGGCCAAAGAGGAAAACCTCTGCTCCGGTCTTGTCCACCAGTTTGTTAAGCTCGTCAAGGTCAATAAGGCTTCGCCTTTTGCTTACGCAACCATGAATGGGCGGGTGATGAATGAGTATCACCCTGAAAAGGCCCTTTTGTCCAAGGTCCTTAAGTACGCCGCCAAGTCTTTGAATCTGCCCCTTACCCAGGCATCCGGTGGCATGAATAAGGCCGGTTGGAGTGGCAGTTGACAGGCCGATTAAGGCCACGCGGCTTTTTTCATCAAAATCCACTACGGGGAAAATGTCCTCTAGTGCAGCCTTGCTGCTTATCTCTGCTTCTTTGATGGAGAAGAAATCCCCAAAGGTTATCTTTAATAGCGGGATGCACTCAGGAAGGTAAGCGTCGTGGTTTCCAGGAACGATTTTTACAGGGCAGATGGACCTAAGTTCCTCCAGCCACTTCCTTGCCCTTTGAAACTCGTCTCTAAAGCCTAGGTGCACAATGTCTCCTGTTATGCACAAGACGTCCGGCTTAATCTCTTTCATCTTTTCAGAAAGAAGGTTCAGGATGCGGAAATCCATCTTTCTTCGCCTTCTAAGATACCAATTTGCAAGGCCAATAAGGCGCTTGTTCAGAATGCTTTCGTGCCTTATGCAGTGGCCGCAAAAAAGGTGGATGTCAGAGATGTGGGCTATTCGCATGGTTGTCTCAATGGTTCATATCTTAAGCTTGCGGTTTTACTTTTGCCTTGCCTGGGATAATATCAACTAATAGCTGCGCAGGCCACAAGAGGCACGTAAAAGGCAGCCCTTTCTCAGGAGAATGAAATGGCGACATATCTTTATTTTGTAAGGGCAAGCAGGGTCAAAATATGGGGGCTCACCCCGTCTGAACGTGTAAAGAGGGTCTTGGGAGATAGTGTCATCCTCACGGACCACCTCGATTCCCTGCCGGAAGAGGCCAGGGTCCTTGTCTTGCGTGGCGACTTCCTCTTTGAGGACAGGCTTATAAAGGGTCTTTTAGAAAGTAAAGACACCTTTCTTTTTGTAAAGCGTTTTGGAAAGAAGATATTCGTTTCTGCAAACGTCAGCGCAAAAGATGCGAAAAGGGCGGTGAAGGTGCTTGAAGGCAAGGAGGATTCCCAATTTTTAAAGAGGTTCAAGGTGGTAAGCCCTGAGACATTTTTTACAGGCTTTCACAAGAAGCTTCGGAAGTTTGAGCCTCCGTTTGTGCTTCCGGTTTCAAAGCGCAAGGCAAGGGAGCTTGAAGACAGGCTCTTTGACTGGTCATACAAGGGAGTAACAGACCTTGTAACAAAGTTGTGGTGGCCGCGGCCTGCAAAGGAGGTGGTCAGGGCATGCGTAAGGCTTGGCATTCGCCCAAACCACGTAACGGCTCTGGGATTGGTGCTGGTTTTTATTGCAGGTTTTCTCTTTTACAAGGGCTACTTGGGCCTAGGCCTCATTGCAGCCTGGCTCATGACCTTTCTGGATACGGTGGACGGAAAACTTGCACGGGTCACTGTCACATCCAGCAAGTTTGGCCACTACTTTGATCACATAATAGACCTCATCCATCCGCCCTTTTGGTACCTCCTGTGGGGGCTTGGCATCGAGAGCACTGGAAGATACCTGCTCGACTATCCAACAATCCCTCTGTACTGGGCCATATTTGTTGGATATATCGTTGGGCGCCTGGCCGAGGGGTTCTTTCAGTGGTTTATTGAGGGCTTTGGAATATTCTTGTGGCGGCCGGTGGACTCCCTTTTCAGGCTTGTTACCGCAAGGAGAAACCCCTGCCTTATCATACTTACCCTTTCATACATTTTGGCAAGGCCTGACTGGGGGCTTGTGGCAGTTGCCCTCTGGACGGTTGTTACCTCAGCCTTTTTGGTCCTAAGGCTCCTTATGGCCTTTTTCCAAAAGGCGAGAGGGAAAGAGATCAGGTCATGGCTATTTGATGTGGATAGATCCGGCAGGAGGAACGGATTTCTTTACAGGTGGTTTGTTAAAAGGTGATTATGCCTCGGATCCCTCTCCCCTCAAAAGACAGAATCGGCATCATCTTTAACCCCTGTGGTGGCAAAAACAAAAGGGAAGGCACTGAAATAAGGGGCCTTCTTTCTAAGCTCGGTGAGCTTAAAAGCGTATCCACCCCAAACGAGATCAGGGATGCCCTTATTTGTTTTGAAAAGGCCCAAAAGAGCTGGATATTGATAAGTGGCGGCGACGGTACCGTGCAAATTGTCCTCACCGCCCTTTTTCATAAAAAACCCTTCTTTTTTCTCCCAAGGCTTTCTGTTCTTCCAGGTGGAACCACCAATCTCATAGCAAGGGACCTTGGCATCATTGGAAGCCAGAAAAGGGTCATAAAAAGGCTTAGTTACATGCTTGAAGATAAGGATGAAACATGGATTTTTGCCACTTATAGGGATGTTCTCAGGCTTTCCAGGGAAGACGGCCTTGTAAGGTACGGCATGTTTCTTGGAGGTGGCCTTGTGTCAAAGGGGGTTGCCCTTTATGAAAAAAACTTCAGGAATGGGACAAGGGGTGCCTCCCTCGGGATTGTCCTTACCGTCATTAGATGCCTTTTGGAGCTTTTTGGACAGAAAAGATCGTGCAGCTACATGGATATAAATGTCAATAACCAAAGCAGCATTAAGGGCCGGGTCTGTGTCCTACTTTGCACTACCCTTAAGCGCCTTTTTCTTGGCACACATCCCTTTTGGGCAAAGGATAGGCATGGAATAAGGATGAGCCTTCTTCTTTCAGGCGCCAAGGGCCTTTTGAGATTCATGCCGTACATCCTTTCTGGCAGGCCCCATCCGGCGCTTAACCCAGAAAATGGTTATTTTTCATGCAGGTTTTTTAGGGCGGAGGTAAGAACAGATTCCCCCCTTGCCCTTGACGGCGAGCTTATCACCCCCCAGGGAGAAAGGCCCAGGGTCCTTTTGGAATACGGTGGGAAGGTGGTCTTTTTGCAATGGTAGAGCCAACAAGGCCCCCTATAATTTTGAAAAACATGGTGAGAAACCAGCTTACCGGGAAGGTTTCAGGGGCTCTTGATGTTGTTTCATCAGCTATTAGGAAACGCTACGGAAAAAGCGTTCTTGCCATAGCCTTTTACGGAAGCTGCCTTCGCTCGTCCAATCCATTTGAAGGAATCCTTGACCTCTACGTTGTCGTTAAAGACTATAAAAGTTGCTACAAAAGGCTTTTGCCTGCCGTTTCAAACCTTCTTCTTCCCCCAAATGTCTTTTATCTTGAAGAGGAATATATGGGCAAGACTGTTCGGGTAAAGTACGCCATTGTCTCCATGAAACAGCTTGAGCGGGCCACATCCTGTCAGTGGTTTCACTCCTACTTTTGGGCAAGGTTTTGCCAGCCAATGGTCCTTACCTTTTACAGGGATGAAGATGTTTTGGAGCGCATGGTAAGATGCACCTGTAATGCCCTTTTTACCTTTTCTGTAAGGGTCATTCCCTGTCTTGAAAAGGTATTCAGTGTAAAAAGGCTTTGGCAAAGGGGGCTTGAGCTCACCTATAAGGCAGAGCTTAGGCCTGAGGGAAGGGACAGGGCCATAACCATCTGGAAGTCCAATAAAGACTACTTTGAGGCCGTAACCCCTCACGTTTTAAGGACCATAAGACACAAAAGGTTTCGAGTTGAAAGGGATGAAGAAGACAGCCTCTATCATCTTTTAATAATGGGTAAAGAAAGGTTTCTGCTCTGCAGACTTTCATGGGCCTTGAGGATAGTTTGGGGAAAGCTCCTTTCCATTCTAAGGTTGATCAAGGCCTGCTTTACATTTGGAGGAGGAGTGGATTATGCCCTGTGGAAGATAGAAAGGCACACAGGGGTGCGCATTAGGCTTGGACCGTTTCTAAGGCGTCATCCCCTTCTGGCCATGTTTTTTGCCTCTTGGCGTCTTTTAAGAAGAAAGGCCATTAGATAGGTCATGAATGAGACTCGGCATGGTTTACCACCGAGGGCTGACTAACCTTCCTTCAAAAGTCCGTTAAGGTCGAAGGTGACCTGTCCTTCCATGATGGTAAGGATCGCCTTTCCCCTAAAGGATTGGCCCAGAAAGGGCGAGTTGAAGGATTTTGAAAACAAAGAATCCCGTTCAAGGGTAAAAGTGAGGTCTGGGTCTATCACGGTTAGATCCGCACTTTTGCCTTTTTCAAGACTCCCTCCTTCCACCTTCAAGATGGAGGCAGGGTTTTGGGACATGAGCCTTGCTATTTCAAGGGGCGAGAACCCTTCCTCCCTGACAAGCACCTTGAGTGCCAGGGGTAGGGCTGTCTCCAGGCCGATTATGCCGTTTGCAGCAAGGGCGAACTCGCACTCCTTGGAAAGGCTTTCGTGGGGTGCGTGGTCTGTTGCTATGGCATCGATTGTGCCATCCCTAAGCCCCTCTATTATGGCCCTTCTGTCCTCCTCGGTTCTCAGAGGGGGGTTCATCTTTGCAAAGGTGTTATAGCCCTCCACGGCCTCTTCCGTAAGGCTGAAGTAATGGGGGGCCGTTTCCGCAGTAACCTTCACCCCCCGTGCCTTGGCCCTTCTTATTATTTCCACCGCCCCTTTTGTGCTTACGTGGGCGATGTGAAGCCGAGCGCCTGTAAGTTCGGCAAGGCAGCAGTCTCGAAAGACGGCAACGTCCTCGGCAGCATTGGGAATCCCCTTAAGACCAAGTCTTGTGGAGGTTAGTCCCTCGTTCATGCAGCCCTGGGCAGAAAGCTCTGGTTCCTCGGCATGGGAGATGATCAAGGCGTCAAAGTTTAGGGCATATTCCAGGGCAAGCCGCATGACAGAGGCCTTCCTCACAGGGACCCCGTCGTCTGAGAAGGCAACGGCACCTGCATTAAGCAGATCGAAAAATTCTGTAAGACCTTGCCCCTTCTGACCCATGGTGACTGCCGCCACGGGAAGGACCTGGCAGTTTCCAGCCTTTCTGGCCCTATCCAGGATAAAGCGTGTTATGCCTTCGTTGTCATTAGGAGGAGAGGTGTTTGGCATGCAGGCTACCTTGGTAAAACCCCCTGCGGCAGCCGCCCGGGTTCCAGTCTCAATGGTCTCCTTGTATTCCTGGCCAGGTTCTCTAAGATGAACGTGCATGTCAATAAGGCCAGGAACAACCCATTTGTTGTTTAGATCAACCACCAAGGCATGTTCAGGGCCTTCAAGGCCAGGCCCCACCTCTGCTATTTCCCCTTCCTGGATGAGCAGATCCCCAGTAAGATCCATGTCCCTTGAAGGGTCTATTATTCGTGCATTTTTTAAAAGTATCGCGCTCATGACCTTGCCTGTCATTCTTCCCTGGAATCTGTAAGGAGCAAGGTGAAAAGTGCCATCCTCACGGCAACGCCGTTTGTCACCTGGTCAAGGATTATGGCCCGGCTTGAATCTGCCACCTCAGGCGACATCTCAACGCCCCTGTTTATTGGCCCTGGATGCATGATAACACAGCTTTCCTTTATGACGGAAAATATGCTTGTATCCAACCCAAAGACCCTGGCATACTCCCTTTCAGACGGGAAAAGGGCCATGCCCTGCCGCTCCTTTTGAATTCTCAAGGCCATCACCACGTCGGCATCCCTTACGGCCTGCCTCAAATCGTACAATGCGTGGCAGCCAAGCGTCTCTATGCCAGGGGGCATCATGGTTGCCGGGCCGCAGACCGTGACTTTGGCCCCCATCTTTGAAAAGGCCAGGATATCTGAATGGGCAACCCGGCTGTGGGCAATGTCACCGATTATGGTGATGTTAAGCCCCTCAATCCTCCCAAAGTGTTCCTTTACAGACATAAGGTCAAGAAGTGCCTGGGATGGGTGTTCGTTTGTTCCGTCTCCTGCATTGATTATGGCGGAATCGATGTATCTGGCCAGAAGGTGTGGGGCTCCAGACATGGAGTGACGCATCACAATTATATCCGGCCTCATGGCCTCTATGTTCCTGGCGGTGTCTATGAGGGTTTCACCCTTCACCACGCTGCTGGTGCTGGCAGAGATACCCACTGTGTCCGCACTCAGCCTCTTGGCGGCAAGCTCGAAGGAGAGTTTTGTCCTGGTGCTTGGTTCAAAAAAGAGGTTTACAATGGTCTTGCCCCTCAGGGGTGGCACCTTTTTAATGGGTCTGTCAAGGATCTCCTTCAGGGACTCAGCAGTATCAAGAATGAAGGATATCTCTTCACGATCCAGGTGGGATATACCAAGTATGTGTCTGCTCTTTAGTTTTGTCATGCCAAAAAAAAGCCCCCTTTCTTTGAAAGGAGGCTCGTTTTTGTTTGCCCCTTAGCCCATCTCAGCGAGCCTTAGTAGCTTTTCGTATTCCGCGTCTACCCTTCTTTGGATGTACGCTATGTGGTCCTCGTCCAGGTGGCGGAAACGCCTCTGACCCTTAAAATACTCCGTAACGGGCTTTGGTTTAGTTATCTTCCTGCTGATTATGTAGCGGCCTTCAATGACCTCGTAGAGGGGAAAGACCTTGGTTTCAACGGCCAGTCTGGATATCTCAATGGAACGCTCACCTGCTGAACCCCAGCCCGTTGGGCATGGAGAGTAGATATGAACGTAGGCAGGGCCCTTTACCAGGGCTGCCTTCTTGACCTTGTTCATGAGATCAACAAAGTAGGCAGGTGAGGCCGTTGCCACATATGGAATGTTGTGGGCCACCATTATGGCTGGAACGTTCTTTTTCCAGGTCACCTGTCCGAAGCTTTTTTTGCCTGGTGGGCTTGTGGTGGTCATGGCGCCGTAGGGTGTACAGCCTGAACGCTGAACGCCCGTGTTCATGTATGCCTCGTTGTCAAGGCATACGTAGACGAAGTCGTGTCCCCTTTCCATGGCGCCGGATATCCACTGGAGACCAATGTCTCCAGTAGCACCGTCACCGCCAACCGCCAGGATATCCACATGCTTCTTTGGTATCTTGCCCTTTCTGGCAAGTATTTTTCTGGCAGATTCCACGCCTGACGCAACGGATGCGGCATTCTCGAATGCAATATGTATCCATGGCACCCTCCAGGCAGTGTGTGGATATGGCGAGGTGATGATCTCCATACAACCAGTTGCGTTGCACACTATTACATCCTTGCCAAGGGCCTTCATGACCATCCTCAGGGCAAGCACCTCGCCGCAGCCCTGGCATGCCCTGTGCCCCGATGACAAGGGTTCATCCTTTGGTAGATTCTTTGCCTTAAAGCCTTTGAATTTTTCGAATTCTGGTATCATTTTTCCCGCACCCCAATCACTTCGTAGAGTTCTCTTGGACGTTTCTTGGCAAATTGCCTTGCCTTGTCCACGATTTCTTGAAAACGTTCCACTGTTACGTCCCTTCCGCCAAGACCGGCCACGAAGCTGAATATCTTCGGTGCCCCGGGAATCTTGTAGAAGAGGGAACGCAGTTCTGCTCCAACAGGACCACAAAGTGCCCCTGGTGGCAGACAGCGGTCTATGACTGCCAGGACCTTGGTTTTGCCTACGGCCTTTCTGAATTCCTGGCCAGGGAAAGGTCTCCAAAGGCGGATTCTCAAAAGACCAACCTTTTGTCCGGCCTCCCTCATGACATCCACAGCAGTCATGGCGGTTTCGGAGATGCTGCCCATGGTTACAAGCAGTACCTCTGCATCTTCTGTCCTGTAGGATTCCACTGGGTTATACTTTCTTCCAAAGATTTCCTCAAACTCGTTCCATGCCTTGAGGATGTATCTCTTGGCCTTTTTCATTGCCTTGTCATGGGCAACCTTGGCCTCGGTATAGACCTCTGGAATTCCAACAGGCCCCATGGTGATTGGACGCCTTGGATCAAGCTTGTAACGGGGCTTGAATGGGGGAAGGTACTTGTCCACATCTTCCTGGTCGGGAAGCTCTATCGGTTCAATAACGTGACTCAGGGTGAAACCGTCGATGTTCACGATCATTGGAAGGGAGACGTTTCTGTCTTCCGCCACCCTGAAGGCATGAAGGGTAAGATCCACGGCCTCCTGGCCGTTTTCTGCAAAGGTCTGAATCCAGCCTATATCCCTTTGAATCATTATGTCCTGGTGGTCATTCCAGATGCTGATTGGTGCGGACATTGCCCTGTTGGCAACCACCATCACCATGGGAAGCCTCATGGTACTGGGTATGTAAAGGATTTCGCTCATGAGGCTGAGCCCTTGGGCGCTTGAGGAGGTAAATGTCCTGGCGCCTGCCGCACTGGAGCCGCAGCAGCAGCTCATTGCAGCATGCTCGCTCTCCACAGGGACAAACTCTGCATCCAGTTCCCCGTTTGCCACCATCTCTGACAAATGTTCCACAATATGGGTCTGAGGTGTAATGGGATAGGCAGGTATGACCTCTGCCCTTGCAAGACCAACAGCCTCAGCGATTGCAATCGAAACTTCTATTCCCACGCGTTTTGACATGATATTACCCCTCCTCTGGAACCATCGTTATGGCATCTTTGGGGCACTCGTGGGCGCATATGCCACAACCCTTGCAATATTCCAAATCCACCACAAAGTATCCATCCTCGTCCTGACTGTAAGCCATATCCGGGCAGAATACCCAGCACATGCCGCACTTGATGCACTTTTCCTTGTCAACCACTGGCCTCTGAGAGCGCCAATCCCCGG
>JALWYS010000172.1:0-12251 GCA_027003115.1 Deltaproteobacteria bacterium | reverse complement strand
TCCTTAATCTTTGGTTTTGTTATCCAACAATTACTGTCTCTTTATAGGCCCTTTCCAATGCGGCCTTGTTCTTCTCTGCCAACCTGCCGAAACGCTTCTCAAGGGCCTCGAAAAGGGCATCCTTGCCAACTATTTCAGTTGCCTTTAAGAGGGCCCCAAGCATTGTAGTGTTGGTTATGGGCAGGCCAAGCTCCTCGGTGGCTATCTTCGTTGCATCCACCATGGCGAGCTTGGATTTGATACCAAACTTGTCCCTGATTTCGTCTTCTGAAAGGTCGGTGTTCAGAATGACAATGCCGTCATCCTTGAGTCCCTCGGCCACATTGACCAGGGCCGGAAGAGACGGATCCAACACCATCACTATGTCCGGATGGTAAACCTTCTCCCTGGTCCTGATTTGGCTGTCGCTAACCCGGATAAATGCTGCAACCGGTGCACCCCTCCTCTCAGGGCCAAAGCTGGGGAAGGCCTGGGCATACTTTCCTTCAGCAATTGCGGCGGTAGCAACGAGTTCTGCAGAGGTAACACCTCCCTGTCCGCCTCGGCCATGAATTCTAACTTCTTTCATTGGTGATCTCCTATGTTTTGTTATGGATTTCCAACGACTGGTTCACGAGTGTATGATGTGAAATGCATCACCTTGCTTGCCTGAAAGCCTACAGATGGCCTTTTTCGGGTGAACCAGAATTCAAAAAAACTGTCTCACTGTTTACATGCCACCATACCCTTTGTCAAGATACTTTGGAGTCAAAAGTTCGCATGTTAACGTTCCGGGGCTACAGTTTTTTCCGTTTAATGCCCGCTTCTGAGGGATTATCAATAACATATGTCCGCACCTTTCTGCTGCGGGGAAATTCCCGCTTCATCATGGCTTTTAGATGGCGCTGAAGCTCTCTTGACGTGCAGGATATCACCTGGTTCTCGTAGCCCCTCTCCCTCAGGAGGAACGTATCATGGGACTCCTTGAGTATGGTTATGCCCCTGTTGCGCTTGTAGGAAAGCATCTCAAGCCCGCTTCCTTCCTTTGCCTTTTTGAGGCTGTTAAGAACCTTTCTAAGGGCGCTTTCAATGTTTACCAGGGCCATGCTCTTCCCCTTTAAGTGCCTCATCTATTGCCTTTTTAAGGGCTGCCTTGTGGACCTCCCCTGCAAAGTGAAGGGCGCTTTTTCCGCTTACCGGGTCAAAATCAGACGGGTCCGAGAGGCAAAGGTACTGAACACGCCTGGAAATTTCTGTTGGGGCCTTTTCTACCTTGGTACCGATGATCTCTCTAACCACCTGATAGGTTGCCCCGCAGGAGGCGGCCCTCTTTACGCGTATGTCCGAAATCCTGCCGTCTTCTATCTCCACCTCATACTCTGGCACTCCAAATTGCTGGCCATAGGCCCCAAGGCCCTCCTTCTTTCCAAGGCCGCAGCAGGTAAAGGGGCAAATGGCACCAGGAATGTGCTGCCCTGAGGCGATAACCGGAATGCCCTTCTTGTTGCAAAGTTTTACCAGATATTCAGAAAGATCCGGGTGCTTCAGAAAGTTGAGCACAAGGTCCCCATGAAAATCCTCGCTTATGTACTCTTCGGGCTCGTCGATAATGGGGGGAAGGGGCGCGTCAATGTTAAAGACCTTTACAATCTCCATATCCCGTCCGTAAACTTCTATCCCTGCTATCTTGTAGTCGCCTGAGCCCCTTTCCTCAAAGATAACAAGTTCTTGGGGCCGTTTTAGTCTTTCCTCTGTCATGGTGTCAGGTGGTTAGAATCCTGTAGATCTCAGGCATCCTCTTGTGAAGAAGTCTTACGTCTGGCACCAGTACGAAGTTTGCAGCCCCATACATCCTTGGAAGGTACTGCCTTGCCTCCTTGTCTATGGTTATGCAAAAGGGCTTTATGCCCTGCTGCCTTGCCTCAAAGAGGGCCATTCGCGTATCCTCTATGGCGTATGGGCCCTTGTATTCGTCGTAGTCTTCAGGTTTTCCGTCACTAAGGGTAAGAAGTATCTTTACCCGCGCATCCACCTCCTTGAGCTTTTCCGTTGAGTGCCTGATTGCAGGCCCCATCCTGGTGTAGTCCTTGGGGCTTATTCCAGTGATTCTGGCCTTTACCTGATTGGAAAACTCCTCCTTGAAGTCCTTAATTATGAAATATTGGCATCCAGTTCGCCTCATGCCTGAAAAGCCAAATATGGAGTACTGATCACCAACGCATTCCATGGCAGTTGAAAGAAGCACCAGGGACTCCTTTATGGCCCTGTTTATCCAGCCTTCAGTGGAAGCACTCATGTCCACCAGAAAGAGGACGGCTATGTCGCGCCTGTTCTGAATGAGCCTGTGATAAAGATTTTCAGACGGACTCAGCCTGGCCCTTAGATCTGTGTAGGCCTCCACAAAGGCGTCTATGTCCACCTCCTGTCCATCCCTTTGTCTCTTGACCACGTTGTAGTCCTGGCGGATCATTTCAAACTGGCGCCTCAGCGCCTCAACCTGGCCCTTGTATGTCCTAAGCACATCTCTTACAAAGCTTCCGGATGAACCCTTGGCAGTCATCTCCTTGAGGGTGCACCAGTTCTGCCTGTAGTCCGAGCGCCTGAAATCCCACTCTGGATACGAATGAAATGAAAAGGCAGGCGCCTGATCTTCGGTTTCGGTAACGCAAAGCCCTGGGTCGTAGAGACCTGTGGCAAGATCAAGGGCGGATGAGACGTAAAAACTCGGAATCTGTCCAAGGTCCTGTACGATCTCCCTGGACACCTCTGCCAGTTTTTCAAGAAGCTCCTCGTTTCCCTGAAGCTGTAGATGGGAGATCAGCTCCTGCTGAAGGGACTCGTCCCTTTCCTCCTTCTCTAGGCCGCTTATTATCATGGCCAGGGCCTCTTTCACCTCTTCAAGGCCAAGGCCTGCCCCCTGGGCGAACTCTTCTGCCTCTTCCCCGGCTTCCCCTTTGTTTTTGTCCGCCTTTGCCACAATGCTTCCAAGTATCTGAACGAAGTTTTCTTCAAGCTCCTTCCTCCTCTGGGTGATCTTTGTCTTAAGTGCTGGGAGATCAAGGGAGCCCACATGGGGAAGAAGCCTAGATACAGGGCTTAAGTCAAGGGCATCAAAAAGGAGAAGCTGCCTGACTAGGCAAAAGGTGTGAAAGACGCTGCTTTCTGGACGACAAAGGGCAAGGGCATGACCCCTTATAGAAGGCTCTCTGATAAGTCCCTCGTCCCTGAAACCGTAAACAATGAAGCGCACAAGTTCACCAACAGGGCCTAAAAGCCCTCTGATTTCGCTTTGGTACCTTTCAAGAATGAGCTTTTTAAAAAGGTCCATGTCCCTGGCAATGCCCTTAAACTCCCTGGATAGATGCTGTTCAAGGCGTATGAGATCTGCCAGGCAAAAGCAGGCTTCAACATCCGTTTTGGGAAACTGCTCCTTTAAAAGCTTTAAAAGTAGCACCACTGCCGGGGGCTTTTCCTCAGCCCTTGGCCATTTTAGCTCTGGAAACACCCCCTTTAGCCTGTCTTCCGGGCAGAGAAAGCTCTTGTAACGTATCTGTGCGCACTTATGTATGGCACAGACGCGGAAAAACAGGCGGTTATCTTCCTTTGAAGGAAAAAGGGAGAAGGAGCCTGGCATCCAGATGGTTTCCGTGTCGGTGGATGGCATCTTTGAAGGCTTAAAGACAACGCTTTTTCCAGAAAGTCCACAGGCCAGCATACTTAGCCCCAGGGAGGTCTCTTCCAGGGTGGCAACGCGCCTTCCCCCTCCGTACTTAAGGGTCGTCTCCTGGGGATTTGAAAAGAAGTCCCTGGCTGGATGAAGCCCCTTTGACTCGTAGATGGAAAGGGCCTCTGTCACCCATTCTTCAAGCTGGTCAACGCTCAAGAAGGAAAGGGCCTTTTCCACGTTTTCCATGAAGCTAAAGGCCAAAAGATCAGAAACGGAGCAGGCAATGAGTTTTACAAGCCTTAAGACAGGTCCGATTCTGTCATTTGGCAGGGGTCTAAGAAATTCCACTGCATTTTCCACATGGCAAGAACCGATGGTGTCTGTAAAAAAGATGTTCAAAAGGGCCTGTTTCAGGGCCTCGTCCCTCTTTTCTGTGGGGGTTGTCCCTTGCCTTTCGGTTATAACCTGCATGATCTAAAACACCGCCCTGATCATTTCCTTTAGCCCCTGGAGCAGTTCCTCATCGTCTGTAAGGGGCTGACAGATTGCCGTTTCACATGCAAGCACTGGGTCTATGCCGGAGCCAATGAGTTTCCCTGCATGGATGAGAAGCCTTGTGCTTGCCCCCTCCTGAAGACCCTGGTCCTTAAGGTTCCTGGTCATGCGTCCAAGGCGCACAAGGCTTTCTGCAAGCCCGGTGTCGATTCCGGCCTCGTGGGCCACGATTTCCACCTCATGCTCCTCTTCAGGATATCTGAAGTCAAGGGCTATGAAACGCTGCCTGGTGCTTGGTTTGAGGTCCTTGAGTACGCTTTGATAGCCAGGGTTATAGGATATGGCTAGCATGAACTCGGGCGGGGCCTTTATGACCTCGCCACGCTTTTCAATGGGAAGCTGCCGCCTGTCATCTGCAAGGGGGTGGATCACCACTGTGGTGTCCTTTCTTGCCTCAACGATCTCGTCCAGATAGCATATTCCACCGTTTCTAACTGCCATTGTGAGAGGACCATCCATCCAGACGGTCTCGCCTCCCCTTATGAGGTAGCGGCCCACAAGGTCGCTGGTTGAAAGATCGTCATGACAGGAAACGGTAAAAAGGGGCCTTTTAAGCCTCCAGGCCATATACTCCATGAACCTGGTTTTTCCGCACCCGGTGGGGCCCTTTAGAAGAAGCGGGAGCCTGAACCTGTAGGCAGTCTCTGCAAGCTCCACCTCCTGGCCCTGTGGAAGGTAGTAGGGCATATCTTCTATGAAAAAACTGGATATGGCAGCCTTGTTTTCTGTTTCTTTCATGGATTTTCTCTGCTCTTTTTTCAGACACTTTAAACACGAAAGGTGCCCTTGCCAAATAAGGGGTGCATGGAACTGTTTTTCACCAGTAGCATCAATTGCACCGTGAGCAGGTGGTTTTTTGGAGGAATCTACGAACCTAGTACGCCCTTCAGATAGAGTCCGTTTTTTATGAGCCTGCCTTCTGGCTGGTCATTAAGGTAGAGATAGGCAGGCAAGACAGAGCCGTCTTCAAGCACCACCCTTGTAAGGGTGCGCCTGTACCAGAAGGGATGCTCCTCAAGGCAGTCAATCCTTGAAAGGGTGTTTCTGTCAACAAGGTAGAGCTCCCCGCGTATGGGGCATATCCTTTTTCTGGCAGTTACATATGGGAAACGGCCCACAAAGAGGGCAAGGTTTTCCTGGGTTCGGGCCCGCCCAAGAAAGACCGTGTTTCTTCCTGAAAGAAAATGATGGTTGCAAAATCCACGTTTAAGCGTGCCGTAGACAAAAAGTGGAAATAGTGGGCCAATGCCCCGTGGGTCGCCGTTTTCAGGCGGTTTTAAAATGAAGGGTTCCTCTTTCTTTCCCATGTTTTTCGTAAATTTGGACAAAGTCGATTTTTCGCAGTTGATTTGTAGAGGATGCTACCTAACTTATTATCAAGCACGCAACAAAAATAAGAGAAAAGGAGGGGCATCATGGACAAAAAAGAACTGTGCAAGAAGATTCAGGAGATCTATCCAGACATTGGTCAGTGCGGCATAAACCTTGATGTTGATTACGATGATGAAAAAAAGACATGGGTTGTACACCTTGAACGAAAGGGCAAGAAACTTGATCATTACCTTGACGAAGAAGACATAAAGGCCTGTATGGAAGGGCGCCAGTGTGTTGCCCTTGGTATTCAGATAGGAGAACTGAAGAAGGACGTGGAAGAGATGCCTCCAACCAGGCAGTCAGAAGGGGTTTAACCCAAATTATGCACTTCAAACGCCGAACAAAATGATTTCTTTTATAATTTCAACAGATTATCGTTAATATAATGCCCGAAAATATTCACCTAAAGGGTGGAGGGTTCCGACAGCAAAAACGTTCGGCATTTGAAGCCACAAGGGGTTCGTAATTTCACGAATTTGCTGCGTTGTCGTGCACTTGAAGTACCATAGTACGTCTGCATGCCCTCCGCCTTGCACCTTCGGCAAACTTACGAGCTGCATAATCCGGGTTTAAGACCTTCTGTGGGAAGGGCTCTCGTGGAGCCCTTTTTTTGTGCCTTTTCCTTTGCCAAGATTTCCGTTGCCTTTTATGTTTACAGGTTCGGAAAGATGCGTGCTTAAGAAAGCCGGCAGAGAAGATGACGAAAAACATGACGAGATTTAAGGCTGTTATTTTCGATCTTGATGGAACACTCCTTGATACCTTAAAGGACCTTGCCCTTTCCATGAACAGGGTGCTTGAAAGAAACGCTCTTCCTGTTCACCCAGAAGACAGGTATCGCTACTTTGTTGGAGATGGCGCAAGGGCCTTGGTTTACAGGGCGATTCCCGAATCCCTAAGGGAGAATGCGGATGCGCTTGAGGAACTTTTGGCACAGTTCCTGTCAGATTACAAAGAAAACTGGGACAGGAACACCAGGCTTTATGAAGGTATAGAGGAGATGCTTGATCTGGTAAGGGAGAAAGGGCTTAAGATGGCTGTGCTCTCCAACAAGCCCAACGAGTTCACCCGCCTGTGTGTTGAGCGTTATCTTGGACGCTGGAACTTCCACAAGGTCCTTGGCGAATTGCCAGGCATACCAAGGAAACCTGATCCAACCGGTGCACTTACCGTGGCAAGGGAGCTTGGCGTAGGCCCTGAAGGGTTCCTCTACCTGGGTGACACCTCCATTGACATGAAGACGGCAACCCGTGCAGGCATGTATCCGGTTGGCGTGCTCTGGGGGTTCAGAGACAGGGATGAGCTCAAGGATGCTGGTGCACAGGCCCTTCTTAAGCGCCCTCAGGAGATCGCCTCTTTGCTTTAGGAAGGCTTGTTCCATGTGAAACCTTTTTTCTCCCTTTGGGTCAGGGGCAAAACAGGTCATTTTGGTTTATAATCAGGCATGATCCATTTCATACAAGAAGCCCTATCCTTTTCCTGGCTCCTTTTCCGCCAGGCAGCCCCCTTTTTTTTGTTTGGTCTCGTTCTTGCCGGAGTAATCAGGTTGTTCCTTTCCCCGGAATACATAGCAAGGCACCTTGGAAGGCGGGGGCTTTCTTCCATACTAAAGGCCGCCCTTGCAGGCATTCCCCTGCCCCTTTGTTCCTGCAGCGTGCTTCCCGTGGCCGCCTCCCTTAAAAAACAGGGGGCAGACAAGGGAGGCGTGTCTGCATTTCTTATCTCCACACCAGAATCAGGCGTGGATTCCATCCTCATTTCCTGGGCCCTCCTTGACCCGGTAATGACAGTGGCAAGGCCCCTGGCAGCCTTAATGACAGCCGTTGCCGCAGGATTGTTCCAGAACCTTTTGGACAAGGAGCCTTCCAAGGAAACAGGTAACGGCCAGGAAACAAATGAATCGGCAGGTTGTACCTCGTGCGGCTGCAACTCCAGTTGCTGTTCTTCTTCCACGGATGAAAGCCAGGAAACAAAGGGCTTCCTTGGAGCAGTTAAGGGGGTCTTTTACTATGCCTTTTTTGATCTTTGGGAGGACCTTGCAGGTTGGTTCTTTGCTGGTCTCCTGGTGGCGGGAATAATCTCGGCCATTTTGCCACAGGATTTTTTTTCGCAACATCTTGGAGGGGGCATAGAGTCCATGCTTTTGATGCTTGTGGTGGGCATTCCCCTTTACATATGCGCAACTGCCTCAACGCCCATTGCTGCAGCCCTCATTCTCAAGGGCATGAGCCCTGGAACTGCCCTGGTGTTCCTTCTTGTGGGCCCTGCCACCAATGTCACCTCTTTGTCAGTGCTTCTTGGAATACTTGGCCGAACAGGCACTGTGATATACCTTGCCACTATTGCCGTTTTCAGCGTGGTCTTTGGGCTCATCCTGGATGCATTTTATGCCGCTTCCGGCATCGTTCCCTCTGTTGTCATAGGAAAGGCCGCCGAGATAGTCCCAGACGGCCTTATGACATTTTCTGCGCTGTTGCTGGTGGTTATGTTTCTGGTTGCAAGGTATAAAAGCCGTTCAACCCAAATTATGCACTTCAAACGCCGAACAAAATGATTTCTTTTATAATTTCAGCAGATTATCGTTAATATAATGCCCGAAAATATTCACCTAAAGGGTGGAGGGTTCCAACAGCAGAAACGTTCGGCATTTGAAGCCACAAGGGGCTCGTAATTTCACCGAATTTGCTGCGTTGTCGGGCACTTGAAGTACCATAGTACGTCTGCATGCCCTCGCCTTGCACCTTCGGCAAACTTACGAGCTGCATAATCCGGGTTTAAAAGAGAGAAGCTATGTAAGATATGCATTCCTGTCAGGAGAGGTTTGAGACCTTAGTCTAAATGACGAATCCCGATAGATTAATCCAGCCTTCTTCAAAAACTGCAAATATTGATACACGTTCTTGTAATCTCTATTCGATAGCTGACTTAATTCACGCATGCTGGAGAATCCGTGGTTGTGTAATGCCTTTAATAAGGCAATTCGACGCTTTGTTAGAATCTGGAAAAAATTCAATGGCTGCTAATTGTCATCAGGGGGGACAATAATTGTCGTTAAATATTTTTCCCCTCTCAATCTGAAATCTGTTGGGATTTTGAATACGCCTAATTGACATAAATCTGTTTTGATCGTGGGCATAATTCTTGCCAAAGATTCTAGAAATCGAAATTAAGTCCAAATTGTGTTCGGTAAATTAGGTACTAAATTTACCGTTTTTTTCTGCATCCGGATGGACCATTTTTAAAGGAGATTGTGCGATGAAAAGATTCTTTACACTTCTGGCTTCTATACTTCTACTAATTCTTTGGATAGCACCGAGTTTTGGAGAGACTCTCCTTTTCTCATCTCCGAACTATAGTTTTTCGGTACCAGAGAACAGTACTTCTCAAAACGGACCTCCAAATGAGGGAATGCTCGTAGAAGCTAAATTCAAAGCTTTAAACACTACTTCTCCAGGCGCAATTTTCACGGTACAACTTAATCCAGTTGACTTTGTTAAAATCAAAGTCAACCAGGTAACACATGAAAACGGGCTAACTATAATCAAGGGAAAAGTGATTCCTGATTATGGTACAGGGAGTTTCCTTTTTGTAGTTAAAGGAAATATTGCATCCGGACAGGTCGAGTATAATGGCGCAACTTATGAAATTGCTTATACTGGAACGAATAATCTATTCAGAATAATAGATATGAGCCAAAAGACTCCAAAAGAGATTGATAATGATATTTTAGTTCCATCGGTCTCAGAGCCTATCTCAACTGGAGAACCTCCAGCTGAAGCATCAGTTCCAACCTTTGAAGCTTCTACAGCTAACACTAATATAGACCTTCTTATACTTTATACTCCAGGAGTTGCTGCAGCTCATCCAGGAAATGCTCTTGATACTTATCTGCAGTTCTTAGTAACAAAAACGAATGAAGCATACGCCAACAGCCAGACAGGCGTACATTTCACACTCGTAGGAAAAGCTCAGGTCAATGTTACAGATGGTGGACCTCTCCTGCCTGTCATTCAAGATTTGACTAGTGGCAAAGGAGTTTTTTCAAATGTGCCAACTCTCAGAAATCAGTATGGAGCCGACCTAGTGAGTCTAATAAGAGTTTTAAAAGACTCCAACGATTATTGTGGACGGGGATGGCTTCTACCTTCTTTAGACAGCTCTGTATCAAATTCTTACGGCTACTCAGTCGTACAAACTGGCTCATCTAACAAGGGCTACTGCCCGGTTCTAACACTGGCCCATGAAATAGGACATAACCTTGGATGTATGCACGATGAAGACCATTCAGGCGGTGTTCCAGGAATTTTTCCATACTCTTACGGGTATGACATTCCTGGAGTTTTTGCAACAGTCATGAGTTACGATATGCCTAGAATTCCATATTTTTCGAGTCCTAACATTACTTACCAGGGGCACGTCATAGGAAATGCCTCTTCAGCCGACAATGCAAGAACCATACGCCAAACTAAAGCCATTGTAGCCGCATACAGGCCACATGTAGACAATGGCTCAGGCGGTGACTCCGGAGGCGGCGACAATGGAGGCGATGACGGAGGAAATAATGACGGTGGGAATAACGGAGGAGGAAACTCTGGACCTCCATCTGGCTACTGTTCCCTTCAGGGTAAGATTCAGAAATATGAATGGATCAAGACTGTAAAAATTGGGAATTTCATAAATACTAGTGGAGCCTCTAAATATTCTGATTTTACTGGAAAGACTATTTCTCTTGCTCCGGGTTCTAATGCTCAAGTAAGTTTAATTCCCGGATTTTCCGGAAAAGCATACCTAGAAGCTTGGAGAATCTGGATAGACTACAATAAGGATGGGGATTTCAATGATGCTGGAGAGCTTGTTTTCAACGGCGCCAAGGCTGGAACGACAACTGGGGTTATACATGTAAAGAGCAGTGCTTCAGGAACAACTCGTATGAGGATTGCTATGCAGTACAAGAGTGCCCCTCCAGTATGTGGTCTCTTCACTTACGGAGAAGCCGAAGATTACACTGTACACTTTAGTAGCAACGGTGGAGGCGGAAACGATGATGGTAACGACGAAGGCGGAAACACCAATGGGGGCGGCAATGACAACGATGATGGAAGCAATAACAACGACGGTGGAAATAATAGCGATGATGGAGACAACACCGGAGGAGTAGATCCACCAACTTCAGCTTGTAGCGCTTCTGGAAACAGTCAGAAGTACGAATGGATTCAGCAGGTAAAAATCGGGTCCGTTACTAAGACTTCCGGCAAAAATGGATATGAGGATTTTACAAACACTACGATTAACTTGAATCCAGGAGCAAATGTTGCAGTAACTCTTAGACCTGGTTTTTCCGGAGCTGCTTACGCTGAAGCTTGGGGAATCTATATAGACTACAACCACGATGGAGACTTCAATGATCCTGGAGAAAGAGTTTTCACAAGAACCTCAAAGAGCACCGTTACTGGAGCTTTCAAAGTCCGTTCAGATGCAACAGGTTCAGCAATTTTGAGAGTAGTTATGAGTTATAAGAGCCTGCCTTCAGCATGTGGGTCATTCCCATACGGCGAAGTTGAAGACTATACTGTAAATTTTGGAGGCAGCAGCAACAACGGTGGAGGAAACAACGGAAATAACGGCGGCGGAAATGGTGGAAGCTCCGTTAACTACTGCAGCTCTCATGCCGTCTCTCAGAAGTATGAATGGATCAAGAAAGTAAGAATTGGAAGTTTGAGTTTTACTAGCGGAAAGAGCGGCTATAGCAACTACTCAGATAAGATAATTCATGCAAACAAGGGACAGACTCTGCAGGTTGATCTTACTCCAGGATACTCTGGCGGAGCATATGTTGAAGCTTGGAGAATCTGGATAGATTATAACCACGATGGAGACTTCAAGGATCCTGGAGAAATGGTTCTCGCAACCTCCGGAAAGAACACACGCTCTGGAGTAATACATTTAAAGAGCTCTTTCTCTGGTACAACTAGGGTCAGGGTTGCAATGTCTTACAAAACTTTTCCACCAAGCTGCGGAAGCTTCAAGTATGGAGAGGTTGAAGACTACACGATAACCGTCAATCCATAATCAAGCACTCTTTCCTAGAAATGGGGGCAGCCTCAAAAAGCTGCCCCCTTGACAGGACGCAGAGAGTTGACGGGCAGGTTAAGCGGCCTTTTCTGTCTTATTTTCCAGGGGAGGAACCATTTCTTGATATGAAAATTCAGGAAGTCCCGCCTTGGCTTTTGCATGTTCAATGGTCATGTTTACGAGATTGCCCTGTTCATCCAAATCAATATAAATGTCCTCGCTTATCTCTTTTGTTTCATGGACTTCTCTGTCGGTAAACTCTATCAAAGCCGTATCGGTATCTGGGAAATATTTAATTTTCATCTTTTTCTGAAATTTTTGCCCACTTCCTGATCCTGCTGTCGCTGCAAATCACCGGCAGGCAGAGCGCAGCGGATTGGCGGTCAGCTGGAGCACTTTGTGTACGCCCGTCATGGGCATGAACTTATGAGGTGAAAGTCCTCTGTAGCTGAACCACTGATAGAATCTTTCTATCATAAACTCAACTTTCGGACTTGTATTTCCCCCTCATCTAACGTCCTGAATTGTTTGCCATAGTGGTGTGGCTGGGTGCAGTAAGTGGATAATGGATTTCACCACAATGTCTGTTACTAGGCTGCATAGC
>JALWYS010000171.1 GCA_027003115.1 Deltaproteobacteria bacterium | reverse complement strand
TGACTTTTTTGAGAAGCGCGCTCATCTTGTAGGCACTTTTCTCAATAAGCTCCTCTATGACAGGCAAAAGGCTCTTGTGGTATCTGGCATGAAGTGGATGCAGTCTTCCACTCGCCTTTGGTATTACAACAGGTTCAAATGCCTTGAAATCGATCATAAATTTTATGAGCCTTGGGTCCAAAAGAGGCATATCACAGGCCACAATAAGCACCTTTTGTGATGAAAGCGCCTTTAATGCCGAATAGAGGCCTCCCATTGGCCCAATGCCCCTTTTTTCATCAGGAATCCTGGGTAAGTCCAGCCACTTGTAGTCTGATGGATTTTTTACAGAGAGAACCACATTATTTGTTACAGTTAACGCCTTCTGAATTATATCTTCAATAAGGGTCTTACCCTTCCATTTAACAAGTGCCTTGTTAGTGCCAAATCTACTGCTTTCCCCTCCAGCCATTACAACCACCACGGATTCTTTCATTTCCCTCTTTATCTTGTTATTCATCGCCTTTATCCATCAGCGGCCCCAAAAAACTAGCTATTGACAACCACCGCATTGGTGATTATTTAATTTAACACAATTCGACTGCGGGGTGGAGCAGTCTGGTAGCTCGTCGGGCTCATAACCCGAAGGTCGGAGGTTCAAATCCTCCCCCCGCTACCAAGAAAATCAAGGGGTTACAGATTCAAGTCTGTGACCCTTTTTTAAATTAGTCACCTATTAGTCACCTTTTGCGAAAATCGATCTTTACCGTTTTAAGAACATGGTGCTAGTTGGGGTTCCATTCAGCACGGGATGGAAGAATTTTACAATCCCTCAATCAGTGCCTATGATCTACCTTATTGACAGAGTGCTCTATACTTGCTCAAACTAAACCTAGATACATTCCCCTTGCTTTCTTCGACCCCTATAAGCCGGAAGCGGGTTTCAGGCAACGCCTTTACCTGAATGCGTTTTTTAAATGCTGGTTTCTTCATTACAGACGCTGCCCTACGTCCTATTTTTTTCGTTCTTTTTTATAGTGCCTCATATTTCAACTCTAATTATTGATTTCACACTAATTATCGCACTCATTTATTCTTAAGTAACCCATGTAAGGGGCATCCTTTGATCACGTTGCCAAGGTAAATCAAATCTTTGTCCTTTTAGAAGGCCTAAGCGCTATCCTGAGAAGACTTATATCAAAAAGGGTTCGGCTATGTCTTTTCATCAAAAGGTTCGGGATTCGAGACCCTGACGGCCCACAAGGTGGATTCAGGCACTTACGTTTAATCGTGAGTGCCCATCTTGGTTGTTTAATAAAATTTACAACATTTCGGCTGGTATTGGGACGGATATCATATTCCCAAAAAAAATTTGAGACTTTTTCTTTAAAGGTTATCATGATATGAAAGCTGCAAGGGAGCAAGTATATGAAGGAAAAGAAAACATCACTCCAGATACTCAACGAGATATTTTTCAAAAGTCCAAAAGTAGCCCAAGCAGTACAGGATTCAATAAGAAAGGCACAGAACTCCGAAAATACGGAGGAATCCGAGAATCAGGACAGGAAATACCCGGTGGACGAAGACGATACTTGACAGGTTAGAAACCATAATTTTTCCTGTCAAACCGTTAAACAGCCGTTTTTAAACGTTTAACAGATAGTCTGATATCATCTTGGATTTGAGATAGTCCATATCCTCACCATAAAAAACTCCCACAGCTAGTGTACATAATCTCATATGCCTTTTCCGTGGCTCGTACGCCTCATTTCTCAATAGTTCAAAGGTCTTCCAGTGCACATATATTTCGGCTTTTCAGTTATCGGATCACTGGTACATAAGCTGGCACCTAGACGTTTCCTGATTTTTTGAGCCTTCCTGGTGAGTCTGAAGGGCGGGCTTTCCTGCTGACAGGCGTATGTTAAATCGTGGCAATGACGGCAACGGAAGTATTTGCCACCGTAAATTATTGCTACCCGCCTGTGACATCCTGGGCAGAGAAACCACTGCCTTTTTCCGCCATAATTACAACCCGTCCAGGTGAAGAATATTTCATCTTCAATATCTTCCCATTCACCGCCGTTATGTTGATTTCTGTAATTGAGTATCATTCTGCTTTTTGTAACCTGGAAACCGACTGAACCTGTCTCCTCTCCGTTGATACTCCAAGATATTTTGCTTATGGTGCCAGGCTCAAGAAGCCCACGTTTTTTCATCCAGCGGATATCGATATCATACATGGACTCTACCGTCTGCTTAGAATCGAACCTGAGGTAATATCCTGATCCAGGACCGCCCATTTTTTTGCTCCTTTTTGTCGAAATCATTAGGAAAATTATTATTAAAAATAACATGAAATATTAAAGTTTGCAGAAATCACGAAATTCTCTTTTAAATTGTGCAAGCATTACAGACTTGTGTCCAGGGTCTACCTTATTGACTGACTGCTCTGTACTTGCTCATACTAAACTTAGCTCCTTTCCCTTCTGCCACTTACTCTCCCTCCTAAATAAAAGATCCCTGAATCCACCCTGGCCGATGCCTTGCAAACAGAAGAGGCTGCCATCCTTTATTTTGAAGGCCCCCGGATCAAATTTATTCCCTGCCCAAGGGCCTTATGCACTCCGGCGAATCATTAGAAGGGCTGTTCACTCTGGAACTGACCGGCCAGGCAGTCATCTTTTCTGGAGGCAGGGGGCAAAGGAGCGCCGCAAGTTCCCTGTCCGGGGTCTGTCTTGAAAGCCAACTTTCATAGTCGGGTCTTTCAAGGATAACGGGCATGCGGTCGTGGAGGGGCCTGACAAGTTTATCGGAATCGGTGGTGATGATGGTGCAGGACTCTATGACCTCGGCTTCATCCTCTGGATTTTTCCATCTCTCCCACAGGCCTGCAAAGGCGAAAAGGTCCGTGTCCTTTAGCGTGATGAACCAGGGCTGCTTTTTCCCGTCCCTTTTCTGCCACTCGTAGAAGCCGGAGGCTGGTATCAGGCAGCGCCGCCTGTACCTGAATGCGTTTCTGGGCAGGCTTTTTCATTACGGACTCTGCCCTTGCGTTTATCATCTTGTAGCCCGTCTTTTTGTCCCTTGCCCAGGAAGGGATCAGGCCCCAGCGGAGCATGGCAAGCTCCCTGGGCTTATCAGGAAGATTTCTTACTGCGGCAATGTCGGTTCCAGGGGCAATATTGTAGCGGGCAGGAATCTCGGGAAGGGGATCTTCAGGGCCGGGCAGGTCAAATTCCTCTTTGAGCCTCTTTCTTGTTACCCAGAATGCAAAGCGGCCGCACATAATCTCACGAAAGCCTCAGGCACGAGCGAATTGCTTCCTCTATTGTCTCCAATATACATGGACTAGGGAGGTAAAAATCTGAGTAAGATATGACATTACTTACAAGATCGCGGTATTTTTCTTGATAACTTTCAACCAAAAACGCGATGATAGGTGTGCCGAACCTTGTCTTAAGTTCCCTGATAAGGTGTCCGGTCTTTACAAGGCGGGTTTTCAACGGACAAATGCCATCAGGGTATCCTGGTAATTTATGTTGTTAACAAAAATCATGTATAAATCGATACTATGTTTTCCGCATATTCCATATTATTACCTATGCCATAAGGTATCTATGAATGCTTTCGGAAACCGTTAGAATAGGATTAAATACGCAATCTTCCTTTTTCCAATCTCTTAAATATATCTGCCCTACTTAAAGAATATTTTTTTAAGAATTTTTGCAAGTTACCAAGGTTGTGTATTTCGACATTATCTTCTTTAGCAAGTAGCCTAATTTCTTTGGAAATCCCGGAATGTGTCAATGAAAATGAGACACCTGTATTCATAAATTAGAGAACAATTTTTTCACTACAGCCTGTCAACGTTTCGGCCATCCCTGGCCGAGCCTTACAG
>JALWYS010000170.1 GCA_027003115.1 Deltaproteobacteria bacterium | reverse complement strand
AGCTATGCAGCCTAGTAACAGACATTGTAGTGAAATCCATTATCCACTTACTGCACCCAGCCACACCACTATGGCAAACAATTCAGGACGTTAGATGAGGGGGAAATACAAGTCCGAAAGTTGAGTCGTGGAATTATAAAAATTGGAGAAAAAAGGGCTAAACTAGCGGTCCTTGCAGGAAAGTGTTTCAAGGGCCTTTGCTGCGGCCTCGGCAATGGAGATTTTCTCGAACCTGTCATCCAGAAAAAGGGTCACGATTCGCCTGTCAGAGAGGTTGTTTGCTATTTCATCACAGAGGGATTTTTCTCCGCTAAATCCCAGAGCAAGGATGGCAAGGGCCCTTGATTCTGCGTCAGGATCTGAAAGGTATTTCCTGAGTATTTTCCAGGCCTCGATTTCCCTGAATATATCGGTTCTCTTTTTTGCCAGCCTGTAAAGACCCCAAAGGCCCCCTCTTCTAAGGGGCAGATGTTCAAGAAAGTTCCCCTCCTCCCAGACATAGGAAAGGAGTATCCGTGCATACTCCTTGGCAAGGGTCTCGTTCTGGACCATAGCCTCTGCCATAGCCTCAGGAGCCCCCCAGCCTATGCCGCCGGACTCGTCATTGAGGCTCCACATGAGCCTTCTCATGACTATCCTGGCCTCTTCCATGTCTTCATCAGCAAGGGAGGCAACCACCTTGCCAAAGGCCCTGATGGCAAGCCACCTGTCTAGGCCTTCAGGCCTGTAGAAGTTTCTGATGAGGGGAGAAATAAGTTTTTTGGGAGGATAGGCGGAGACGTATTGTAAAACGGACGGAAGGCTTCCCTTACTGAGGAGTTTTGAAAGCTCCCGTCCGCTGATCCTGGTTACTTTTGTCATCCAAGACTGTCCTTGCCTCTTGTCCAAAAGGGCATCCACCAAGTCCTAGTCAAGGGGCTCCATTTCCTTGCCACAGCACAAGGGCACTGGCTGACCAGCCTTGCAGTTCATGTATTTGTTACAGACTGCACAATAATAGGTGCAGTCCTCTTCCACCTTGTGTTCCTGGGAAAAGGTGGTCTGTCCTCCAGGAATGCCCTCTATATGGAACCTTGCCACCTTATCGTGACCAGGGACGTAGTTTCCCATGGGAACAATCTTTTTGTTGTCCCCGTAACAGTCCACAACCACCTTCCACAAGACCTCCAGGGATGCGGCCTCTTGAGGATTTTCTGGTTCAAACTCGACAACGTTTTTGTCTACTAATATCTTCATTTATATTAACGCTCCTGATTTGTTTGTGATTTTTACTGATTTTCCAGGGATTCTATTATCTTTTGACCCATGAGCTGGCCTGCTTCCCTGCATTTTTTCAGGTCCTCATGGGTGGGCACATACTTGACCCTTATGCCCTCGTTTATGAGATCGAACTTCCACTCCTCCATGGCCTTGTTCATGTGCTTCACGGACTCCCCACTCCAGCCGTAAGAGCCAAAGGCAAAGCCGAACTTCTGGGCAGGTCTCAGGCCCCTGAGGTACATGAGAAATCCCGCCATGCCCGGAAGGAGCCCGTTATTAAGGGTAGGGCACCCAAGGCATATTCCCTTGGCATCAATAACATCAGTTACTATTTCACTCCTGTGGTTCACAGCAAGATCCAGGAGTTTCACGCTTATTCCAGTTGATTCAAGACCATCGGCCACGGCCTTTGCCATCTTTTCCGTGCTGTGCCACATGGTATCGTAGATGACCAGGGCCTTTTTTGTACCCCTGTGGTGGGACCAGTCCTCGTAGGCCTTGAGTATCTTGCCAGGGTCCTTTCTCCAGATGACACCGTGGTCAGGTGCGATCATGTCTATTTCAATACCTGCCTCTGCCACGCTCTTAAGCAGCTTTCTCACCTGGGGAGAGTAGAGATAGAGTATGTTGGCATAATACTTCTTTGCCTGGTACATGAGCTCTGACTGGTCCACCTCGTCATCAAAGCGCTCGCTTGTGCCAAGGTGCTGGCCAAAGGCGTCGCTTGAGATGAGGAGCTTTTCCTCTGGTACGTAAGAGAACATGGAGTCTGGCCAGTGAAGCATCCTGGTTTCAATAAAAGTGATGGAGCGTTTCCCAACTGAGATGGTCTCCCCATTCTCCACCACGTGGTAAGGCCAATCCGGCTTGTGGAAATGGGCAAGCAGATTCTTGTGCCCCATCTTGGAACAGATTATCTTCTCAGGTTTTACAAGCTCTACAATCTCGGGCAGAGACCCGCTGTGGTCCATCTCAACGTGGTTTACCACAATGTAATCTATCTTCTCCGGGTCCGTCAGGGTCCTGATCCTATGGACCAGATCGGAGCAAAGATTATGCTTCACCGTGTCAAAAAGAACGGTTTTCTCATCAAACATCAAAAAGGCATTGTAAGTAGTGCCCTTGTAGGTGGAGTAGCCATGGAAGTCCCTTACAAGCCAGTCCACGGCTCCCACCCAGTAGATATCCTTTTTTATCTCATAGACCTGCATTTTCTCCTCCCGTACACCTATTCAACCGGCTCGAACTGATCCTTGGTGGCACCGCAAATGGGGCATGTCCAGTCATCTGGTAAATCCTCAAATGCAGTACCAGCTTTAATGCCGTTTTCCGGATCCCCATTAGTAGGATCGTAAATGTAACCACACACCGTACATCTATACTGTTTCATATCTCTTTACCTCTCTTTTTATTTTAAGTTTATTTTTGGGTTTCAGCCCCAAAATCAGGCAGTGGACTCTGCATGTGATTCAGCAACCGAGCCTTCGCCTGCAAGGGGCTTGAACATGGCCTTTGTGGCACCACAAACAGGGCATCTCCAGTCATCTGGAAGGTCCTCAAACCTTGTGCCCTTGGGTATCTTGCCCTTCCTGTCACCCTTATCCGGGTTGTATATGTAGCCACAGTTTACCGTCTGACACTGGTACATTTCTTCTGGTCTTGCCATTTCTTTACTCCTTGCAATATTTTGTCAAAAAAATTCAGAGACAAAGGCCTGGTTCAAGGTTGCAGGGCCCCGAAAGGCCCTGCCCATTTCAATCCAAAAGGAGGACTTGCCCTTTTTATTCCTGAGGCATTGGTACAGGCAGTGGACGCTGGCCAAGTTCCCTGTCCACCATGAAAAGGCCTCCGCCTTTTCCGTCTGGTCCGCCAGCAAGCTTCAGCTTCTGGACCACTCCGCTTGCAGATGCCTCTTCCTCTACCTGCTCACTCACAAACCACTGGAGGAATATCTGGGTTGCATGGTCCTTTTCTTCTATGGCAAGGTTCATGAGGTCATTTATAAGGCTTGTGACATACTTTTCATGCTCATAGGCGTGCTCAAAAACAGCAAGTGCAGAATCCCACTCCTGCTTGGGGGCCTCAATGGCATCGAGAAGGACCCTCCCGCCACGCTCTATTACGAAGTCATATATCTTCATGGCGTGAATCATCTCTTCTTGGGTCTGGGCTTTCATCCAGTTTGCACAACCTTCAAGATCAACGCTTTCAAAGTATGACGCCATGGAAAGGTAGAGGTATGCCGAATAGAGTTCAGCGTTTATCTGCTTGTTAAGGGCCTTTTCCATCTTTTCGCTCAACATGGTGCTCAACTCCTCCAAAGTCCGTGAAGGTTGCAATAAGCCCTGGCGGTAACACTTGAGGCATCAGTACAGAAGCTTGCCTCCGGCTCCTGGCCAGGTTTCAAGAATACCCTCTGGGAAAAATCACCCTCAATGAGCTCTATCCATTCAATATAGTGCTTATCTTCCATGGGGTGGGCAACGCTACCAACCTTTACCTTGTAGCCACCGTCGATCTTCTCGATTACAGGCACGTGCTTTTCTGTTGCTGCGTCAACGGTGTTCTCTTCTTGAAGGACCATGGGCTTGCCGCAGCAGACCAGTTGCCCTTTCCCCTCGTGGACCATCTCCACGATATTCCCGCAGATTTCACACTTGTAGATTTGCATCTTCCTTGTCATGACTTACTCCTTTTTCTTTTATAAACCCTTTATATAACCTTTACGTAAACTGGCTCACCGAGCCAGGTTCCATGAATATTGCAATCTGCCACTGCCTCGAGTTTCACGTCACCGGGCTTTTGCAGCCTGATGGTGAAACAGGCGTTTGGCGAGGTGGTTCCTCCGGCGACATTAACTATCTCAGAAACCTTTTTCCCGTTCACCTGAAGTTCTACCCGATCAATCCAGTGATCCGGCTTTGAAGGGTGCTCTATCATGAAACCAACCTTAACCTTGACCTGGAACCACTCCCCCTTCTTTACAGACTTTGGGGCCTCAACAAGGGGAACATGTTTTTTCTCAAGGACCGTAGGATTTTCCTTATTCATAAGGGTATTAATCTTACCCGCCTTGGCATCCGCCTCTTTCTGTCCACCGGCCTGGACTACCGATCCTGCGAGCAACAGTGTTGCTCCTGCTACACCTGCCTTTACAAACTGTCTTCTCTTCATGGTCTCACCCCTTTTTTACTTTACGTTGAGGGTCATACGTGCACTGTTAACCAATATGGATCTGTATTCTGTCTCTGGCAGCTTGAAAAACTTGCCAACCGAGCTTGGAACCTCTGCATAGAAAAGATTTGCATTAATGGTCAGCTTACCCTTTGGCAGATTGTCAGGAAGCTGCCAGACGTAATTTTCAATTTTTGTTTCCCTGGGCTTTATCCTGTAATCAACAAGGGTGTTATCCTTGGTATACCACTGACATATAGTCATACGACCCTTTGGATCGAAGAAGGGTTTTCTGAATATCCTGGCCCCATCAGGCACATCCCCATCCCTTTTAAGACCTTTGAAACCCTTTATTTCCATGATCTCTCCAATTGCCTGGTAGGCCATGGCCTTTGAATCGGCAATGGTGTACTGCTCTCCTTTAAATCCCTTTGGGGTTACGGGAATCTGATAGCTCTTGCCATTTGCATCGATCGCAACGACTTCCAGCCAGAGCATGCGCTCCTCGGATGAGCCAGAGGGAATGGCATGGCCAACCTTTCCGTTGAATAGTACCGCCCTGAGTTTCAAAGTATTTCCTGGCGATAGCTCTTTTTTGCTAAGATAGATGGCAACATCCACGGCACCGGCAAGTTTTGTGGGAGAATGGGAACCTTGAAATACGTGGTGGGCAATGTCCTTCCTTTGCTTTCCGCCAATGGCTGACTTTCCAGGCGCCCTATGCATATGACAATCCTGGCAGACAACACCCTCCTTAGAATAGGGTCCTGCCTTCCATTCACGGTAGGTTGATTTCACCCATGCACCGTAAGGGCTTTGTTCATCGTGGCAAGTGGCACAAAATTCTGCACTTTTATGAAACTCGCTGAACCTGGTGGAATGAAAAGAAGACTTGGCGTCTTTTCTTGGGCCGTTTTTGACCTTTCCAGGCTCCACTTTGAAACTGAAGTTGAAGGGCTCCTTTTCCGTGGTCCCAGTAATACTATGACAGACATCGCAGGATACACCTTCATTGGCCCTAGTGTTTTCTGAGGCAGGCTTTGGAGGAATATCCCCTGATAAAAAGGCAAGAGGTCCATGGCACGCTATGCAACCTGCCTTTACCCCTGCAACCTTGGCAAGCTTCTTGGAATGTGGAAGGGCGAGCTTAAAATACTCCACCTGGTCCCATTTGTGAGTATAACTCTGGGACATTAGGCTCTCTTGCCACTCCTGATAGATGGCCTTGTGGCACATGGCGCACTTCTTTGGCTTGCTAAAATCGCTATACTTGTGTTTACCCATCTGTGCACCCAAAAGTGTGGACGGGATCCCAAAAACGGCCAATGTAAAAAGTATCAAAATCAGTTTCCTGGTCATTTTCCTTCCTCCTGCCTGTCTCTTCTTTTAGTTTTCAAATATTCCCCGCCTTTTATTTGGCCTGGCAAGGGTCACTTTCCCCTGCCAGACCTTTTTTAACAACTTTTTAACACCGTCTATATCTGCAGTTTCTTCTACTTTGCGTGTTTTGACAGGTACTCCTTTACGCCCTCTGCAGTGGGCTTCATTGCCTCATCACCTGGCCTCCAGTTGGCAGGACAAACCTCACCCTGGGCCTCATGAAACTGCAGGGCCTCAAGTATCCGGAGGGCCTCATCGATATTTCTTCCAAGTGGTAGATCGTTAACAAGCTGGTGCCTTACAACACCGTCCTTATCAAGGAGGAACAGTCCCCTGAGCGCAATCCCCTCTTCCTCCAGCAGAACCCCATAAGAAAGGGATATCTTCTTTGTGAGATCAGACACCAAAGGATAGCTGATCTTTCCTACACCGCCTTCTTCCACGGGCGTCTGCCTCCAGGCATAGTGGGTGTAAGGAGAATCAACGGAAATGGCCAGGAGCTCGCAGTTTTTTTCGCGGAACTTGTCTGCCGCCTTGTCCAAGGCGATTATCTCCGTTGGTCAGACAAAGGTAAAATCAAGTGGATAGAAAAACAGCAGGACATATTTGCCCTTGAACTGGGAAAGGGATATCTCCTCTATGGCATCGTTGGGGATTACTGCCTGGGCCTTAAAATCTGGAGCCTTCTTGGTTACCATTACACACATTTTCTCTTCCTCCTTGTCTTTTTTTATTTTTTTCCTGGCAACTACCAGGTTTCTACCAAAAGCTCAAAATATCCCTTGGGATGGGCGCATGCAGGACACTTCTCAGGCGGCTCATTCCCCTCGTGTATGTAACCGCAGTTCCTGCAACGCCATTTAACAGGCTCATCCCTTTTAAAGACCTTGCCCTGCTCTATATTCGCGGCCAGGGCCTTATAACGCTCCTCATGGAACTTTTCCGCCACTGCTATGGCCTCAAATACGCAGGCTATCTCGTCAAATCCCTCTTCCCTAGCCTTTGCGGCAAATTCCGGATACATCTGGGTGTGCTCGTAATTTTCACCTGCTGCCGCTGCCTTGAGGTTTTCCAGGGTATCTCCTATGACGCCTGCAGGGAAACTGGCGGTAATTTCCACCTCGCCGCCCTCTAGATATTTAAACAGCCTTTTTGCATGCTCTTTTTCCTGATTGGCCGTCTCTTCAAAAACTGCAGCGATCTGCACATAGCCTTCATTCTTGGCCTTACTTGCAAAGTAGGTATAGCGGTTCCTGGCCTGGGATTCCCCGGCAAAGGCCTTTAAAAGATTCTTTTCCGTTTCAGTTCCTTTAAGTGAGCTCATTGTATGTTCCCTTCTTTCACTTCTTTTCTTTTTCCTAATAAATCACACGCCGGCTAGCTGGCGTCCTGCCTCTGTAAGTTCGTATTTGCACCTTGCAGGACTGTCCAAAAGCCCCTTGTTCTTAAGGCTTCTTATCCTGCAGCTTAATGATTTTGAGGGAATTCCTGTTGCCTCAGAAATGTCCCTGGAAGCTACCGGACCGTCCATCTTTGCCATTGCATTAAGGATCTTTTCCTGCTCCTCGGTTAGCTTGATCTCCTTGTCTCCCTTGCTCTTACATTTACAAGCCATGAAAGTACCTCCTAATTTATTATTTTATTACAAAATATTTTTATAAACAAATAATTTAAGACAACTAGTTGGTGGTAAGGGAATTCCCCTTTTGACACTCCGGGCAAATACCTTCAAACTGCAAACTGCCCTCTATTATCTCAAATCCCTTTGGATCCAAAACCATTGCCCTGACACTTAACCCTTCAACAGTATCCACGTCTGAAATCCTTCCGCACCTTACACAAAAGACATGGCTGTGCGGGCGAACATCCCCGTCAAACCTCTTTTGACGACCACCGTATTCTAATTTATGTATTATGCCTGCCTCTGACAACCTCTCAAGGTTACGATAAACAGTGGCTATGCTTATTCTGGGAAGACGCTTTTTAACAACCTCGTAAAGCTCATCTGCTGTAGGATGAGTCTTAAGCCTCCTGAGCTCTTCCAGTATGATTTCACGCTGATTAGTAATTCGCATTGGAAATAAAATCCTTTTTGATAATGATTACTATTTAATACCAGAACCATAAACCTTTGTCAATAAAGAAGATAAAAAAAATCGTGTTTATTAAAAATTCCTGTAACTGGAAAAATTCATTGGACCTTTTTATGATTGATTTTGCCTAACACTCGTAAAAGAGTTAAAAAGTCATCATGACTCAACCGAATTGGAGGTATTTATGGCTATAGAAACAGTGGCAGTGGTGGGGCTTGGATATGTTGGTCTTCCCCTGGCAGTGGCCTTTGGAAAGAAGATGGACTGCATTGGCCTTGATATCAGCCGGGAAAAGATAGAAAACTTTAAAAAATTCTGCGATCCCACAGGAGAGGTTTCTGAGGAGGACTTTAAGGAGGCCAGGAATCTCGTTTTCACTACGGATCCAAAGGACCTTGAAAAGGCCGAGGCCATTATTGTGGCGGTGCCTACACCCATTACCAACACGCATCTGCCTGATCTTCGTCATATAGAATCCGCCTCCGAACTTGTGGGGTCGGCTCTAACTCCAGGAACGGTGGTCATCTATGAATCCACTGTATATCCTGGAGTAACCGAGGACGTATGTGTACCCATTCTTGAGAGGACATCGGGGCTCAAAAACGGCAAGGACTTTAAGGTGGGCTATTCCCCGGAACGAATAAACCCTGGGGACAAGGAACATACCCTGGCCAAGATAGTAAAGGTGGTCTCCGCCCAGGATGATGAGACTCTGGATATTGTTGCTTCCCTTTACGAACAGGTTGTGGAAGCAGGGGTTTACAGGGCTGCAAGCATCCGGGTAGCAGAGGCTGCAAAGGTCATAGAAAACACCCAGAGGGACCTGAACATTGCCCTTATGAACGAACTTGCCATCATATTTAACCGTCTGGATATAGACACCAAGGACGTGCTGGATGCGGCCTCAACCAAGTGGAACTTTCTTCCCTTCAGGCCAGGTCTTGTAGGGGGGCACTGTATTGGAGTTGATCCCTACTATCTTACATACTGCGCCCAAATGACAGGCTACAGGCCAGAAGTAATCCTTGCAGGCCGCAGGATAAACGACTCCATGGGGGCCTATATCGCGCAGAGAACAGTCAAGGAACTTATCCATGCAGGCCTTAGGGTGCAGGGAGCAAGGGTGGCAATCCTTGGGCTCACCTTCAAGGAGAACTGCCCGGACATAAGAAACACAAAGGTGATAGATATCATTTCCGAGCTTAGGGAATACGGAATAGAGCCCCTTGTCCATGACCCAATGGCAGATCCCAAGGAGGCAGAACAGGTCTATGGCATAAGGCTGGTAAAGGAGCCTCCTCCAAATTCTGATGCAGTCATATTGGCAGTGGCCCACGATGATTATATTAAAAAAGGATCAGAGGCTGTTAAAGAGATGCTTACCCCTGACAAGGGAGTGGTAGTGGATGTCAAAAGCATGTTTAACAAAAGGGACTTTGAAGACGGAAGCATCCGCTACTGGCGCCTTTAAAACCGATTAAACCGACAAGGAGGCGGCCATGGCTCTAACAAGGGAAGAAAGGATATTCCTGCTCAAACTCGCCAGAAACGCCATAGAGGCAGAGCTTAGCGGAAGGGCATTGGAGCTACCCCTGGTATCAAGCCCAGGACTCTTGGAAAAAAGGGGGGCGTTTGTGACCCTTCACAAGCATGGGCAGTTAAGGGGCTGCATCGGAAACTTTGTTTCTGAAAAACCGCTTTACGAAACAGTTGCGGACATGGCCATTGCAGCGGCCTTTCAGGACCCGCGTTTTAAGCCCCTTGGGCCCCACGAACTACCTGAAATAGACATAGAGATATCTGCCCTCACTCCCCTCGAGCCTGTTTCAAGCCCAGAAGAGATAGAAGTGGGAAAACATGGCATCTATCTCATTAACGGGCCCTATCATGGGGTGCTTCTGCCACAGGTTGCAACGGAACACGGGTGGGACCGTTACACCTTCTTGGATCAAACCTGCATTAAGGCTGGAATGATGCCAGGGTGCTGGAAAGACCCCAACACAAAGATACTCGTCTTTAGCGCAGAGGTATTTGGGGAAAAATCAGAGGGCCTTTTATAGGCGTTTGAATCTTAACAATTGCGCCGCCCATTTCCGTTTGAAAAGCCAAACTTCTTCCTCATTGCCTCCTCAACATGGGGCGGCACAAGCCCGTCAAGGCTTCCTCCAAACTGGGCAGCTTCCTTGACAATTGTTGAACTTATGTATATCCACCTAAAGCCTGTCATCAAGAAGACAGTTTCAATGCTCCTGTCAAGCTTCCTGTTCATTATGGCCCGTTGAAGCTCAAATTCGAAGTCAGAAACGGCCCTAAGCCCCCTCAATATGGCGCATGCCCCCTTTTTTCTAACAAAATCCACAAGCAGGCAATCAAAGGACTCCACGTCCACATTCTGGGAAGGCTCAATGGATCTTAGAATCATATCTATTCTTTCATCTGTGGTAAAAAGGGGGGCCTTTGCCGGGTTTTGCCCAACAGCCACTATCACCTTGTCAAAAATCCTTAGTGCCCTTTTTATAAGATCGATATGTCCGTAGGTAACAGGGTCAAAGGTGCCCGGATATACGATTATCCTTTCCATTTCTTGCCATTTGTCCTTTCAATGAAAAAAAGGGCCGTATCTCCATAGACCCTTTTCTCAAAAAGTCTGAAGCCGGGAAGATTTGAAAAATTTTCCCTCTTATCCTCCTCTATGACAATAATTGCATCGTCTGCAAGAAGGCTATCATCCCTTGAAAGGGCTGTCAAAAGCCTCTTCATGTGACCCTTGGCATATGGGGGGTCTGCAAAGACAAGGTCTGCACGAAATACGTCTTCCTCTTTCCAGGTCCTTTTAAGAAAGGAATATACATCGGTAGGTATGACCCTTACCTTACAATTCAACCCCTTTGCCAAGGCCAGGTTCTTTCTGAGGACTTCCAAGGCGCCTCTATTTTTTTCCACAAAAATACAGGCCTTTGCGCCTCTTGAAAGCGCCTCCAGACCAAGGGCACCCGTGCCAGCAAAAAGATCGGCCGCGTGTATTTTTCCCCAGCTTTCTATGTATTTTGAGGAAAGGATGTCAAACAGGGCCTCCCTCACCCTGTCAGTGGTGGGTCTAACTATCCTTCCCTGGGGGCAGGAAAGTCTCCTGCCCCTAAGGATTCCTCCGGTTATCCTCACCCTTAGTCGTCAAAGTCCCCGCTAGGGCCCTTATCGGAATTTAGTGATTTGGCCTTCTCTCTTATCTTTTCAGGTGTCCACTCGGCTGGATCTTCGATCCTGGTGGCCTTTGGACCTATGTCATAGGAGCCCTTTTCAAGGATTATATCAATGGCAATGGGCGCAGTGTCTGCGGCATTAAAGACGTTTACCAGAAGATCATAGACAAACTCCTCCACACCCTTTGCCATGCGCTCCCTGATTTCCTTTGGCTGGCCCATGATCTTGTTCTCAAAGGGCAGGTTCAGCTTCTTGTAGGCTCCTCCTTTCCAGCCCCGCTCCTTGGCATAGGCCTTCATCTCCTCCCAAAGCTCTTCTGTTACACCTTGATCCTTGAGCTTTATGAACTCGCCGTTTTCGTCCATGACGGCGTTTCCATAATCATCCACCTTTACACCCCAGCTTATCATCTGAAGGGCAGTTGCAACATTTGCCTTGGTGGTCCTGGTCTTCTCTGCGATCTGTCTAAGACGCTCGGAGTTGTTACCGGAGGTGCCATGCTGAGCGCCTGATACCTTATAGGGCTCAAGGGCCTTGTGGATCTCTGCGGTAAGATCCACCTGTATCCCCTGATCACTTGCCTGAATTCCGTGGGTTGTTCCATTATTAAGGGCTATCCAGTCGGGGAATATATCGTGGGCATTTAATCCTTGAATGAGAAAGAGGGCCTCTTCCACTGTAGAAAGCCCCTCTTTGCCCTTTATCTCACCAACTTCCGTCTCAAGCCCTGCCCACTTTGGAACGTATGGATTCAGCTCAATATTTGCCAGAAGGTTTTCATCGTCTGGAAGGTGTGAAGCATCAATGGCTATGGATGTTACGCCTGCCTCGAACAGTGTTGGAATCTCTGTTTTTGCAGGCTCTATGTCCTCCTTTTTCTTGATTCCGTAATGATCTGCATGAATGGCCACTGGAACGGTGATGCCAAGCTCGTTAGCAACCTGATCCACCCTGCGGGCGAGATTCCAGAAATTTGTGGCGCAGTAGGCGTTAGCCCCCCCTTCGGATCTTGCGATCTCCATAATTACAGCGGCATTTGCCCGCTGTGCAGCTGCAAGAACGCCCCTAACGATTATGTAATTTCGTGCATTTGCAGCAATGGTCATGGCCTTACCCTTTTTAAGAAGCGCCCTGTCAATGACCTTGCCGCTTACAATGAGCGCCTTTGAATTGGGGAAAAGCTTGCTTACGTTTGGTGGACGCCCAATCTCAAGGGCCCTTTTAAAATCCTCGGAATAGGTGCTCATGGCCTCACCTCCTGATTTTTCACATTTTAAAAAAGTTTAAACATGGAGTAAAGCGTTTACAAGGAGATAAAATTGAAATAATGAGGGAACAAATAGGGAATGCTCCCTGATGCACCTAATCAATTTGCATTAACATAATGGAGCAATAGATGAAAGGCAAAACGATGGGGGATGCAGGTAAGCTGTGGATTTTCCTATTTATTCGTCAGGAGTGAGACCTTTCGTACCATCTCCTTGTCAAAGCTTACAAGCCGGGTATTGTACTCTAGGGAAACCTGGACCACTATGGCATCCATGCCTCTGAGGCCTGTCCTGGATGCAAGCACGCACGCCTTTTTTGCCGCTTCCTCGTCAAGGTTGACAAAGGCCACACTTTCTACGGTGCAAAGCTCTT
>JALWYS010000169.1 GCA_027003115.1 Deltaproteobacteria bacterium | reverse complement strand
GAGCAACGATTTCCACAAAAAATTCTGCTGGCCATGTCATGTAGAAAAGAAGGTGCCAAAGGGCAAGTCCTGCTCCACCTGCCACAAAAAGAAGTAGCAACACCTACGGGGCGGATTTCCGCCCCGCCATCCCACGGCTTTCAGGAACTGCCTCGGCCTTCCTCAAGAATACCTGACTCATTGCAAAAATAAAAATATTTGCTATCATAAAATTTTGAAGGGGGTTAATAAACTCGTAATTTCTCCTTTTATCTCGTCTAACATTTAAAAAGGTGCAGAATGACTTTTTTGGCTACCAGAGTAGCTTTTTTTGTGCTTGTACTTTTTTTTGCTTTGTCTTCTTTTTCCCACTCCTTTCTCTCAACCCATCTTCACGAGGAATCAATCTTCATAGTGCTTAGTTACTCAAGGGAGGATCTTTGCGGCAAGCCCCAGCTTGAGGGAATCCTCCAGGCCCTAAACGAAGGTCCCCACAAGGACCTTCCCATCCACAAATTTTATCTACATTCCAAGAGACTTCCTGAAAAAGAGGTACAGAAAAGGGCCCAAGCGGCAATCAGGCAGATAAGGGCGACTCACCCGCGAATCGTGATCACCGTTGATGATGTTGCCCTATTAAAGGTGGGGCTTGCCCTCAATCACATGAAAGACACCTTTGTAATCTTTTCCGGCATAAACGGAGACATTTCCTCGTACAACAGAATGTCTCCGTTTCTTAAGGGGCGGATACCTACTAGCAACATCACAGGCGTCCTGGAGCATCTATTCCTGAATCAACAGGTTGATTTTCTAAAACTTATTGGTAAATGGCCCTGCAGCCTGGGAATCCTCTATTCCACAGACTTCATGGGAGAAAAGGGCAGGCAGCAAATAAGCAGTCGCCTCAAGGCTGCCGGGGTCAGGGATAATATCCGGTACTTCTCCGTATCGAACATGAAGGAAATTGCAGAAAAAGCAGAGCTCATAAACAAGGACCAAAGTATTTGTGCCTATTTTCCCCTTGTCCTTTCCATTTTTGACCAGTCAAAAGGTGAACGCGTGGCCCTTGATGCCATGGTTCCAGAGATAACTAGCAGGGTACACAAAATAGACATTGCTGTGAACAAGTCCTTTACCAAGGCCGGCTTTTTTGGCGGAGCCAACGTGGACATGTTTCACATGGGTTATCAGGCTGGACAGATGGCTGGAATGCTGTTGGACGGTGTGGATATAAAAAGGCTCCCCGTTGAAGACGCTGAAAGATTTCAGGTCATTGTAAATAAAAAACGTGCACTGGAACTTGGAATAAGGCTATCGCCAAGTGTCTTGTGTCTGGTGGATGAACTGATTTAATGGTCGGCTTTCTATATATAGCCTTAAATGCCCTGGCCTCCAGCCTCTTCATCTTTTGCGCCCTCATATTGGCTTCCATTAGGGACAGAGAGAATGGGGTCCAAAAAATCGGTTTTTCTGCTTCCTTTCTGATTGCCTGTCTTGGCATACTAAAATTCCTCTTCTACTCCTACCCTTTGGCCGCTGCCTGGACAGACTCGAGACTCTTCTCCTTCGTGTTAATGGCTTGTGTTTTAACCTGCATTGTTATCTATTTTCTTGTGCGCAATACAAATAGAGGTTTTCACACTGCACTTTACGTTCTGGCCTCTGCCATTGTCATTGAAGCGGTTATGGCCATATGGCCCGTATCCTTATTGTTGGGCCTTCAATGCCTGCTTCTTGCGCTTGCAAGCTTCTTGTCCGTAAGGTTCATATTTGGCTCTCCAAGGGTGACAAGGGCATATTTGGAAGGCCTCGGCGCATGCGCCATCCTTTTCGCTCTTGCCGTCTTTCTTGTGGTTCACATGGAAGCGAACCAGACCTGTTCCATTCTCTCAAGGGCCTACGAGGCAGTAAGAACCTACCAGCAGGTGGTGGCTGATACGGAAAAAAGGCTTTTATCCGATACCAAGCTTCTTGCCCTGGATATTCAAGCCCTTTCCACAGAAGAATGGAACGACGCAAGCCGTCTGTTTTTGTGGCAAAAGATGCTGGGTGTTCACAGCGTTTCATTTCTCGAAAATAGCGGTATAGTGGTTTGCAGCTCCCACATAGGACTAAGAGGCAGGGATGTCTCATTCATGAAGGTTGTGTCTTCTGCCCTTTCCGGCACAGCCTCTGCTGCAATTCAAAAAAGTATGCTTGACCAGGAGCCTGTGCTACTGGTTTCAAGACCTGTCTTTTCTGAAAACTATTCAATATCTGGAGCAATTCTCCTTGAGGCAACACTTAAGGATATAGTTGGAGACGACTTTTTGAGAGATGGGCTCTTTTTTCTTGATGGCAAGAATGAACTTATTTTTGGAAATAAGGACGTAACTGGCAGACTTTTGGGGATTCTCCCATCTTCCTCCATGAATGGACACCACTCATCGAAGTCCTTTTGCATCTACGACCAGAGCTCTTCTGGTAATGAAGGCCCTTGCTTTAATGGTAACTTTTTTAGGCTCATATCCCTTCCCCTTTACAAGCATGACGTAACTGTAGCAAAAATCTTCTCAACCGAAGAAATCCTTCTGAACCGCTTTGAGCTTGCCCTTGCCATCTTTCTATCAGGGACCATCTATCTTATTCTTCTACACAAGTTCATCAAAAACCGTTTCTACTCTGTGCGGCTCCAGAACGAGATACGCTCACGTAAAAAGGCTGAGGAAAGGCTCAAAACACTGGCTTCAGTGGTGGAACAAGCAGTTGAGTCCATCGTCATTACTGATCCATCAGGCACCATAAGGTACGTAAATCCTTTTTATACCAGGCTTACTGGCTACAAGGCCCAGGAGGTAATTGGAACCAAGGCGGATTTTGCCAGGGAGGACGAAAGCAACGCCTTTGCTTTCAAGGAGATATGGCGAGCCCTTTTGCAGGGGGAGGCATGGAGCGGACGCCTGATATCCAAGGCAAAGGATGGTAAAAATCTCATTGAAGACTGCGTGATCTTTCCCATAAAAAAAGACGCTGGAAACGTGGGAGGAATTGTTGCCATAAGAAAGGATGTCACCAGGGAAAAGGAACTGGAATCCCTGCTCCTTCATGCCCAAAAGATGGAGTCAATCGGTATGCTTGCCGGTGGTATTGCCCATGATTTCAACAACATCCTTGCGGCCATACAGATAAACCTGGACCTCATCCCCCTTTTCAATTACGAACCAGAAAAGACGAAAAAGTACCTGGACAAGATACAGTATGGAGTAACAAGGGCTACAGACTTGGTCAGACAATTGCTTATTTTCTCAAGGAGAAAGATGCTTGAAAGGGATATCATTGACCTGAACCAGGCGGTTAGCAATCTGCTTAGCATGGTGGAAAGCACTCTTGGAGAAAACATCAGACTGGAAGTTAAGGGTGAAAAAGGCCTTTGGCCTATTCTTGCAGACCCGGGAGTTGTGGATCAGATAATCATGAATCTGGTGGTAAATGCCAAGGACGCCATGCCTGAGGGTGGAACCCTGACCATCAGCACCTCCAACGTGGTTCTAGACAAACCTGGACTGGAGAAAAAATTCGTAAAACTCTCCATCAGCGATACCGGCCTTGGAATGAAAAAGGATGTGCTTGAGCAGATTTTCGACCCATTCTTCACCACAAAGGAGATTGGAAAGGGCACGGGCCTTGGGCTTTCGGTGGTTTATGGCATTGTAAAACAGCATGGTGGATTTATTGACGTAAACAGCCAGGAAACCAAGGGCACCACCTTTGATATCTACTTTCCGGCAGCTCCGAAGGCAGCCGCAAAGGGCAAGGACCGAGGCGAAGACGTTTCCTCGATCCAGGGCCAAGGACAGAAAATCCTGCTTGTGGAAGATGAAGAGGCGGTGAGGAAGGTCATCAGGGAGGTGCTTCTTGAAAACGGATATATCGTAACCTCATGCAAGACCCTCCAGGAGGCACGGGATGCCCTTAAGGAGAAAGGGCCCTTTGATTTGCTGCTTTCTGATGTGGTTTTGCCCGATGGCTCTGGGGTGGATCTTGCAAGTGAACTAAGGAAGACCAACCCCACCGTCTCCATTTTACTTATGAGTGGTTACGTTGATAAGAGGGTGAAGGAAGAGGAGATAAAACGTCTGGGATTTTCTTATTTCAGAAAACCCTTCAAGATATCCCGCCTCCTGAGTGCAATCGCCGACGCTCTGGACAAATCCAGCAAAACCGACTGATTAGCGTTTGTAGGCAAGCTGGGTCTCCTGAATATACTGGATAACGCCCCTTGCTATTCCCCTTGCAATGGCATCTTGATAGGCAGGGGAGCGAAGCCTTCTCTCTTCCTGAGGATTGCTTATGAAGGATGTCTCCACCAAAATGCTCGGCATCCTGGCACCTATTAGAACAAAGAAAGGGGCCTGCTTTACACCAAGGTTTCTTATGTTTTTATAACGGGCTCTAAGTGTCTTTATCAGGCTGTATTGGACCTTTCTGGCAAGCCTGGAAGACTCGTTTACCTTGCTGTTTTTTAGAATGTCATTGAGGATGCTCCTAAGCTGCCCTATCCTCTTTCTGGAGGTGGCATTTTCCCTTGCGGCCACCCTCATGGCATCCTCGTCCAGCGCAAAGTTGAGAAAATATGTCTCCACGCCACGAAGCCTTCTTGTGGGGGCTGCATTGGCATGGATGGATATGAAAAGATCCGCCTTGTTGGCGTTTGCAATGGCAGTCCTCTGGGTGAGGGGCAGATATCTGTCCGAGCGCCTTGTCATGATGACCCTGCATCCAAGCTGCTTCTTCAATATGCGGGCTAGTCTCTTGGCAATCTGAAGAACAACGTCCTTTTCCCTGGTGCCGTGAGGTCCCCTGGCGCCAGGGTCCTTTCCCCCATGTCCTGCATCAACCACGATGGTGCGAACACAGAGACCGAGCTGCTGGGCCAGGGACAGCTTGCCTTTCCTTGGAATGGGGGATTTTGTCTTTGAGCCAGCCTTGGTCTCGGCAAGGGGCTTTACACTGCATTTTTTCTTGGCGTAGTGGGCGCCAAAGGCGTCGGTGACAATGCGAAAGGGGTCATCCAGATAAAAGACCTTGGTCTTTTCTGTTTTTCTAAGATCAAAGACCACCCTCACAGTTTTTGGCTTAAACTGGGCTGCCCTTACAGAGCGCAAAAGCCCGTTGTCTATCTTTATGTACTCTGGAAGGCCTATTTTCTTATAGGCAGGAGAAAGATCCAGATAGAACCTTTTTGGAAGGCCGCGCTTCTTGTCCGCAGGCAGCTCTCCCTGTTTTATGGAAACAGGAGCTGAGGCATGTATGACAACCCTGGTGTAGTCCTTGTCTGACCAGTATCTTATGTCCTTTATGACGGCGATCTTCTTTTTGCCACCTGCCGCCACCTTTTTCCTTGGCTCCTCTTTTTTGCGCTTGGGTTTACTTTGGGCAGAAGAAACTTGGCCTGGTCTTTTTTCGATCTTTACCCCCATCCTGGCAAGCCTCTGCCTGGCAAATCGTGCGTGGCTGCCATTTGGATAGTCCCTTAAAATCTTTTTCCAGGCCGCAATGGCACTGCTTGGCCTGCCTGTCATCTTGTAAATCTGGCCTATCTCATAAAGGGCATCGTCTGCGAGCCTGCTAAGGGGAAAACGTTCCACAAGGACCTGATAGCGCTCAACGGCCTCCTGTATGTCAGACAGCCGCCTTGAATAGCCATAAAGTCCACTATAACAGCGGGCCATCATAAAAAGGGCCTTTGGGGCTATGTCCGGATCGTCTGGGTGTGCCAGATATACCTTTCTGAACCTGTTAATGACCCTTATCCAGTTTTTTCTGTACTTTCGTAGCCTGGAACTTGCCGCAAGCCTTTGATACGCAGCCTTTGCATCCTTGTATTCCGCGGCTGCTGACCTTGAGGAGGCCAATGCACACTGACTTTCAAAGGAAAGAAAAGGGACAGCCAGAGTCACCACCAGCGTTGTGATAATAACCAGGGCTACAGTCAGGATTGCTTGCTTAACAGGGATTGCGCTCAATTCTTGGCCTTAACAGTTCTGCAGAGTTCATCCAGGATATTAAGTGCTTCAAGGGGTGTGATCCTGTTTATATCGACCTCGGTCAATCTTTTTCTTATTTCTCCATCCTCGCAGCCCTTCATTGGAAGGGTCTTTTGAACCACTATCTTATAGCCTGAAGAGTCCACCGAGGCAACTGGAACCATCTTTCCCTTGCTCTTGTTTTCGATTTGGTTCAATATTCGGGATGCGTTTTCAATTACCTCCAGCGGCACTCCTGCAAGGGCTGCAACCTGGATGCCATAGCTTTTGCTGGTGGCACCTTCCCTGAGGGTATGAAGGAAGTAAATTCGATTTTCGTGCTCCTTGACCTCGACGTGGAGGTTTTTCACCTTTGTGTGCTGCCTTGCAAGGGCCGTTAGCTCATGATAGTGGGTTGCAAAAAGGGTTTTGACCCCCTTCTTGTCCTTGAAAAGAAGATGCTCGGCAACGGCCCAGGCTATCGAAAGCCCGTCGTAGGTGCTGGTTCCCCTTCCAATCTCGTCAAGGATTACCAGACTTTTTGACGTTGCGTTGTTCAAAATATTGGCTGTCTCCTTCATCTCCACCATGAAGGTGCTCTGGCCCCTGGAGAGATAATCCGTTGCTCCAACCCTGGTAAATATCTTGTCGAGCACGGGAAGACGCGCCTTTTTTGCAGGAACAAAGCCACCCATCTGGGCCATGAGACAAATTAGCGCAGTCTGCCTCAAAACCGTCGACTTTCCCGCCATGTTAGGCCCAGTAATGAGAACCACAAGGCTGTCCTTGTGATTCAGCCTTATGTCATTGGGCACAAAGGCCTGGTTTTCCAGATTCAACTCAACAACTGGATGACGACCCTGAATGATGACGACCTCGTCACCTTTTGTCATTTTGGGCCTTACATAATCGTAGTTCTCTGCCGTTTCCGCCAGGCTGCAAAGACAATCTATTTGGGCAAGGGCTGATGCGCTTTCCTGTATCCTTTTTGCCTCACGTGCAACCTCTTCCCTGATGTTTCGAAATATATCCGCCTCAAGCTCAAGCCTTTTTTCCTGGGCAGTAAGTATCTTTTCCTCGATTTCCTTGAGCTCTGGTGTGATGTAGCGCTCTGCAGAGGCAAGGGTCTGCTTTCTTATGTAGGTTTCTGGCACCTTTGAAACCAAGGACTTTGAAACCTCGATATAGTAGCCAAAGACCCTATTGTAACCTATCTTGAGCTTTGAAATGCCGGTTCGTTCCCTTTCCCTTGCCTCCATTTCTGCAATGAAGCCCCTGCCCTTTTTCTGGATGTTAATCAGCTCATCAAGTTCCTCGTGGAACCCCTCCTTTATGACATTACCATCTCGAAGCACTGCAGGGGCCTCATCTCGTATGGCCCTTGCTATGAGCTGATGTACGTCTTCAAGGGGATCCACCCTGGAATAGAGCTGGGCAATCAGGCCTTCCCCGTGACCTGCCTTTGCAGCCATTATGGAGGATAGAACCCCTCGGATTTCAGGAAGAATACCCAGGGAGTCTCGCAGGGCGAGAAGGTCCCTGGGGCCTGCCGTCTCCATAACCACCTTGCCCACGAGCCTTTCCATGTCGTAGATTTTTCTTAAAAGCGCCCTTAGTCTTGCACGCTCATCAGAAAGGGCGCAAAGTGTCTCCACGGCGTCAAGGCGCATCTCAATCCGCCCGATATCCACAAGGGGATAAAGAAGCCACTTTTTCAAAAGCCTCCCACCCATGGGCGTTGAGGTCTTGTCTATGACCCCAAGAAGTGAACCCCTTACCTTTCCATCCAGGCTGTTTGCAACTAACTCGAGGTTTCTCACAGTTGATTCATCCAGCCGGAGGTATCCATCAAGGGTGTAAGGAGAAAGGGTCTGGACGTGTTGTATGCTTCCGTGGTGTGTCTCAAGACAGTAAACAAGGAGCGCCCCTGCTGCGCATATTGACAAGGAAGCCTTTTTCAGGCCAAAGCCTTCGAGGGTGAGCACATCAAAATGATCCTTAAGGGCCTGTTCCGCCCTTTTTGGCCCGAAACCAGCGTCAGGCTGCCAGCTCATATACACCCCAGCAATGGCCTGCTTTATCCTTGAAACCGTGTTGCTTCCCTTGAGAGACTCTGGCAACAAGAGCTCCCTGGGCTGTATCCTGAAAAGTTCAGCCAGGGCTGCATCCTCATCCCTTGTCTCAGTAACCTTGAATTCGCCTGTGGTTATATCAAGGCTTGCAACTGCAAACATCCCCTTCCGGGCATCCATAGCCATGGCAGAAATAAAATTGTTCTCCTTTGAGCTAAGGCCTCCGTCTATTGTTAGAAGCCCGGGGGTTACAACCCTTATGACCCGCCTTTTTACAATGCCCTTAGCCTTTTTGGGGTCTTCAACCTGTTCACAAATGGCCACCCTTTTCCCTGCACCAACCAGCTTGGTTATGTATCCATCTGCTGCATGGTAAGGGATGCCGCACATGGGGATGGGATTTTCCTTGTTTTTGTCTCTGGAGGTCAGGGTTATTTGAAGGATTTTTGACGCACTTACTGCATCCTCAAAGAACATCTCATAAAAATCTCCCATTCTGAAAAAGAGGATGCAGCCTGGATACTGTTTTTTTATATCCAGGTACTGTTTGAGCATGGGTGTCATATTTTTGTCAAAGCTCGACATGATAGTACCAAATGGGGCGCAAAACCGTGAAAAACATTTTTTTATGGATCATCCTATGATATTAAATGAACCGTGATTTAAAATCATGTTTTTGTTTGTGAAAATAAATTTTCTTGGTGCCAGATGTTGTGTTAAGTCTGTTTTTTGTGTTAACTCCTAAGAAAATCGATTTTTGCGGAGTCTGGTTTGGCTGTAAAACTTAACAAAATCCCTGGTTCAAAAAGTTCGCTAGACAAGGTGCTGGACTTTTTTCAGCCTGATCTGGTCAAAATAGAGACCACCTTAAAAAAACACTTTGCATCTCACATCTCCTTTGTCAACCAGATAAGCAGTCACATAATCTTTGCCGGCGGAAAGAGACTAAGACCACTTCTCACGGTGTGTGCAGCAAGACTTTGTGACTACAATTCCGAAGACATATACGACCTTTCCGCAGTGCCTGAATACCTTCACGCAGCCAGCCTCCTCCACGACGATGTGGTTGATGCCGGCGAGATGAGGAGGGGAAAGGCCCCGGCCTACAAGATCTGGGGCAACAGCGCCGCGGTTCTTGTGGGGGACTTTCTGTATGCAAGGGCCATAGAACTGGCAACAAGGTTTGAGGATATCCGCATAGCCAGGGCTATTTCCAAGACGGTGGCGCTTATGTCTGAAGGTGAAATTATCCAACTTCTGCATGCCAAGGTGCCAAGTTTCGATGAAAAGACGTATCTGGATGTGATATACAGGAAAACGGCTGCTCTTATTTCAACATCCTGTCGAATAGGGGCCATAATGGCCGGCGGGAACCTTGACGAGATCGAGGCCCTTAGCAACTATGGACTTTGCATAGGCCAGGCCTTTCAGATGGTGGATGACGTGCTTGATTACACGGCCGATTCGAGTGAATTTGGAAAGGTAATTGGTACGGACCTTGCCGAAGGAAAGCTCACCCTTCCCATAGTTGTGGCCCTTGAAAGGGCCTCTAGACAGAGCAGGGACAGGCTAATGAATCTTCTTTGCCAGGGTTACGCTTCCATGTCCGATTTCAACTGGGTACGAGAGCTCCTCATGGAAACCGGTGGCATTCATTACACCATAAAAAAGGCCCGAAACCTTGTGGATCGCGCATGTGAAAGCCTGGATATATTTCCAGACTCTTTGACAAAGAGTAACATGAAGGTCCTTGCCCTTTATGTTCTTGAAAGGAAAAAATAGGAAGGATAGGGGTCTTGACTGACAGAGGGCATAGAGACACCGCTCCGTTCGTGAAAGCCAGTTGGGCTTTCCCTGGGTTTTTCTGTCTTATTTTATACCTGCACTTTTTTTTTCTTCTCCAACCTTGGTTCTCGCTTCAAAAGAAACAGGGCCAGAAATATCAAATGTCTCTCTTACCCTGAACCATGACAGCCTCTTTCTCTCCTTCAGACTTTCTAACGGTATGCCTCGGAGGATGGAAGAGCTTATTCAAAGCGGTGTCCCTGTACGTTATATCTTTCAAATTACGCTTAAGAAAAAGGGACTTTTGTGGGACGATGAAATAAAATCTATAGCACTTAGACGAACCATAAGTTTTGATAATCTCAAGAATAAGTACTTCCTCTACTTTGATTACCCTTCAACCAAGCTCGTTTCTGTGGACAATCTCAAAAGTGCCAAGAAATTTCTTTTATCTATTGAAAAGATAAGGCTTGTCCCCCTGACCCGCCTTGAGAAGGGCAAGAAATACACCATAGAGATAAAGGCGGAGGCGGAAAAAGGAAAGTCCTCAATGCCATTCTCTCGGCTGGTCAAGTTTTTCTCTTCCTTTGGATTTTCGTCAAAGACCTATGATTTTGAATTCACTTTTTGAACAAAAGAAAAACAGGGAACGGTTACTGGCAGCTGTAATAATCATTCTGCTGGTAATCTTTTCCATAATAGAATACAAACTTGTTGCCTTTATTAGGCCCCTTCCAAAGTACAGTAACGTCCTTATCTTTGCGGTTATAAACATAAATCTCCTGCTGATCCTCGTACTGAGCTTTCTTGTCATAAGAAACCTGGTAAAACTGCTGTTTGAAGAAAGGAGTCACCTACTTGGTGCAAAGCTAAAGACAAAGCTTACGGTTGCTTTTGTAATAATATCTCTCCTTCCTACTATTCTCCTTTTTTTCATTTCATTCCAGTTCCTTCAGACAAGTCTTGCCTACTGGTTTGACATAAAGATAGAAAGGAGCCTTGAACAGGCTATATCCATTGGCAGGAACTACTATAAGGACCAGATTAAACAACTAAACAGTATTGAAGAAGTGATAGCCAGGCAGGTGGTACTCAGGTGCAACAAGGGTCCCACAGGACAGCTTGATGAAGATTGTATAAGTGACATATTCAGTATAGCCGCGGTAGGAGACCCGGCCATCTCCTGCATAAGGAAGCTGCCAATAAATTACATCAGTGTGCTTGACCCTTATGGCAACAGGATATGGCGCAAGAGCTGGCTACCAATAACCGAGGACGTTTCTGAAATAGACCACCAAAGGCTCAAGGGTCTGAGTGAAAAGAATGGGCCTTTGGTCACCTCCCTTGACATCGCCTCTGGAACACTTCTCAGGGTGGTGCAGCCCCTTTCAGGCCCTGATGGAAACCTCATTGGATACATTGAGATTGGAAGGGTACTTGGGCAGGATATAGTAAGCCAGCTTGACGAGGTTAGGAAGGGTTTTGAGGAATACAAACAGCTAAAGGTGTTTCAGACACCCCTTAAGACAAGCCTTCTTTCCACGCTTTTTCTCATAACACTTCTCATAATCTTTGTTTCCATCTGGTTTGCCCTCAAGCTTGCAAAGAGCATTACCGAGCCCGTTCTCATGCTTGCAGATGCAACCCACAGGATAGCACAGGGAGATCTAAACTTCAGCCTTGAGACAAAGGGACGGGACGAGCTTAGCGGACTGGTTAGGGCCTTTAACACCATGACAGGGGATCTAAAAGAGGCAAGAAGAAAGGCAGAAGAGGCCTCAAGGCGGCTTTTAAAGAGCTATTCAGAGCTGGAACACAGAAAGGCCTACATTGAAATGCTCATTGAAAACGTCACTGCCGGTGTAATTAGCCTTGATTCCAGGGGAAGGATAACAACAATCAACAGGTCTGCCTGTCAGATCCTGGAAAGGGAGCCTTCGTCACTAATAGGTAAGGACTATCGGGAGCTGATAAGGGGCGATGACTTTTCAGAACTTGAAAGGATACCGCAGGAGCTAAGACTTTCTGGCAGAAAAAGCATCAAGAAATCCTTTCGCATAAATGTTGGAGGTGTCTCCAAGTCACTGATCATCAGCTTCTCCCTTCTAAGGGACAACAAGAACAGGGTCCTTGGTATACTTATAGTCTTTGATGACCTTACGGAGCTTGAAAAGATACAAAGACTTGCCGCATGGCGTGAGGTTGCAAGAAGAATAGCCCATGAAATAAAAAACCCCCTTACTCCCATTCAGTTGTCAGCCCAGAGGCTTAAGAGAAAATTCAGCAACCATTTTAGTGACAAGGATCTGGAGGTATTTAAAAGATGCACAGACACCATAATCAACCAGACTGACGAGCTCAAAAAGCTCGTTGATGAATTTTCAAGATTTGCAAGGATGCCTGCCCCGGTACTCAAAAAGAGCGATATAAGTCCCCTTATTGAAGAAATTAAGGAGATTTATGCACCCCTCATCGGTGTTTCAGCTCAGATTTCACAGGATTTTCCAAGTCTTGTAATGGACCCAGAGCAAATAAAAAGGGTTTTCATGAACATAATCGATAACTCCATTTCTGCAGGACAGGCCAGTGAGATATCCATTGACTGTTTCTGGGACAGTGAAAGGGAAGAGGCAGTGGTAAAGATAGCAGACAATGGAAAGGGCATCTCAAAAAAGGACCTTCCCAAGGTATTTGATCCGTACTTTTCAAGAAAAAAGGGGGGAACAGGCCTTGGCCTTGCCATTGTAAAATCAATAATCGATGCCCATGACGGCTCAATCGAAATAGAGTTGAATAAACCAACCGGGGTGATATTCTATATAAGGTTTCGTACAGACAAAGAGACTAACCTTAAGTCTTTCTCATCAAATGGGCAAAAACACCATCCTCATAGTTGACGACGAGGAATCCATCCTGGATTCGGTAGGGGACATCCTCTCCGACGAAGGTTACTCGGTAAAGACGGCGCCTGGAGGCGAAAGGTGCCTCGAGATTCTCGAGTCCGGGGAACCTGTTGACCTTGTGCTCCTTGACATATGGATGCCAGACATTGACGGCATTGAGGTACTCAAGAAGATAAAGGAATGCTGGTCCTTTCTGCCTGTAATCATCATGTCAGGCCATGGAACCATAGAGACGGCAGTTAAGGCCACAAAACTTGGTGCCCATGATTTCATAGAAAAACCCCTTTCCATAGAGCCCCTTCTCATTTCCATTGAAAATGCCCTGAAATTCCGTGACCTTCAGGAGGAAAACAGGCTTCTTAAGGAAAAAAGTGGGAAAAACACAGAGATCACCGGTAAGAGCGAAAAAATAGTTCAGCTCAAAGAGCAGATACGCATAGTGGCTCCAACGGATGCCTGGATACTCATTCAGGGTGAAAACGGGACTGGAAAGGAGATTGTTGCCCAAACCATTCACAGGCTCAGCAAGAGAAACAAAAGGCCCATGGTAGAGGTCAACTGCGCTGCTATTCCCGATGAACTCATAGAAAGTGAGCTTTTTGGCCATGAAAAAGGGGCCTTTACCGGGGCAGTTTCAATGAAAAGGGGAAAGTTCGACCTTGCAAACGGTGGAACCCTTTTTCTTGACGAAATAGGTGACATGGCTCTTAAGACTCAGGCAAAGATACTTAGAATAATCCAGGAGCAGAAATTCCAGAGGGTTGGGGGGTCAAAGACCATTTCCGTGGATGTAAGAATAATCGCTGCCACAAACAAGAATCTGGAGGAGGAGATAAAAAAAGGGAATTTCAGGGAGGATCTCTACTTCAGGCTCAACGTGATACCCATAGAGGTCCCGCCCTTGAGGGAGAGAAAGGAGGATATTCCCCTCCTGGTTAATGAATTCTTGAAAGAGTTCTCAAAGGGCTCCATCACCATGGAAGATGATGCAGTTCAGGCCCTTTTTAACTACGACTGGCCGGGAAACATCAGGGAACTCAGAAACCTCATAGAGCGCCTTGTGATCCTTTCAAAGGACAATGTCATACGCAAAAAGGATCTTCCAAAGCAGTTTCTCTCATCAGAACCTGCTGCCATGATCGGGGAGGTGGCTGGGAAGGAGGCAGCCTGCTTTTCGTGTCCCGACTTCAAAACGGCAAGGTCCATATTCGAAAAGACCTATCTTGAAAAAAAGCTCTCTCAGTTTGGGGGAAACATCAAGAGGACAGCAGAGTCCATAGGCATTGAAAGAAGGCACCTTTACAGGAAGATCAAGGCCCTTGGGATCCAAAACTGATGGACTTTTCCTCACCCCTGATAAGTCTTGCTATGTTATCTTTGTGTCTCATCCAGATAATGAAACATACTGTCCAGGACATGGCCTCTATTAAGGAATCCTCCTTGAAAAAAAATAGGAGAAGGGGTACTGAGGCCACTGCAGCAAGGGAGCCCACAGATACGTACCTGGTGTAGAAAAGGGCCGCTGCAAAAATAATTGCAGCCACGGCCACCGCCTTTGGACAAATGGCAAGAAATACACCAAGAGCGGTGGCAACGCCCTTTCCTCCTTTAAGGCCAAGGAACATGGAGTAGCAGTGGCCCACCACTGCCCCAAGGCCAGTAATTGCAACAATGAAAGAGGGCTGATTCAGCTTTATTGCCACAAAAACTGGAACAAAGCCCTTTAGCGCATCAAAAAACAACGTTGTTATTCCCCAGCCCTTTCCCAGGACCCTTGCAATGTTAGTTGCCCCTATATTTCCGCTTCCATGTTTTCTTGGATCCACGGACTTCATCCTGGCAAAACAAAGTCCAAAGGGGATCGAGCCAAGGAGGTATGAAAGGACAGGGAGTAGATAGGTATAAAAACTTGATATGTCTTTCATTGGGTATCATCCCTTTCTGAAAGGAGCCTTTCAAGATCAATAAAGCTGTCTGCATGAAAGGGGGTGTCAAGCTCCTTGTTTTTGTAGGCAATAAGGGGGATAGAGACACCCTTTGCCGTATCCTCGTCCACTTTAGAATCACCCACATAAACTGCTTCTTCTGGCGTACATCCAAGCCTTTCAAATATGAGCCTTATTCCCTCTGGATCTGGTTTTGGCCTCTTTACGTCAAGCGCACAAACGATCTCGTCAAACAGGCTGTCAAGGCCATAGAGCTCAATCAGTCTTGGCATTGTGGTGCTTCTGTTGGTTGAGATGGCAGTCAGCCTGTTGTTTCTTAGACGGGTAACGGTTTCGCTCATTCCTGGCTCCATTGTCATAAAGGGAAGAAAATCTGAATAATCGATGTCATCGTAAACCTGGTATGCCCTTTGAATAAGATCAGGATATTCTCTAAAGAGAAAATTTATGGAGTCAAAGGCGGTGTGCATGTGGCAGTATGCCATTTCATTGAGGCTTAGAGGGGCCCGACCAGCCCTTGTGGCAATTTCGTTGTAAAAGGCACGGTTAGCTTCCCAGGAATTGAAAAGCACTCCGTCACAGTCAAATATTATGAGTCTCTTTTTTGATAGATCCATTTACTAAGTCAACCTTCCTATGTCATTTTTCATCTTAAAACCCTTGAGGTCAACTTCCTTTTCAACTCCCTTTGAAGCCACAAACACTTTGTGGGTCTCTCCCATTCCCTGTGGAAATATAAGTGATTTCACACTTGCAAGAATGGGCGAAAAGGGCTCAAGCCTTCCAAAGGCCTTTTCCATGGTCTGCTCTATATCCAGTCCTCCTAGAAAGGCCCACTGGGGGCAAAATCCTTCTGCCACAAAACCAGCCTGTTCAAACCAAAGCCTTGCATCTGAGAAATTTACATGGGCAGTCATATCAATTATTCCTGGATACTCAAAGTACTCTTCAGTTACTCTTTGCCTGCTATAACCAAGCAGGGTTCCCCTATTACGGAAATCTGCATAGTAATCCTCCCTTGAATAGCCGTAGTCGATTATAAGGCAAAAACCCTCATCCATGATGGAGGAAAGATCATTAATCCATTTTTTCATCTCAAGATTCACCTCGGTACGGTACCCATTGGGAAGGTGGGAAAGATAGGTTTCCACGTAGTCTTTAAGGGCATCATCTCTTATTTTAAGGGCCTTTTCAACCAGTCTTTCTTCATTGCCACTTACATCAACAAATATCTCAAAAAATTCATCTTCGTTTTTCTCAATAAGATGCACAGGAAAGGCATCAAAAAGTTCATTAGCAATGACGACACCCTTAAATCTTCCTGTTTCAGAAATGGAATCCACTATCTTGATATTTTCCTCGAACCGGGAAATATCTCTTTTAAGAACTTCCCTTCTTTTTGAAAGAGGCTCAACCATAATGTAACGTAGCCTTTCAAATTGCTCCTTTAAAAAGCGCTTAAAATATTCAAGTATGTCTCCTGCAAGAACTCCTGTTCCTGCGCCAAACTCTGCAATTGACAGTTCCTGGCCCTTATTTTCAAGTATTTCAAAAAACTGCCTGATCTGTACTGCCAAAAGATAACCAAAGAGCTTGCTTGTGTGCGGGGCAGTAACGAAGTCACCATCCTTTCCTATCCTGATTTCATCTTGTGAATAATAACCAAGATTTTCTTCATAAAGGCATAAGGCCATGAAATCCTTGAAGGAAATTGGCCCATTTTCCTTTATATTTTCTATTAACAGCCTCTTTAGGCCCTTAAAATCGTTAACCATGTCTTATCGGCCCTTTTGAAACAAAGGTTAAAAACTTTTTTAAAAATGTTTTCGCTGGTCCCTTTGTTCAAAGTTGTGAAAAATTTCTTTGTTTTAAAGGTTTAAATATGAAAATTTTTGTTATATTTTCATGGTCATAAATCGTTTTTCAATATTTCATACGCCCTTATTTTTAATCTTATTTCTTTAAAAATAGAGGAAGAATAATGTTAAAGCTTACTGCGGAAAAGGAAAAACTTATTTCGGCACTTTCAAAGGCCCTTCCCATTGTGGACAAGAAAACCATAATGACCATAATCAACAACGTCCTTGTATATGCAAAGGATGAAAAGTTGATTATAGAGGCCACCGATCTTGAAATATCGTTCAGGACGATTATTCCTGCCGAAATTAAGGAAGAAGGCAGCCTCACCATAAATGCCAGAAAACTATACGAAATAATAAAAGAAATATCAGAACCAAAGATAATCCTGGAAGAACTTGAAAACTATTGGCTCAGGATTCCCGTGGGGGAAAAGGCAGAGTACACCATTGCAGGGCTTGCACCGGACGAATTTCCAAAATTCAGACCTTTCCCACAAAAGGGACTCATTCCAATACCCGGAAAAATAATAAAAGACCTGGTGGAAAGAACCATTTTTTCCGTATCCTACGATGACAGCAAATACGCCCTTTCAGGAATACTGATGCAAATAGAAAAACAAGAAGACCAGGCAAATATGACCATTCGCATGGTAAGCTCTGATGGACACAGGTTGAATTTAGCAGAGGTAACCCTTGATGAAGAATATGAAGCCCAGGAACCTTTTTCCGTGATTATTTTGAGAAAGGGGGCAAATGAACTAAAAAAACTTGCAGACCAAAACGAACAGCTTCTTTTGACAGCAGATGATAAGTTCTTGTATGTAAAGACAGATAATGATCAACTGGTCATCAGGCTCATTGAGGGAAGTTTTCCAGACTACAGCGCCATAATTCCCAAGGAGAAAAATCGCTCCTTTTCATTCAATAGAAAAGAGGTTCTTTCTGCCTTGAAGAGAATATCCATAGTTATCCAGGATCCGTCTTATAAGGGAATAAAGGCATCCATTTCACCAAATATGATAAAGCTTGAGTCCCTTGACAAAAAAATAGGACAGGCAGAAGAAAAGATGGAAACAGGTTATTCAGGTGAACCCTTTGAAATGGCATTTAATGCAAGATATCTCATTGAGGTTCTCCAGGTCATGAACTCCGATACGGTGGAATTGTCCTTTAACGATGAAGATTCGCCAATTGTTGTAGAGGGAGAGGATGACAAGGGTTTTGTGGCCCTTATAATGCCCATGAGCCTGGAAGACGAATAAAATTTCATTCAAAACATAAGGAGAGACTTCTATCACATGAGTGAAACCAAGTATAGCGCAGAACAGATAAAGGTACTTTCAGGGCTTTCAGCCGTCAGGAAAAGACCTGCCATGTACATTGGAAATACAAGTGTTGAGGGCCTTCATCACCTTGTTTACGAGGTGGTTGATAACAGCATAGACGAGGCCTTGGCAGGCTTTTGCACGAGGATAGAAGTCACACTACATGAAGACGGAAGTGTAACCGTTCTGGATAATGGCAGGGGCATACCCGTTGATATACATCCAACAGAAGGGATTTCTGCCTTGGAACTTGTTATGACACGCCTGCATGCAGGTGGAAAATTTGATCACCAGACCTACAAGGTCTCTGGAGGACTCCACGGTGTTGGAATTTCAGTGGTAAATGCCCTTTCTGAATATCTTGAGGTTGAGGTTTACAGAAACGGTAAAATCTACCGTCAATCCTACAAAAGAGGTGAACCAACTGGCCCCCTGGAGATTATAGGAAAAACAAACAGGACAGGGACGAAGATAATGTTCAAGCCTGATCCAGAAATTTTCAAGGAAACGTGCCAGTTTGACTACGAGATTCTTGTCTCCAGAATGCGCGAACTTGCCTTTCTTAATCCCAACATCACCATAAAGATATCAGATGAAAACACGGGAAGGGAGGACATTTTCCACTTTAGGGGTGGGATAATTGAATTTGTCAGGTATCTCAACAAGAACAAGGATGTCATCCACAAGGATCCAATCTATATTTCAGGAGAAAAGAACGAAGTACAGGTAGAGGTGGCCTTTCAGTACAATACGGGATACGCTGAAAGAATTCTCAGTTACGTAAATAACATTCGCACAAAGGAAGGGGGTACCCACGTAACAGGCTTTCGCCAGGCCCTCACAAAGTGCATAAATAAATATGCCAGCGAGGACATCATACCCAAGAAACTAAAGGAGAGGCTTTCAGGGGATGATGTAAGGGAAGGACTTACCTGCGTAATATCCACCAGGGTGCCAAACCCCCAGTTTGAAGGCCAGACCAAGACAAAGCTTGGTAACAGCGAGGTCCAGTTTGTTGTTGCCTCCATAGTGCAGGAACAGCTCTCCACCTACCTTGAGGAAAATCCTTCAGTTGCCAAAAAGATACTTTCCAAGGCAGTTGATGCTGCAAGGGCCAGAGAAGCCGCAAAGAGGGCAAAGGAACTTACAAGGAAAAAGGGTCAATCCCAGGAAATAATGATGGCCGGAAAGCTTGCAGAGTGCCAGGAGAAGGATCCTGAAAGAAGGGAAATATTCATAGTGGAGGGGGATTCTGCAGGAGGAAGTGCTAAACAGGGCAGGGACAGGGCCTTTCAGGCAATTTTGCCCCTTCGGGGAAAGATAATGAATGTTGAAAAGGCAAGATATGACAAGATGCTTGCCAGCGAAGAAATAAAAAATCTCATTGCAGCCCTTGGCACTGGGATAGGTCCAGAGGACTTTGATATATCCAAGCTTAGATACCACAAAATCATAATAATGACCGATGCTGATGTGGATGGAGCACACATTCGCACGCTTCTGCTCACATTTTTCTACAGACAGATGCTTCAACTTATTGAAAACGGCAACCTTTACATTGCACAGCCCCCACTTTTCAGGGTGGCCCTTGGAAAGAAAAAGGAGCTTTATCTCAAGGATGAAAAGGAAATGGACCTCTTTCTCTTTGACAGGGCTACAAAGGCCATAAAACTGAGACCCAAGGGCTGGGATGCCACCTTTTCCGGAGAAAGACTCAAAAAGCTTCTCAACCAGATTTCAGAATTCAACAAGGCTGTGGATGAACTCCACGTCAAGGGTTGCTGGAAGGAACTTTGCTATGCAATCCTCGAATTTGGAATAGAAGACAAGGATTTTTTGTCAAAAGAGGAAAATGCAAAGGCACTGGCTGGATTTCTCAAGGAAAAGGGTTTTCTCATAGAGCCGGTCAATCCCTCTGAATCTGAAATATCTGGTTACAAGTTCAATGTGGCAGCCAAGGGTCTGGCCTATTTGAACATGGAAATATCTCCTGATTTTTTGAGGATGCCTGAATTTAAAAGGGTTCTCAAGCGTTTTTCCAAGATAAGCCACATTTTTGGAAGAGAAATAGAGATATACAAGGAAGATAACCTTGTCCAGACATGTAAGGATTTTTACGAACTCATAGAATTTTTCAGGCAGGAGGGAAGAAAGGGCCTCAATATCCAGAGATACAAGGGGCTAGGGGAGATGAACCCTGATCAGCTCTGGGAGACCACCATGAACCCTGAAAAAAGGACAATGCTCAAGGTCTCCATAAAGGATGCAGATGAGGCAGAAAACCTCTTTACCACCCTCATGGGCGAAAAGATAGAGCCCAGGAGAAACTTCATCCAGACACACGCCCTTGAGGTCCAGGAGCTGGATATTTAGTAGGTTTTTAGAAATTTAAACGTTAGTAAGTTCCTAAAATATTAGGTAAACCGTAGTCTTTGGTTTTGCTCAAAAATCTTTAGGGTTATGGAAATCCATTATGAAATGCCAAAAAGAAAAGAACCTCCAAAGATGTAACTGTACCTATGAACCATGCCCAAGAAAGGGGATATGCTGCGAGTGTTTGAAATATCATCTAAAGATGAGGCAGCTTCCTGGCTGCTGTTTCCCAGACGAGGCGGAAAAGACATGGGACAGGAGCTTTGAACATTTTGCACGCCTTGTACAGGAGGGAGCCGTCTGAACGAGATGAAAAAGAAGGGTGTTTTGCCTGTTTATCAGGTTTAGTCAACTATTTCGCCAACAAGGTCATAGTCATGGGCCTCAGTTATCCTCACCCTTGAAAGGGCCCCTTCTTCAGTTATTCCCTTGTTGATATAGGTTATTCCATCCACTCCAGGGGCCTGGAACCTGGTTCTTCCACAAAGAAGCAGGTCTGATTCCTGGCAGTAACCATCAACAAGGACCTCAACCTCTTTACCTACAAAACCCCTGTTTATTGAACTGGATATCTCCTTCTGAAGTTCCATTATCTGTTGTTTCCGTCTTTTGGCGGTCTCTTGGTTTACCTTACCCCTAAAGGCATGGGAGGGGGCCTCTTCTTCGTCTGAATAAATAAAACATCCCAGATGATGAAACCGCCACCTCTTTATGAATTCGAAAAGGATCTTAAAGTCTTCTTCCTCCTCCCCTGGAAAGCCAACCATTAAGGTTGTTCTCAAGGACGCATCGGGAAGAAATCTTCTTATGCGTTCCATTGTCTCATCAAGACCCAGAGAGGAGGAACCACGACCCATTCTCTTTAGCACCTTCGGGCTTGCATGCTGGATGGGAATATCCAGGTAATTGCAAATGCGTTTTTGAGAGGCAATGAGCCTAAGGAGCTCATCGGTAATGCCGTCAGGGTAAAGATACATGAGCCTAAGCCACGAAACCTCCGTTTCAGCAAGTATCTTTTCAACAAGTTCAACAAGACCGGTGCTGCCGTGTTTGTATCCAGTCAGGTCCTGGGCAACCAGGGTGATTTCTTTTGCGCCAATTTCCACAGCACCATTTATTTCTGAAACGATTTCCTCAGGGCTTCTGCACCTAAGATTACCTCTTATTTTGGGAATCAGGCAGTAGGTGCACCTGTTGGAGCAGCCGTCTGAAACCTTTACAAAGACCTGCCAAGGCCTGCCTGTAATAACCCTTTCATTTTGGGATATCGCAGACACATCCTTTTTGTTCAGAAGATTCAGTATCTTTGAGGCAATGGAAGAAGGTTCCACGTGGAAAACAAAGGAGTCCACCTCTGGAAGAAGGCCCTCAAGCTGTCTTCCGTATCTTAGTGGAAGGCAGCCAAAGACAACGAGCCTTTGATCTTTCCTTTTTACCTGGGAAAGTTCCAGAATGGTTTCAACTGACTCTGATACCGCATCTTCAATGAAGGCACAGGTATTTACCAGTATGAGCTCTGCATCCTTAGAGTCTTTTGTAAAAAGGGTATTTTCAAAGCCCCTTTTTATTATGGCAAGAACGCGTTCTGTGTCCGTGAGGTTCTTGGGGCATCCAAGACTTGTTACATGGATTTTGATGGAATCATCCATGAAAATCGTCTATGCCAGACTCCTTGATGGCCTTTATCTTGTTATTTTTATCCAGAAGGATGAGCTTTGCCTTGTGTGTTTTAAGTTCATCCTCTGAGTAAAGGGCGTAGGTTACGATTATTATCAGATCCCCCTTGCAGGCCTTTCTGGCAGCAGCCCCGTTTACGCAGACGGTTCCAGTGCCTCCTTTGCCCTTTATTACATAGGTGTCGAAACGTTCACCATTACTTATGTTGTAAACCATGACCTTCTCGTTTGGCAGAATGTCTGCTGCCTCCATTAGCTTGCTGTCAAGGGTAAGGCTTCCCTCATACTCAAGCTCGGTCTGGGTTACAACAGCCCGGTGTATCTTGGACTTAAGCATGTGTCTTTGCATAGTCAAATAAAAAATTCCAGCTACTTAATCTATTACCATGTTGTCTATGAGTCTTGTCTTTCCAACGTATACGGCAAGGGCCACAAGAAAGGGCCTTTTTATGTGGGTTACAGGCTCAAGTGTCTCAGGATCACCAACAAAGATGTAGTCAATTCGTGTAAAAGGGTACTTACCAATAAAGTCCTCAAGTGCACTTACAAGTTCTGCTGCATCCTTTACCTCATTTTTGCTGATGAGCTCCCTTGCCCTTTTTAGTGCGTTAAAAAGACAGAGACTGCTTTTTCGTTCATCATCAGAAAGATATGTGTTTCTTGAGCTCATGGCAAGGCCGTCTTTTTCCCTGAAAATGGGAGCGCCTACGATTTCAATTGGAAAGTCAAGATCCCTTACCATCTGTCTTATGACCTGTAGCTGCTGGAAGTCCTTTTCCCCAAATACGGCTACATTTGGCTGAATGATGTTAAAAAGCTTTGTTACAACCGTGGCAACTCCCCTGAAGTGGCCTGGCCTGGACCTTCCGCAAAGGTGTTTTGTAAGCCCCTCAACCTCCACCCATGTCTTTGAGGGTGAGGGATACATTTCCTGAACATCAGGCACAAAGACGGCATGTACTCCCGTACTTTCTGCAAGGGCCATGTCCCTTTCGATATCCCTTGGATAGTTGTTGTAGTCTTCATTTGGGCCAAACTGGGTGGGATTTACAAATATGGAAACAACCGTCCGGTCGGTACGCTTAAGAGACTCCTTCATAAGACTCAAATGCCCCTGGTGAAAAAACCCCATGGTTGGCACAAAACCAACTGATAGGCCTCTTTTTTTCCACTCACCAACGACCTTTCTTATCTCTTTCTTGGTTTTCGTAACTTTCATTTGCACTGTTCATCTAATGAACACATCCCCTCTTCTTCCTGAAAAAGGGGAAGGGTGTGTTCCGAAGGCATGCCAGGAACCCCTGAGCCCGGACAAAAGCACTGTTCTTTTATAAAATTAAGGATCTTTTCATCCCCTTTTATTATCTTATATCCATCTTCAGTTCTCTGAATTAGCACTGGCACCGAATTGATGTCAAAAATCCTAAGTGCCAGCACGTTTATTTCTGGCCGGTATCCCTCTATGGGTACGAGACCAGGGAGTATCTCCTTTTTTATCTTGGAGACAGGGTTAAAGTGGATTTCGCATTTTACGCATCCTTGAAGGTTGCTCAGCACTTTTTTGCAATGGGGACAGTCTTCTGAAAAGATGAGAAAGGCTACGGATCCAGGATTTGAACAGGTCTTTACCGCAAAGGTGCCCTGGTTCAGATTGATCTTTTCCGGCATGATAAAGGGAACGTTTATGAATGAAAAAAGGGCAAGTTCAACGCTCAGAAATGCCATACCGAATATGGCAGTTCTGTAGTTAAAAATCACCGTGATTAGTAGTATCAGTAAAGCAATCAATAGGCAGTAGGAGCAAAAGGTGTGGGCAATGAAGAGCTGGATACTCAAGAGAATTCCTTCTGCACAAAAGCCACAAAGTAGCAAAAGATCTACCAGGTATTTGGTGTCTCTCTTTTTCCTATAGAGCCAAAGAAAAAGAATGATACAAAGGAAAAAAAGGGCACCGAGAGTGTTTACCACCAAGGGGTTGAGATCAAGGATGTTTTCAACCACTTTGCAGCCCTGATTGAAGCAAAGTTCCTGACCCTTCAAGTGCAAAAGTATCTGCAAAGAGGCCAAGACAAGGCCCAGGATTGCAAGCAGGTTAATGAATATGTATCTTGGTCTGCCCATTTTTCTTTTATAATGCCAACACCTTTTTGGTGATCAAGCCTATATAATTAAGACAAAAAGAGATGACAAACAACAAAAACATAGACTATCCAAGTCTGGTATATGCAAGCCCCAAGGGTGAAATATTTGACTATCCAGGGCTTAAGATGGCAGGAAGATCGGGTTTTGACTTTTTCTTACCTGACACTAACGACCTCATTCCCCTTCCCGAAGGAAGCGAGCTCTTTATAATTCCAGATTCCATACCTATTGCCTGGGATCCTGTTCAGGACGATTTCGTTCTCTTTGACACTGAGGGAGATGGTGGAAGGGCCATGGCTGTTGCTGCCTTCATGGCCCCTGCGTACACTCAGACGGCCCTTTGTGCCTATAAAAGACAAGCTGAAGAGCCGCTTCCCCTTTTTGCATATACGGCCGTGGGCTGGTGGAAGGGAAGGTTCTGGGTCCCCGCCTTCAGGAGCGACAGAGACAAGAGACAGGATATAAAGGGTTTTAACAGGTCCGAGGTGGTCAAAAAGACCCTAAGGAGGCTTAAGAAATACAAAAAGAACAGGCTCATACAGCACCTTGGAAAGTGCAGCCTTACCTATGGATGTCCGGCTGCAAAAAACTTCTTTATTGGTAGGTATGAGGCCCCTCTTCCTTCATCGCCTGTGTGTAATGCACGCTGTCTAGGCTGTCTTTCCTTTCAACCAAAGGGAGGGCCACCGGCAACCCAGGAGAGAATAACCTTTTCCCCTTCAGCAAGGGAAATTAGCGAAACCGCCCTTATTCACCTAAGAAGCGTGCAAAACGGTGTGGTTAGTTTTGGACAAGGTTGCGAAGGGGAGCCCCTTATGCAAAGCGAGCTTCTTGTTTCTGCCGTTACCCAGATAAGAAGGCAGTTCAAAGGGGCAACAGTGAATCTCAATACCAACGCAAGCATACCGGGGGCCATTGAAAAGCTTGCAGAAAGTGGCCTTGACAGTATCAGGATAAGCATGAACAGTGTGGATGAGGCCGAGTACACCAATTACTACCGGCCAAAGGGCTACAATTACAAAGACGTACTGGATTCATGGAAAAGGGCAAAAGAGGCAGGTCTTCACGTATCCCTCAACCTTTTCATCATGCCTGGCCTTACAGATACGCCGGCAAATGTTGAAAGGCTTTCAGGGCTTATTGAAAGATTCGGCCTGGACCTTGTTCAGCTCAGGAACCACAATATAGACCCTGACTGGTATTTCAGATCCATAGGCTTTAAGGGCAAGGAAAGGGCCCTTGGCATCAAAGGGATGGTGCAGATTTTGAGAAAGAGATTTCCAGAGCTTAAATTTGGCTATTTCAATCCTCCCATAAAAAAGAGGCAAGGATAAGGAGATGAAAGAAAAGATACTTGATAAGGCACGAAAGATTTCAGGGCCAAAGCTTTCTGGGCTGGTGGAGGCTGCCTTTGGGGCCGTATTTGATGCAGGCAAGGCCATAAAGTCCCTTTACGGTAATGAGCATCAGGTTCAATACAAGGGAGAAATAGATCTGGTTACAGAGGCTGATTACAGGTCCGAAGAGATACTAAAGGGCGTCCTTTCCGGCCTTGGAGACGCCGAGGTCATGGCAGAGGAAAGCGCTACCAACTTAAGTCTCAGGGATGGTCTTTTTTGGATCGTGGATCCCCTTGACGGAACAACCAACTTTGCCCACGGGTTTCCCTTCTTTGCCCCTTCTGTTGCCTATGCACAGGTGAAAGATGGTCGCTATCAGACAATAATTGGCTGCATATACATACCCATCCTGGAAGAGTTCTTTTGGGCCATAAGGGGAAAGGGCGGCTTCCTAAACCTCCAACCCTTACACGTTTCAGGGGAAAAGGAGCTTTCAAGGGCCCTTATTGCCACAGGCTTTCCCTATGACGTGCATGAGAAACCAGACGAGGTCATTGCGGCACTTAAGGCCATGATAGTAAAGGCCCAGGGCATACGGCGGGCAGGGGCTGCAGCAATCGACCTTGCATATGTTGCATGTGGCAGGTTTGAAGGTTTTTGGGAGAAAAAGCTGAAACCATGGGATACTGCAGCTGGCATAGTGCTTGTTGAGGAGGCAGGAGGAACGGTAACAGACTTTAAAGGCCAAGGGTACGATCCCTTCTTGCCGGAAATCATAGCCTCAAACGGCCTTATCCATAGCCAACTGGTGGAAATATTGAGGGGTTTTTCATGTCAACATACAAGTACATAACCTGTCCGAAGTGCGGCACAAAGATACGTGTTTACAAGAACCCGGTTCCCACTGTGGATGTCATCATAGAGCTTGGTAACAAAGGGGAAATTGTTCTTATAAAGAGGAGGAATCCACCCCTTGGCCTTGCCATACCCGGAGGGTTCGTGGATTATGGAGAACGGGTGGAGGATGCCGCAGTTCGCGAGGCAAGGGAGGAGACGGGCCTTGACGTGAGACTCAAATACCTGCTAGGGGTCTATTCTGACCCTAAAAGGGACAGCAGGCTTCACACCATAAGCACGGTCTTTGTGGCTTCTGCCCAGGGGAGGCCGAGGGCTGGGGATGACGCCAAGGAGGTTGTGGTGGTAAGGCCAGATGCCATTAACGAACCCCTTTGTTTTGATCACGAAAGGATAATTTCAGACTACCTAGAGGTGTCTTGCAGAAAACAACAGGATTTGTCAGGCTGTATCCAGGGCCAGTCAAGAAAATGAAGGGAAATTAAAAAAGAGGGCCTAATCCGCTCCCTTGCTTACAACCAGCTTGTTTCCTCCGGCCTTTTTAGCAGAATAAAGGGCCTTGTCCGCCTCTGAAAACAGTTTTTTTAAGGCCCTTACTGGATCTTCCTGTGCCTGATCCAGTTTCGCAAGCCCCATGCTCAATGTGACGGCAAGAGGGACGTTTTTTGAAAAGTTGCCCCTTATTCTTTCTGCAATGGCAACTGCCTGATCTTCACTTGCATAAGGAATAATTACTGCGAATTCATCCCCACCAAACCGGAAAAGCATGTCCACATGGTCCCTTGTTGAGTGCTTTAGCGTATCTGCCAGGGAGACCAGCACCTTGTCTCCCTCTTGGTGGCCCTCCTGGTCGTTGACCTCCTTGAACTTGTCAATGTCAAGAAGAAGGAGATAGAGGGGATACTTTTGCCTTCTGGCCCTTATTACTTCTTCTTTAAGCTTATGGTCAAAAAAGCGCCTGTTGTATAGATCCGTGAGGCCATCTCGTACAGAAAGTCTTTTCAAGGTATGTCTTAGCTGGCGTTCCTTAATTAGCCTCTGTAGCTTTGCCTCTATCTCGTCAAGGGTAAAGGGTTTGTGTACAAAGTCGCTGGCGCCGGCCCTTATGACATCGGTGTAGGTGAAATTTTTGGTGTATCCGGTCATGACGATAACGTCTGTATCCGGCCACGATTCCTTGATCACCTTTAACAGCTCAAGTCCGTCAATCTGGGGCATTATAAGGTCTGTGATAACTATGGTGAATGGAGAGGTCTCTAGGAGCTCAAGGGCCTTTTTCCCGTTTTCTGCAGTCCTGCATTCATAGCCCTTTCTTTGAAAAAGTTGATTGAGAAGCTCGAGAATGGACGGGTCATCGTCCACAATGAGAATCTTTTGTTTTTCAACAGGAACCTTTATGAAGGGCAGGTCTGCAATAAAGTTGTCCATATTTTAAAAGGGTTGTCCTTTTTTAAAACCGCTCTCTTAGATAATATTTTTTTCTTAAAAAAACAACAAGCCTTGAAAATTAACGAAAAATTCCGGTTTCCTTCATCTTGGAGGGGGTTTTGGGTAGCCCAACCAAAATTTACAAAAAATTTTTCAGCCCTCTGGTGCTTTTATCAGATTCTTATGACCTTGGTGGCAACCTGCATGGAAGTTACGATATCAAGCATGTTGGTGGTATGCCCAACGGCCTTGGAATCCATCAAGTTAAAGAATTCCAGGCAGGTTCCACAAACCAGTATGTCCACCCCGGCGTCTTCCAGGGCCTTTAAATCCCGAAGTACATATGAATCCTTACAGGACAGCTTTACTCCTGCATTCACCAGAACAATTCTCCAAAGATCCGCACCCAGTTCCTTAAGGGTAGATATAAAATTTTTCATAAGTCCGCGCCCAAGCTCTTCACTGCCCTTTCCAAAGACATCCGTGGGAATAAAAACAAGTATTTTCTGGGCACTCGAAGTTTCTGACGTTTTTTCTTCATGCACTATCTCACATGTTGGCGGCGCTCCAGTTATGCAGTAAACGCCTTCATGGGCCTCCTTTACAGAAACTGTCCAGCCCTGGCTTTTAAGGAAACGGCTTACGTTCTCCCTTGACGCCTTGTTATCAACAAGAACCTCAACCATTTCCCTTGGATGTTCCTCTATGGTGTCCTTGGTGGCCATTACAGGCTGAGGACACGCCATGCCCCTGCAATCTATTTTTTTCATTTCATTTTCTCCTGCTTCTTTATAACTTCCTGTAAAACCAAGGAGACGAATTATACCCACGAAAAATTTACTAACAATAGATGCAGGAACCTAGAAGTTATATCGACGAGTTTTTTGGAGAAGATAAAAAGGCAAACCCATGATAAGGAAAATAACAGCAACTTTTCTGATAGCAGTGGCCTTTGCCTCTGCCTATTTTGTTTTTGAAGGCTGGTTTCGGGAAAAGGTGGCGGAAAAGTCTGCCTTGGATATCCCAGAGCTCACCCTTTGGGAAATAAACTATGTCAAAAACGTCCACGGAGTGCCCGTATGGAGCCTCAAGGTAAAATCTGCAGTAAAGGCAGAACCAACGGGCATTCTAAAGGGCGAAGGTGTAAGCCTTACCGTTTTCAAAAAGGGTACTCCCTGGGCACATCTAAAGGCGGAAAAGGGCGAGGCAGACATTAAAAAAGGACGATTCAGGGTCTGGGGACACGTGGTAATAACCGCCCAGGAAGGAAACTGCACCCTAATGGCCCAGGAGATGGAATATGATGAAAAGGCAAGGAGGATATATTCAAACAGGGAGGTAGAGTTTACCTGTGATGACTTGACCCTTAACGGAAAGGGCGTGGTAATGGATCTCAATAAAAAATCCATCAAGATAGAAGGGCTTATCTCTGCCCTTATGAAGTAGGCTTTTATTTCCGAGTGAGAATAAGATATCGATGATGCTAATGAACTATTTTGAAAAACTATTCTAAGAAATTGAAAAATTATCGGACTTCCACCTCTATCTTTTCCGCCTCTTCCTTTCTGAGGCTTAGATGATAGCCCCGTACCTTTACCTCTATAGGGTCTCCCATGGGGGCCACACGCTCAACCTCAACAACGGAACCGGGCGTAAGTCCCATTTCAGAAAGTCTCTTTTTCAAGTGGCCTTTTGTCCGAATACCCCTTATCAGTCCGCGTTCTCCCGCTTTTAATTCTACAAGTGTTTTTTTTTGAACCTTTTGTGCTTGACTGGACCTGCCAACCACTCCTCTGGCCACGTCCAGGCAGTGCTCGCACTTGTTTCTGTCAACGCCGCACTCCAGGTGTCTCTTAAAGCCCTCAATCAGCTTGTCCCCTCCAAGTGGACAGACATCTATGAATTCAATGAATTGAACCAGCCTGTTAATGATTTCAGGGGATATCCCATGCTCAAGCTTACAGGCCGTCTTATTTGCCTCGTTTTCATCTATTGCGAGGACCTTAACAAAAAAATCCTTGAGAACCTCATGTCTTCTTACAATTTCTCTTGCAATTTTTTCCCCCTTGGGAGTCAAGGTAATCACATCATAGGGGGCGTAGTTCAAGAAATTTCTTTTGGCCAAGGCCTTGAGTGCGCCTGTAACCGAGGCATTGCTGACCTGTAGTTTGGCCGCAATGTCCTTTGCTCTTACAGCGCTTTTTTCCTGTATGATATTGTAAATAGCTTCCAGATAGTCCTCGAGGCTGGCTGAAAGTTCGACTGCTTCCGTCATTATTTCCCCTTTCTTCCTTTCCCGAATCGAGCAGCAACTGTTTTTTATCAAGGCAGCAATTGAATTGCAAGAAAAAATTTAGTCTTGCCTAAATTTTTAACTTGACTCTTAGTGGGATTTGTTTTAGATACACTCCACAATTTTAGGTATGCCTAAATTTTTATGGTGGTTTTCATGGGGTTTAATAAAAAACTTTGTATGGGCTATTCAATTCCCCTGTCCATGGCGATGCCTGGGGACCTGGTAAAGATAGTCGCCTTCAGGGCAGGCTCAAGTATGCAGGAAAGGCTCCTTAGCATGGGGATAAATATTGGTGATGTAATCAGGGTGGAACAGCAACAACGGAAGGGGCCCATGTTTATTTCCAAGGATGGGCAAAAGTATGGCCTTGGAGCAGGAATGGCCCAAAAAATACTTACAACTAAAGTTTAGCAAAGGAGAAACGGGCGTGTACAGGAAACTTACAGACTTGCCTGTAGGAGGCAGGGGAAAAATTACCGGTTTTAAAAAGGGATTCAACGAATACAAGCGGAAGCTCATGTCAATGGGGCTTACCCCAAGCACCATGTTCGAGGTGGTTCGCGTTGCACCCATGGGAGATCCGGTAGAAATAGTCGTAAGGGACTACAGGCTGAGTCTCAGGAGAGACGAGGCAATGGCAGTGCTTGTGGAGGGTCTTTGAAATGAGTGGTTATACCATCGGAATAGTGGGAAATCCAAACTGTGGAAAGACCACGCTGTTTAATGCCCTTACAGGTGCCAAACAGCGTGTGGGCAACTGGCCTGGGGTTACGGTGGACAGAAAAGAGGGTTTTTACACCCATAATCGTAAAGATATAAGGGTAGTGGACACCCCTGGCATCTATTCCATGTCTGCAAGCTCTATTGATGAAAAGGTAGCGAGATCATTCGTTCTTTCAGGCGAGGCGGATCTTGTAGTGAATATTGTAGACGCCTCTAATATCGAGAGAAACCTGTACCTTACCATCCAGCTCATAGAGATGAAGGTTCCCTTGCTCATTGCCCTTAACATGATGGATGTTGCAGAGGAAAAGGGGGTTGAAATAGACGTTCAGGGCCTTTCCCGAAGGCTTGGCTGCCCGGTTGTACCCATTGTAGCTTCCAAGGAAAAAGGCATAAACAAACTTAAGGACGAGATAAACAGAGCGGTCTATGAAAAACCAGTTCCTTCTGCCGAAGTTGAGTATCCAGAGGCAATAAAAAAGGCTGCAACCAGCCTGTCCCAGGTGCTGAAAGAGACCAACTACAGCAACGATCTTGATCCGCGCTGGCTGGCCATGAAGCTGCTGGAGGGTGACGAGGACTGCCTCGGTCTTGTTGATGATAATATCAGAAAGCTGGCAGAGCACCTTCAGGGGCAGGTTGAAGCAGAGCTCGGCGAGGAGAGCGACATACTTATTCCCTCGGCCAGGTATGAATTTATTTCAGATATTGTAAGTCAGGTGGTGAACAGGACAAATCAGCTGGACGAGACCATTTCGGACAAGATCGACCGGATCGTGCTGCACAGGGTTCTTGGCATCCCCATCTTCCTGTTCGCAATGTACTTGATGTTCCTGTTTGTCATCAATGTAGGCGGGGCCTTCATCGACTTTTTCGACATAGCGGCAGGAGCTCTTTTCGTGGACGGCACCAGGGAACTGCTTTCAAAAATAGGTGCTCCACAGTTTCTGATCACCCTAGTTGCAGACGGGCTTGGTGGTGGCATTCAGACAATGGCCACATTCATTCCTCCCATAGGCTTCATGTTTCTGTGTCTGTCGTTTCTTGAGGACTCGGGCTATATGGCAAGGGCAGCCTTTGTCATGGACAGGTTCATGCGCTTTATCGGGCTTCCCGGCAAATCATTTATTCCCATGCTTGTGGGTTTTGGCTGTAACGTCCCTGCCATTATGGCCACACGCACCCTGGAAAATGAGCGGGACAGGATTCTTACAGTAATGATGAATCCATTCATGTCTTGCGGGGCTAGGCTCCCTGTATATGCGCTTTTTGCCGCGGCCTTCTTTCCGTCAGGCGGCCAGAATCTTGTGTTTCTCTTGTACCTTTTAGGCATAGGGGCCGCTGTGGTGACCGGCCTGGTTCTTAAAAACACCCTTCTCAAAGGAGAGATTACTCCCTTTGTAATGGAGCTTCCTCCATACCACATGCCCACGGCAAAATCCGTTTTGCTCAGGGCATACGACAGGCTCCAGACGTTCCTGTTCAAGGCAGGCAAAATCCTCATACCAGTTATCATGGTGCTGGCCTTTCTGAACTCCATGGGCACTGACGGCACATTTGGGAATGAGGATACGCCAAAGTCAATGCTTGCATCCATTGGCCGCACCATTTCACCGGCCTTCGCCCCCATGGGCATTACCCAGGAAAACTGGCCTGCTACCGTTGGGATTTTCACAGGTATCTTTGCCAAGGAGGCAGTGGTAGGCACTTTGAACTCCCTCTATTCCAGCATGGATGAAACCGGTAACAACGGAGAGACCGGGGAAGATGGGGGCTTCAGCCTGCTGAATTCCTTCAAGGAGGCATTTTTGACCATTCCGGAAAACCTGAAGGGAGTTGCAGGTTCACTTCTTGATCCTCTTGGTGTCAGCATAGATGTTTCAAATACAGAACAAGCCGCAGAGGAACTCGAGGTGGATAAGGGCACCTTCGGGGCAATGGTAACTCTCTTCGGCTCAAAGGTTGCGGCATTTTCCTATCTCCTCTTCGTGTTGCTCTATTTCCCGTGCAGCGCTGCCATAGCAGCGGTTTACAGGGAGACAAATTTGAACTGGACGCTGTTTGCAGGATTCTGGACCACGTTCCTTGCCTGGTGTGCAGCCACAGCCTTCTACCAGCTTGCCACCTTTTCCGCGCATCCCGGGGGTACTACTCTCTGGATAACTTTAGTGGCAAGCCTTTTCTCAGCGGTGGTGGCAATACTCTATTTGGCTGGCAGAAAGAACGGAGAGCGTTTCCATGAAATGGCTTGTGTTATTAAGATGAAGACGTAGCCGGAATTTTGCGGCAGGCTTGGAAACAACCATCATGCTCATTTTTTTTCAAGCCTGCCTCGCGGTTTTGGCAAAATAATAGAGGGTCAAATGAATCTTATCGAACTTAAAAAATATCTGAAAAAGAGGCGTCTTACACCAATGCAGGATCTGGTGAATCGCTTCAGGACAGATGTCGAGACAATTGAGCCCATGTTGGAGATCTGGATTAATAAGGGCCGGCTGAAACGCCACAGTTGCAAAGGGGCGTGTCAGGGGGGATGTGGTGGGTGCAGTTCATCAGACTTGGAGTTCCTGGAATGGCTTGAATAAAAATTTTTTTCAAATGTGTTTAGGTTAACCTAAATTTATTAAAAAAGACTAATGACAAAAAAGGGGAGGCTTCAAATGAAAAAGAGTGTTGTTTGTTCTGGGATAGTGGGTTGTTTGGTGCTGTTTTTCCTTCTAATAAGTTTCGGTTCGGTTTTTGCCGGGGGTGTCTCTTTGCGGGAACAGCAACTGGAAAGCATGGTTAAACAGCTTGTGGAGGAAAACAGGAAACTTAGCAGCAGGCTCGAGAGTGTTGAGAAGCAGTTGTCGGTCATAAGGCAAGATGAAAAGGAGCGCGCTTCGGAGGTCTCACCCGCAAGGGAAGCTGAGGCCCAGGAGTCCCACTGGTATGACAGGTTCAGCCTCGGAGGTGGGGTGACTGGTCTAGTTATGGGCACCCTTGGCGATGCAGATAGCATGGAAGGGATCAGGTCCACGCAGGATGCTTCATATACGATGGATCTGAACCTGGACGCGGATTTTGCAAAATGGGGAAAATTCTTCGTTCACCTTGAGGGAGGTGATGGTGACGGACTCAACAACGATGTCCCAAGCTTCAGTGTCCCCAACTACGATGCCTACAAGACAGCTACTGCACTGGATCAATCGGCAGTCACCATCTCGGAGGCCTTTTACGAATTCTCATTTTCAGATGACAGATACGGGTTTGATATCGGCAAGATGGACATAAGTGTTCTCTTTGATGAAAACGAGGTTGCAGGAGATGAAACAACCCAATTTCTTTCAAATATCTTTGTCAAGAGCATGGGCATGAACATCCCCGAGCCCGACAATTTTTACTGCCCGGCCTTTATGCTGAGGGCCCAGCCTGTTGATCTCATGGAATTCAAGGTGATAGGGGCAAGTGTGAATGCACACGGGGAAGACTCGGTATGGCACAATGTCTTTGATGACGGAATGATTGCTGCCCAGATGAATATTATGCCCAAACTATTTGGAAGAAATGGCAATTATAGATTTTACGGCTGGGTGGATAAGAGAGGGTACCTGAAGAATAAAGATATATCCAGGGTTTCAGGCCTGAGTCATGAGGCCGCGGCAAGGCTTGCAGACAACTCGTTGAGCGGGTGGGGCCTTTCCTTTGACCAGGAAATCCTTGATGGTATCAAAGGGTTTGCCCGTTATAGCCAGACCTTGACCGATGATCGGGCTGTCTGGAATGGCGACGAAAACGCCTGGGAGATGATCCCCTTTGACAGAACCTGGTCAGTTGGTTTTGAGCTTGCCGGAGGATTGTGGAACCGAGGAGACGACGCCTTTGGATTTGCCTTTGGCCAGACCCTTCTTACTGATGATTACGAAGATGCAAATGATCATACTGCCAATAAAAACTATATAGAAGCGTATTACAGGCTCACTATGAATCGGTATTTCGCCCTGAGTGCAGATTTTCAATGGATAGGAAATGCCGGGGGCGATTCCAGAAGGGATGATATCTATATCTGGGGCTTGAGAAGCCAGATTGATTTTTAAGTTTGAAACGAGAGCAATCTTGGAAACCGGACAGGAGGCAGAAATGGCGTATGCCCGCGCTACCATAACAGGTGGAAGGAAACAACATGGCACTACAGATATCATGAGCTCCCAGTCTGTACTGGATTCAGTCAGGGATTCACTGGATCATGTACAGGCCCTGGCAAGTTCTGCCAAACACGCAATGTCTGAGTACATACAGGTGCAGAAAATGGCCTCTATGGAAAGGCTGGCCTCAGGTGTTGCCCATGACCTGAATAACTGCATTACGGTACTGGGTGCAGAAACCATGCATCTTTTGAGACACTGCAAGGATAACGAAATGATACTTGCCCGGCTGGGCAGGATCCAGAAGGTTCTGGATGACATGGAGTCACTGGTGGAAAATATGCACCAACTGGGTCCTGAGGATCTTCCGGCAGATCTTCTGCCAAGGGAGCTGTCACTGGAGGTGAAAAGGGTGATAGATGCCATGTCCTCGTCTTTCGGGTCGGATATCAGGCTTCATCATTCCTTTTACGGTGCTCCCTTGCCGGTCCGACTGTGCCAGGGAGACACCTGGAGGATATTAAGCAATCTGCTTACCAATGCCCAGGAGGCAATGCCTGATGGCGGCGACCTTCTCGTAGGAACATTTCTAAGAAAGATTGACAGCCAGTACTGCAGGAAACATGGCAATGCTAGAAAGGGTGTCTTTGCCGTAATGTATGTGGAGGATCATGGAGAAGGCATGTCCCAGGAGGTCCTGGACAGGATATTTGATCCCCTGTTTACAACCAAATCCGAAGACCAGGGAAGTGGAAAACACGGGTGGGGCCTTGCTGTTGTATATGCCCTGGTAAACAGGCGCGGAGGCTGGATAGACGTAACCAGCAAAATTGGACAGGGAACCAGGTTCGAGGTCTTCCTTCCGCTTTTCACTCAGGAAAAATGAAAACACAAGTAAACACTGCAGAACCTGCTGTTAAGCACTTTATTCCAGGGCGAATAAGGTTCAGGATTGCAGAATTGCGACAAAATGAGGAATATGATTGCGAGTCAGTTCGTCCCTTCCTCACCATCCCGCAGGTGTAGTGGATTGGATGGCCGATAGAACTGGCACATTTCGTCCGGCAGGGGGTAAGAAAGCCCCCGAGCCAGTACCATTAGCAGCAGCCTCTACCGCTCAGTCAGGGAAACTGAGCCTTCTCATCCTTCCCCGTTTGGCAAAGGGCCGTAGATTTCAGCAGGCCAGCGGCGGACAGTACCTGTTTTCGGATCAAAGTCGTTATACCCGATCCATCTCCAGGCGTCTTTTGTGGCAAAGATGAAGGCGTTTTTGCCTTCGTCAGCTACTGCGCTATTGTGCTCGGGGAGATGGTAATGGGTAGAAAGGAGTGAACCTGTATCTGCCTCCCAGATGCGAAGGGTATTGTCATGAGAGGCAGAAACGATGCGCTTTCCGTCCGGGCTAAAGGCACAGCCTAGGACCGAATCTGAATGCCCCTTTAGGATATTAATTTCTCGCCCCGTATCTGCATCCCAGATGCGAAGGGTTTCGTCATCTGAGGCCGAGACGATGCTCCTTCCGTCCGGGCTAAAGGCACAGCCTTGGACCGGTCTTGAATGTCCATTTAGGATTTTAAGCTCACGTCCCGAATCTGCATCCCAGATGCGAAGAGTTTCGTCAAATGAAGCCGAGACGATGCGCCTTCCGTCCGGGGTAAAGGCACAGCCAAAGACCATGTCTGAATGTCCCGTCAGGATATTAAGTTCTCGTCCCACGTCTGCATCCCAGATGCGTAGGGTTCTGTCACTTGATGCCGAGACTATTTGTTTTCCGTCTGGGCTCCAGGCACAGTCATAGACCCAATGTGAATGTCCCTTCAGGATATTAATCTCTCGTCCCGTATCTGCATCCCAGATGCGAAGGGTTTTGTCATGAGAGGCGGAGACGATGCGCCTTCCGTCCGGACTAAAGGCACAGCCATTGACTGAGTCTGAATGCCCCTTTAGGATATTAATCTCTCGTCCCGTATCTGCATCCCAGATGCGAAGGGTATTGTCCTTAGAGGCAGAAACGATGCGCCTTCCGTCCGGGCTAAAGGCACAGCCTAGGACCATGTCTGAATATCCCTTCAGGATATTAAGTTCTCGTCCCATGTCTGCATCCCAGATACGAAGAGTGTTGTCATGAGAGGCGGAGACGATGCGCCTTCCGTCCGGGCTAAAGGCACAGCCACTGACTGAGTATGAATGCCCCTCTAGGATATTAATCTCTCGTCCCGAATCTGCCTCCCAGATGCGAAGGGTATTGTCCTGAGAGGCGGAGACGATGCGCCTTCCGTCCGGGCTAAAGGCACAGCCTTGGACCGGTCTTGAATGTCCATTTAGGATTTTAAGCTCACGTCCCGAATCTGCATCCCATATTTGAAGGGTAGAAAAGCTAGCTGAGACTATTCGCTTTCCGTCCGGGCTCCAGGCACATGCTAAGACCCAAATGAAATAACCCTTCAGTATATTAAGTTCGCGACCTGTATCTGCCTCCCAGATGCGAAGGGTATTGTCCTTAGAGGCAGAAACGATGCGCTTTCCGTCCGGGCTAAAGGCACAGCCATTGACTGAGTATGAATGCCCCTTAAGGATATTAATCTCTCGTCCTGTGTCTGCCTCCCAGATGCGAAGGGTATTGTCCCCGGAGGCCGAGACGATGTGCCTTCCGTCCGGGCTAAAGGCACAGCCTAAGACCCAGTCTGAATGCCCCTTAAGGGTATAAATCTCACGTCCTGTATCTGCATCCCAAATGCGAAGGGTATTGTCCCCGGAGGCCGAGACGATGTGCCTTCCGGCCGGGCTAAAGGCACAGCCTAAGACCTCGCCTGAATGCCCATTTAAGATACAAACCTCACGACCCGTCTCCGCATCCCAGATGCGAAGGGTTTTGTCATATGAAGCTGAAACGATGCGCCTTCCGTCCGGGCTAAAGGCACAGCCTAGGACCGAATCTGAATGCCCGGTAAAACTTTGGGGTCTGGCCGATTCTTCAGGGCAGGGAAGCCCGGCTGGAGTGGCAGGCAGGAAGGTGGAAGCTGCGTTTCGAAGGGTTTCAGGCACCGGAGTGGGCCAAGAGACATCCTTAAGTTGGCAGAGCAGCCACTGGCTCTTTTCAAGGTTTGTATCCTTCCAGTTGCCCCTGGTTATTTTACATAGCCTCCAAATGGTACCCAAAAGATCGGCCCCTTGCCAGTTACAGTCTTCGGCCTTTACCTTGTGAAGTTCGGAAAGCCTTAAAGACGTGCCCGAGAAATCGGATCCGGAAATATCCACGTTTTGGAATACGGACTTTTCAAGGTTGGCCCCTTCAAAACGTGTGCGGGTAAGGTTAAGCTTGGGAACTTTGGCCCCTCCAATGTGCCAGCCCTTTAAATCTGCGCCTTTAAGGTCAATGGTTTCTGGTCTAACGAAGGAATAATTTTTTTCATGGGCAAGGAGCATATATTTAAAGGCAGTCTCGCTTGCTCCAGGCTCATATTTTCCCAAAAGGAGTTCAAGGGTTTTGAGCGCGGTTTTCCGTTCATAAGGCTCGGCCTCTTCGAGCATCTGCCCTAAAAAGTCAATGGTCTCTCTAGAAGGGGGCTTCATCTTCCATTGATCAGGCTTCTTTTCAAAAAGGGCGTTAAATAAAAAACTTGCCAGGAAAAACTCCATGAGGGAGGTATGGGCAAAGTAAAACCTTGAGTCACGGGCCTCATCCCTTCGGATCAGAAAGGTTGCAGTGCGAAGGTCCTCCTCGAGCTGATCACGGTCAAGCCCCTGGTAACGGAGTTGGAGATCAGGCTCCCTCGAAAGCCACTTAATGAACCATTCCTCTATTTTATCAACCAAAAGGGGGCCTCCACCCCTTTTCCAGAGGAAGGCGGCCAGGTGTGCGGCAAGGCGCATCTTGTGGTGGGGCTTTATGTGGTGTTTTCCCGCATCCCGCTCAAGCCAGCGTCTTACCATTTCGCGGTAAAGGGTCACCCCGTAAACCTTTTTGCCCTGAAACCTCTTCCTTTCAATTTCCGGTATGAATTCGCCTAGGAGTTTTAGGGTAAAGGGCCTTTGGGCAAGCTCCTTAAGGTTGTGCACAGAGCGCAGGGTTTCCATGAGCCGCTCCTGGTCCATATCGGGCAAGACCGCCTTTAGGTATTGCCTGATCTGTTCTTCTGTAAGGGGAAGAAGCACAATGGCCCGGTAGGAGGAGGCCTGGTATGCCCCGCGCTCCTGCCCGGTAAAGTGGTTTTGCTGATCCCTTAGGGTGCGGAAATAATGGGTGCGGCAGGAGATGATCATCTTAAGCGGAGGGCCAGGAGATTCTTCCTCGCTTCTTTGCGCCTCAAAATCCGCAAGCATCTTCAAGAGGGAATTGGTAAAGACTTGGCCGTGGTATTCGCTAAGCTTTACTAGGGCCTCGTCAAGCCCGTCAAAGATGACCACTGCGCCTTCTTCTATCCACTTATACACGTGATCAATGGTATAGTTTCTAATATCCCCGTGGATCCAGCCCCTTCGCATGCACTCTTCGATGATTTCCTTGAGGCTTGGCACCCCTTTTTCAAGCCCTGTAACCAGGCGAAGGTCAAAGTAGAGGGGGGTGGGCACCTTTTCTCCCTTTTCATGTTTTTCATAGAGAATCTTGGTGAACCACTGGCAGATAACGGTCTTTCCCATGCCGTATTCACCAAGAAGTGCATAAAGGGGAGGGGTATCTTTATCCTTGACCCACTCCAAGAGGTCGTTCATCACTTCCACGCCTTGGCTTTCTGTGCTTTGGGGCTTGAGATCCTTTTCCATGGAGGCCAGGTAGCCGCGCTGGTCACGAATGTGGGCATCCCTATCAATCTTTTTCCAGTCCGACAGTCCCATGTCCTCGGGTAGAGGTCTTTTGTAAGGCTGCAAATCTTCTTCCTCGCTCACCTCCTGGTAGAGGCCCATTTTCGTTAATACGTGATAGACCACGTACGCAGCGTTTCTTGCCGCAAGCCTCTGGTCTCTTTCTTTGGAAGGATTGTTCTTGTTGCCGTCTCCCCAGTCGGAAATGGCCTTTACAATGATCCAGTCCGCCTTGCCGTCTGCGGCAAGATAGATACCGAGGGCCTCCATTTCTCCCCCAATGGCCTCTGGCTCAAGCGCAAGCAGGCTATTACGGCAATCAAGGTCATCCACAAGCTTATTTCCAGATAGGACGCAGCCAAAATGGACCTTTGGCCACTTGAGATCCTGGTTGGTGGCGCGCATGGTCTGATCTGCATAGAGAAAGGCATTATACAAGGTCCGCGAGGTAGGGGGCGTAGCTCCACGGGGGATAATGCGTCCTTCTGGCCCTACGCGTTGGAGCTCATAATCCCGTACGCTTTTGGCCACAAGGACGTCTCCAATTTGCTGTTTCTGGGGATTTACGCCAAAGGCAATACCTACGCCAATGACCGCCCTTGGATGCCAGTGCCTTATGGCCTCGGAAACGGCCCTTTGGGCCTCTCCTATTCCTTGGGGGCTGATCCGGTGCACAATCTTTAGCGAACCAAATGTTCCAAGGTCGTTATAGAAAATCTCCTCCTTTTTAAGTTTATCCGGTGTGCCATCAGGGTGGAACTGCCTTATTACGGCCTCGGTTTCGTATTCGTTACAGGTCAGAAGGACGACAACAGGCTGGAGCTCGGTTACCCTGCCCCTTTGCCCCTCGATCAACTGGTCTTCGGGAATGGAACGAAGGACCTCGTCGTTTATCCTTGGGGCCTCTAAGGGCCCTTCAAACCAGACCCATCTTTTGGCAGCGCCCCCTTTTTTAGTGGTGGAAATCTCAGCCCGTAACGCTATTCCCTTTCTTTCGGAAGCTTCATTGATCCTGTCAAGAAGGCGCGTAAGGGCCTTGTTGGCACTTCCAGTGTCAACCAGATGAAAGAGGTTATCATGGATTTTCTTTACATTGATGCGGTGGTCTTCCTCGGCAAGTTCCAGGAGTTCTTCCGCGCGTTTTCGATCTTTTGGAGGCAAATCAAGCCTTTTTAGGAGGTTTCTAACAAAGTAGGGAGAGAGAATGTTCATGGCAGGCTCCTAATTCAGGGGATCTATAAATATTCTACACGCGGCAAAAGATACTGTCAAGGAGGGATTTGTCCGAATTGTCCGAATAAGTCCGAAAAAGACAACGGGACACTAAACGTGAAAGTAAGTCAGGAAATATGATAATTTCATGTCATGTTTTCGGGGTTGTCGGAATTTTATTTACTCATAAAAGCATTCGAGCAAGCACTTGCCTTATATGACAATTGATGATGCGTGTAAAAATACAACGGGAGGTACGTATGGGAAAACTTTTTAATATACTTCCAGTAAGTGATTTGAGGAAGCATGCTGCCGATATCCTGAAAAAATTACGAGATAACAAGGAGACCGTCATTATCACACAAAGAGGACGGGCGGCTGCCGTCATGATCAGTGTGGAGGCGTATGAAAAGGCTGAACAAGAGAAAGAGATGCTTCGGCTTTTGGCCAGGGGCGAAAAAGAAATAGAAGCAGGCGAGGGTTATGACTTAGATACTGTTCTTGCTGAAGCTGATTCAATCCTTTCACAGTAACCATCGTGAAAATCCGCTTCACACCTGCTGCCAGGGCCCAGTTTCTGTCTGCTGTCGCATATATCCGACGTGATAAACCTTCTGCGGCAACCAAATTCCGACAGCATGCTGAAACAGTTTTGAGAAGGTTCGGGGACTTTCCTGAATCCGGAAGAATCATACCTGAATTTCCAGAACTACCCTTCAGGGGGGTAATCATACCTCCATACCGTTTTTTCTATAAGATCAAAGGCGATACCGTATGGATAGTTGCTGTCTGGCATGGTGCCCAGCTTCCAAAGCAACCAGGATATTGAAGGCCAGCCTTCCACTTTGGGATAGGATCAGGCGGATATTAACCCGTATTTCGCTATTCGCGCAGTATTTTTGGGGGGGGTCCGGGTCTGTCAACCAAAAAGATCGGATGGCTCGGTAGAAAAAAAATCCTCTAGCCCCATACCGGCCTGACCTACTATAAACGGTCTGGCTTCAGGGTAATTCCTTTTAAATGCGTCCAGGCCTGTGGTATCAGAAAATGCCGAGGCACCTGACTTGACCTCAATGGCCCAGGTATCTCGTGGTGTTTTTACCACAAAATCCACCTCACGTCCCTTGTACCTCCAGTAAAATACCTGCCATGAAATATCAGAAAGGCCATTAAGTATATGCGCTCCCACCGCATTTTCTACTATCCTGCCCCACCAGGCGG
>JALWYS010000168.1:1139-12855 GCA_027003115.1 Deltaproteobacteria bacterium | reverse complement strand
AATCTACAGAGGCCAGGGAGCTCCTTTACATCTTAAATGCGCTTATTTCCCCCTTTAGCCAGCAGGCGGTATCCACTGCCCTGTGTACCACGGTGATTGGTTATGACGCAGAGGGCCTCCTAAGGGTTCAAAGGGACGAAGAGAGGTGGGAGGGCATTGTAAATTCCTTTTCTGAGCTCAGGCAGCTTTGGAACAAAAAGGGAATAATGGTTGCGCTTAGGGCCTTCTTTTACCGCTTTGACGTTCCAAGGAGGCTTCTTTCCCTGAGTGATGGCCAAAGGAGACTTACAAACCTTCGCCAGCTGGCCGAGCTTCTTTCCGAGGCAGAGAGGGCGCATACAGGGCCTTCAAGGCTCCTTTTGTGGCTTAAAAAGGCCATTGATGATCCTGGCCTTGATCAGGATGAAAAGAGGCTTAGGCTTGAGACAGACGAAAATCTTGTAAAGGTAATGACCTACCACATGAGTAAGGGCCTTGAATTTCCCATTGTCTTTCTGCCCTACATTGGGGAACTGGGCATCAAGTGCGATTCCCTCTCTAGATTTTACAGCAGCAAAAGGGACGCATACGTCCTTCCCGTCTCCCCTGCCTCCTTTGTCTTTGACAGGCAGGGCAGGGACGGGCGCGCAAGATTCGTTTTGAGTCAGGAGGAAGAACAGTTTGCCCTGTCACAGGCACGGGCAGAAGAGGTGCGCCTGGCATACGTTGCCCTTACAAGGGCCAAGTGCAAGATGTTTGTTGGCCTGTTTGAGGAGGATTCCTCAGGCTCCATAATCTGGGACCTGTTGCTTGCAGGGATTAAGGAAGGCCTTGGAGATGATTGTCCAAAGGGTCTAAGCCCTGGAAGGGGCCTTGTTGAAGAAGGCGTGGTGTTTAAGGAATTTGCCTTTAAAGACCTTCCAGAAATCCTAAGAAATCGCATGCTGACCCACGCACAAAATGTCCAGAATCTCAAGATATGGTGTAAGGAACAGGAGAATTTTTTAGGCAGTGTCGAAAAACACTCTGAAATTGAGGGAGATAAAGGAGCCTTACTAAGGGCGCATCTGGAAAGGCTCTTCCCCAGGGAAAAGGGTTTTAAGATCCTTTGGAGAAGGGATCTTAAAGATGTGACAAGGGGTGCCAAAAGGGTACGTCTTGTAAGAGGGCGCCTGGGCCGCGTGGATCTTCCAAAGACTGCCTCCTGTCCCCTTGTAAAGCAGAGCTGGGGAAGAACGAGCTTTACAGGCCTTTCATCAACAACTGGAGAGGACCTTGAGCCTATTACACTTCATGAAAGCCCGGATCTTTTTTCCGAGGCCAGCGGCATGGCTGCCTTTCCACGAGGGCCTGAAGCCGGAAGCTGTGTTCACAAGATATTTGAGGAGGTTGATTTCAGGAGTAGCCTTGCAGATCTCAGGAAAGAGGCGGAAAAGGCCCTCAACCAGTACAACATTGACCCTTCATGGGCAAATGTACTTGCGGATATGGTAAACAAGGTGGTCTCCTCAGAGCTTGAGCCAGGGCTAAGGCTAAACCTCCTTGACCCTAAAAAGATTGTCAAGGAGATGGATTTTCACTGGGCATGTGGTGAAGAGTTCTGGAAAAGTGTAACGGTTTCAGGGCTGGAACTAAAAAAGGGCGTCATAAAGGGCTATATTGACCTGGTTTTTGAATATAATGGCCGCTTTTATCTCCTTGATTACAAGACCAACTGGCTTGGGATTTCCCCTGAAGATTACGTGCAAAAAAACCTTGAAAAGGCAATGGATCAGCACGACTACTGGCTCCAGGCCGCTCTCTACGCAGGGGCTCTGGACAGCTACCTGTCCATTTTCAAGCAAGGCTATAAGAGGGAAGAACACTTCGGGGGCGTCTTTTATCTCTTTGTTCGGGGCATGACTGGTAAGAAAGATTCTGAAAAATGTACCGGGGTTATAGTCATTTCTCCGACGGAGCTTAAAAAAAGATACACCTGGCTCTTTAGACAAAAGTCAGAAGTGGTTATGCCAAAAGGGAAGTAAGAGATGTCTTTTAGCCCTGATCTTCTCATAGAGACGCTTCATAACGCCCAGGTTACAGGGAGTCTTTCGCGCACCTGTGTTGAACTGGCAAGGTTTGCAGCAAGGATGGAGATAAGGGGGAGCGCGGGGCAGGGTAGTGCGCCTGGGGAGAGGTTTCAAGAAAGTACATCAAATGATGTAGAGTGGGCCATGTTTTCTGCCATGCTCCTTGGCCTTGGTCTTCAAGAGGGGCATACGTGCCTTGAAATGAGTGAGGAGGGTCTTAGGGGAATTCTTGGAGACATGGATATTGAGCCGATTCTTGAATGTTTTCCTGAGGTGTCAAGGGCTCTTAGAAAAGGAAGTAAGGGCAAAAATCCGAATCCGTGGAGGCACGTTTCAGACAGGCTTTCTCATGCCATTTCACACTCTTTTCTTGCAGGGGATGCCCAAAGTGACAGACCCTTTGTCCTTTCTGGAAAAAGGCTTTATCTCAATAGATATCATATTTATGAAAGGCGCCTTTCCAGGGGACTGCTTCATCGTGCGCGCAAGACTCCCAGCTTTTTCACCAAAAAGGATGCGGGCCTTGAGCTTCTTGACAGGTTGTTTCCTGTGGATAAGGCCCCAAGCCCTGACTGGCAAAAGATTGCTGTTGCAAATGGTCTTGAGCACAGCCTTCTTGTAATTTCAGGGGGCCCCGGGACGGGTAAGACCAGGACGGTGGCAGCCTTGATGGCCGTAATGCAAAGGGCGTCAGAAGGGAATGTCAAGATGGCACTTTGTGCCCCTACTGGAAAGGCGGCAGCAAGGCTTAGTGAATCTGTAAGTAAGGCAGCAGTTGACCTTGGGCTTCCAGGCGAACTCATGGAGTCCATACCCTCGGAGGCCTTAACCATTCACAGGCTTCTAGGAGCAGGCCGAACTCCCGGGGCCTACAGGTTAAACAGGGAAAATCCCCTTGGATTTCAGGTAGTAATAGTTGATGAGGCCTCAATGGTGGACCTCCCTATGATGGTTCACCTGGTGGAGGCGTTGAAAGAAGATGCCTGTCTTGTGCTGATTGGCGACAAGAACCAGCTGGCATCGGTGGAGGCTGGATGCGTACTAAGGGACATATGCTCAGGAGCGAGCAGCTTTTACTATTCAAAAGACTTTATTTCACTTACAAAAAAAATAGGCCAGGACCTGTCTGGCCTTGAAAAAGGCGGCGGTAAAACTCACCCCCTCAAGGACTGCATAGTGACTTTAAGCCACAACTTCAGGTTCAGGAAGGGGAGCGGAATAGACGAGCTTTCAAGCAAGGTGAATGAAGGGAACCTCCAGGGCGTCCTTGAAATTGTCTTATTGGATGAGTTTCCAGATGTGGGCCTTGTGACCCCTGAAGAAAAGGACGTCTTTGGCTTTATTAAAGATTTTGCAGGAGAGGATGTAAGGGGTCTTTGTTCCATGGGCCATGCAGGTGAGGCCCTTAACAGGCTAAACCACATGAAAATCCTGTGCGGGGTGAGAAAGGGGCGTTTTGGTGTTCAGGCCGTGAACACCTTTGTGTCAAGGGTGATTGCAGGGGCAGGCGCCGAGGGCAGGCAGGGGCTTTTCAAGGGGCTTCCAATTATAATAAACAAGAATGATTATTTCATAAGGCTTTTTAACGGCGATATTGGCCTTTGCTGGCCTGATGAGAACGGAGCAATGAAGGTCTTTCTCCCTGAATCAAAGCACGGCTCAAGGATGTTTTCGCCCTCTCGTCTTCCTGCCTTTGAACCTGCCTGGGCGGTAACCGTACACCGTAGCCAGGGCTCAGAGTTTGAAAAGGTCTTGTTTATCCTTCCGCCAGAGGACTCACCCCTTATTGGAAGGGAACTCCTCTATACTGCAATAACCCGTGCCAAGAAGGAGATTGTCATTTATGGCACAATAGAGGCCCTGAAAGGCTGTGTAAAAAGGCCGACAATGAGATTTTCAGGCCTTAGTGAGCTTCTGTGGGATAATTGAAAATGCTGGCGGGCGATGCGGGATTCGAACCCACGACCTTTGGCTCCGGAGGCCAACGCTCTATCCAACTGAGCTAATCGCCCGTACGCTTACATAGAGAGGGATTTCTATCCTAAACATCCAATAACACCTTGTCAATTACACCGGGTTTGCTTTAAATGAAGCGCCTAAAGCGCCAATTTTACAAGAAAGGAGCTTAAAAAGCCAAAGTGGTAACTCCAATCGACATCCAGGTTGTCAATAGACACCTTGGGGCCATATCAGAGGAAATGGGAATAGTGCTTCAGCGTTCTGCCTTTTCATCAAATATTAAGGAAAGGCGAGATTTTTCATGCTCCATATTTGATGACAAGGCGCGCCTTCTTGCCCAGGCCGCCCACATCCCGGTACACCTCGGGGCAATGCCTGATGTTATCAGGATGGTTCGGGACAAGTTTGATCTTGCCCCAGGGGATATAATCATAACCAATGATCCCTTTAAGGGTGGCACTCACCTTCCAGATATCACCCTGGTTTCCGGGGTCTTTGATGAAAAGGGAAAGGAGCTCCTCTTTTTTATTGCAGCAAGGGCCCATCATGCCGATGTTGGTGCAAAGATCCCAGGCTCCATGGGACTTTCCAGGTCGCTGGATGAGGAAGGGGTGCTCATAGCTCCTTCTTACCTGAGTGTGCGTGGCGAAATACTGGAGGATTATCTTCACGAGCTCATTGACCGCATGAGGAATCCGCGGGAAAGGGCAGGGGACATTAGGGCACAGATAGCCTGCCTCTACAGGGGCGAGCAGAGGATAAGGGAGACCTTGCGCCGTTTTGGCCAGAACCGTTTCATGGATATCCTTCCGCACCTTCTGGACTATGGCAGAAGGTTCATGCATTCGGCCATAAGTGAGATACCAGACGGCCTGTATGAATTTGAGGACTTCATGGATGATGACGGCATAAATGACACCCCTGTGCCCATAAGGGTCAGCCTAAAGGTGGAAGGTCAAGAAGCCGTAGTGGATTTTTCAGGCACTGCACCACAGGCGGAAAGCTGCATAAACGCCACCATGAGTGTGACCCGTTCTGCGGTTTACTACTGCTTTTTTTGTCTCGTTGGAGAGGGTTACCCTGTAAATGCAGGCTCCCTTGAGCCTGTTCGCATAAAGGCCCCAGAGGGCTGCCTTTTGAACCCCCTTCCTCCTGCTCCCGTTGCCGCAGGAAACGTGGAAACATCCCAGCGCATAGTGGATGCAGTATTCGGGGCCCTTTCAAAGGCAATACCTGAAAGGATACCCGCTGCAGGCTGTGGAACCATGAATAATATTGCCATAGGTTCAGCCCCTGGGTCGTCCACATCCTTCACCTACTACGAAACCATCGGAGGAGGCATGGGGGCAAGTGCTCGCGGAGACGGCATGTCAGGGGTGCAGGTCCATATGACAAACACGCTAAATACGCCAGTTGAGGCCTTAGAGCAGACCTATCCAATGATGATCGAGACGTACGGGCTGAGGGATGGTTCTGGCGGAAAGGGCCTTTACAGGGGAGGAGATGGCATTGTCAGAAGGTACAGGTTTCTTGAGCCGTGTACCGTCTCACTCCTTACTGAAAGGCGCCGTTTTGCCCCCTACGGCCTTCAGGGTGGTGAAGACGGAAAAAGGGGAAGGAACCTTCTTTTCAAAAAAGGCTCTTCCCGGCCTGTTGAGCTTCCAGGAAAGTGCGTCTTTGAGGTGGACGCTGGCGACGGCCTCGAGATAAGGACCCCTGGAGGTGGTGGATACGGGGTTTCTGCTATTGAGCCTTGACAAGTTGCCTGTTAAGGTGAAAATCTATTCATTTTAAATAAAAAGAAATGCATTTTTTAAGGCCGATTCAAATTTTTTAGGTTTGGGCTTTTTGAACAGGGAGGAGTAATAAATGAAGAAAAGATATCTCATGGCCCCAGGGCCTGTGGCAGTTGACCCACACGTGATGTCTGTGATGTCAGAGCCCCTTATCCATCACAGGTCACCGCAGTTTTCAAGCATTCTCACCGAGGTCAGAAAGGACCTTAAGTATCTTTACCAGACCAACAACGATTGTCTGATTTTTGCCTCCTCTGGCACAGGGGGCATGGAGGCAAGTGTCGCCAACCTCCTTTCCCCTGGAGACAAGGCTATCTGCGTGGTTGCAGGAAAATTTGGTGAGCGTTGGAGTGAGCTGTGCCAGACCTACGGTGTTGAAACAGTTGATATCAACGTGGAATGGGGACATGCCGTTGACCCTGCCCAGGTAAAAGAGGCCCTTGACGAACATCCCGATGCCAAGGCCGTGTTCATACAGGCCCACGAGACATCTACAGGGGTAAAGCACCCTGTGGAAGAGCTTGGTCGGATGATTGCCGACAAGCCAGACACGGTGTTTGTGGTGGACGCCATAAGCGCCCTTGGGGTCTATGACATGAAGGTGGATGAGTGGAATCTTGACGTTGTGGTAACAGGTTCCCAGAAGTCCCTTTCCCTGCCCCCGGGCCTTGCAGTTGTTAGTGTGAGCGAAAAGGCCTGGAAGATGGCAGAAAAGGCCAAGGCCCCCAGATACTACTTCAACTTTCTCAAGGAAAGAAAGGCCCTTGCCAGGGAGACAACCGCCTACACCCCTGCCGTTTCTCTCATCATAGGCCTTGGAGAGGTGCTGAAGCAGTTCAGGCAGATGGGGCTTGAAAACCTCTTTGCCCACCACAGGCGTCTTTCAGGCGCAGTTAAGGCTGCAGTAAAGGCCATGGGGCTTGAGCAGTTTCCAAAGGATCCTTCTGAGGCCATAACCGTCATATGTGCCCCTGAGGGCGTTAACGGTCAGGACGTGGTAAAAATTTTGAGAGAGGATTATGGTATTACCATTGCCGGAGGCCAGGCGCAGCTTAAGGGCAAGATATTCAGGATATCTCACTACGGATACCTGTGTGAATGGGACATGATCATTGCAGTTGCCGCGGTTGAAAGGGCCCTTAACGAGCTTGGCCACAAGGTCCCCCTTGGCTCAGGCGTGGCTGCCTGCCAGGAATATTTTGCAAACAACTAAAATCTCAGAAAGGGAATCGATATCATGAAGGTACTTATTTCTAATCCAATAGCCCAGGAAGGAATCGACATACTACGTGAGGCGGGACTGGAGGTGGAGGAGAAGCTGGGGCTTTCCCCGGAGGAGTTGTACGAGGCCATTAAGGATGTAGACGCACTTGTAATCAGGAGCGCCACCAAGGTCACCCCGGAACTCCTTGAGCATGCAGAACGGCTCAAGGTTGTGGGAAGGGCAGGCACAGGCCTTGACAATGTGGATATAGAGGCATGCAACAAGAAGGGCGTGGTTGTAATGAACACCCCAGGCGGAAACACCAACTCTGCCGCTGAGCACACCATAGCCATGTTGCTTGCCATGTCGCGCCACATTCCCCAGGCCACCATGTCCATGAAACAGGGCAAGTGGGAGAAGAAGAAGTTCATGGGCCAGGAGGTTGCAGGAAAGACCCTCGGCATAATAGGAAGCGGACGCATTGGTGCCATAGTGGCCCAGCTTGCCAAGGGACTCAAGATGAAGGTTGTGGCCTATGATCCGTACATGAATCCAGAGATGGCAGAAAAGCTTGGAATAGAGCTTGTTGACCTTGACACTCTTCTTTCAAGGGCGGATTACGTTTCTGTCCACACCCCCCTTACCGATGAAACCAGGGGCATGCTCAACAAGGAGATTTTCGACAAGATGAAGGACGGGGCCATGGTGCTTAATTGCGCCCGCGGAGGAATAGTCAATGAGGCAGACCTGTATGAGGCCCTTACCTCTGGAAAGCTTGCCGCTGCAGCCCTGGACGTCTTTGAAAAGGAGCCCACAACTCTTGAAAACCCGCTGCTTCAGCTGGATAACTTCATCTGCACCCCTCACCTTGGCGCCTCCACCAGAGAGGCCCAGGAAAACGTGGCAGTGGCAGTGGCCCGTCAGATAGCAGACTATCTCATAAAGGGCGAGGTCAGAAACGCGGTGAACGTTCCTTCTGTGAGCGGAGAGGCACTGAAGGTCCTTGGGCCAGTGCTGAATCTTGCTGAAAAGTGCGGCACCTTTGTGGCCCAGGTCCTTGACGGTGCCCTTAAGGGGGTTGAGATCTCTTACCAGGGAGATCTGGCAGACATAGATACGGCCCCTGTCACCGTAACCATACTGAAGAACCTCCTCGCCCCAGTTCTCAGGGAGGACGTAAACTTTGTAAACGCCCCAATAATTGCAAAGGAAAGGGGGATAAAGGTGGTTGAGTCAAAGAGCGAGACCTGTGAAAACTTCAATAACCTCCTTGAGCTCAAGGTCACCACGAGTAACGGTGAAGAGGTCCTGGCAGGCACCATATTCGGTAAGACAGAGCCAAGGCTTGTGCGCATAAACGACTTTACCCTTGAGGCCGTACCAGAGGGCCACATGCTTCTCATCTACAACGAGGACAGGCCCGGTGTTATTGGAAGAATCGGGCTTACCCTGGGAGAGGCAGGCATAAACATCGCAAGGATGCAAGTTGGCCAGGACCCGGGCCATCACAGGAACGTGATTCTCCTGACCACAGACGAGAAGGCCTCTGATGAGGTGCTTGAAAAGCTGTCCCAGCAAGATGGCGTATCAAGGGTGATACCAGTGGAGCTGTAAACGGAAAATTTCCGACCTGGATAAAATAAGAAAAAGGGGGCCTTGGCACATGCAAGGCCCCTTTTTTTAATCCCTTGGGACCTCCATCATCCTTTCAACCGCCTTGTAGGCCTTGACCCTTATCTCTTCTGGCACCTTTATAATAGGCTCCTCCCTTTCAAGGGCGGAAAGTATCTCTTTTAGGCCTGTCTTTTTCATGTCCTTGCACACCATGTCTGGAGAAGCGGGGTAGAATTTTTTCCCAGGGTTCTGCTTTCTAAGTGGATGAAGGAGTCCGGTTTCAGTGGCCACAATGTACTCCCTGTGGTCTGATTCCTTGGCGTATTTAAGCATTCCACTTGTGCTTCTTACAACGTGGGCAAGCTCAAGTACGTTTTCAGGACATTCCGGGTGAGCCATAAGGACGGCATCTGGGTGCTCAGTCATTGCTTTTTTCACTGCCTCCACTGTGAGCTCGTCGTGGATGGGGCAGTATCCGTCCCACGAATAAATTGTTTGATCCGTGTGGCGGCGAACCCAAGCGGCAAGGTTCCTGTCTGGGGTCATGATGACCTCTGGGCTCTTCGTCCACTTGACCACCTGTATGGCATTTGCCGAGGTGCAACAGATGTCGCTTTCTGCCTTTACCTCTGCAGTTGAGTTTACGTAGGTCACAACAGGCACGCCGGGGTGGCGGCTCTTGAACTGCCTGAGCTGCTCTGCAGTTAGCATGTCTGCCATGGCGCACCCTGCATCCTTTACTGGAATTACCACCTTCTTGTCAGGGCAGACTATGCTTGCAGCCTCTGCCATGAAGTGCACTCCGCAGAATATGATGATATCTGCATCCGTCTTTGACGCCTGTATGCTAAGTGCCAGGGAGTCTCCGGTGAGATCGGCAAGGTCCTGGACCTCTGGAATCTGGTAGTTGTGGGCAAGTATTATGGCGTTTTTCTCCCCGGCAAGCTCCCTTATCTTCTTTGTAAGTTCCTGGGTATTTTCCATCTCTTCACCCCTATCCTGCATTGAAGATTTCCACACCCTTTGGAGGTGTAAACTCGAAGAGCTTAGGGTCCATGTTGGTGTTGACCCTGATATTCCTGAAGATGATAATGGTGCGGCTTCCCATCTGATCTTCTATCTCGGTCTTTTTTACCAGAAAGTCCTTCTTGTCTATGGTGAGTTTCAGACTCTTTAGCTGTACGATTGACTGTTTTGGCTCAAGACTCAGCACCCAGCCTTCCCTTGTAAGCATGCAGCCTTTTACCTTGAAGTCACGCTGGATGTCACCCTTTCCAAAGAAAAAGGCCCTGCTGACCTTGGTGGAAAGAAACTGTTTTCTGGAAAGTATGCTAACTTGGTTGGCCTCTGGCTCAAAAACATATACCTTGGCTCCGCTTGTTACTATGAGCTGTTTTTCCGGCCTTTCATATTCCCAGCGCATAAGATGCGGTCTTTTGAAATAGACCATGCCAGACGCCTTCACAGGCTCTGGATCTCCAGGGACAATGGTCTCCTGAAAGAAGTGGGCACTGATGTCCCGGGTGGAATCGTATCTTTTTTGGAGTTTGTCTATGATGAAAGTGCAGGGTTTTCCAGGCCTTGCCACAACGTGAGCGGCCTTAAAACAGGCAAGAATAAGGAACACACACAAAAAGGCCCATGCCACTCCAAAAAAATTACTTGTTTTTCCTTTATTCAATGATCACTCTCCTTCTGGTTCAAGCAGCTTAAAGCCAAGGCTTTTATCAAGTTTTCTTATGGCATCCGTTCCCTCGATTTCAAAGACCACAAGTTCGAGTATGTGCCACGTTTTTACGCCTTCCCTGATGCAGCCCGTTATGGTTTCAACCCCTCTGCCGCAGGCAAAGTGCATGTGCACCAAGGGGGAGCCATCCTGGTCTGGAAAGATGGTTCCTGTTCCAACAACCTCGTGCACCTCTGAAAGCGTGGCCTTGTTGGGTGTAACAGGTTTCTCGCCACGTCCCTTTTGAGGGCCTACCACCAGTCTGCTTCCCCCGTCTGCTCCGCCAACTGCTATTACGGCAGCAGCCTTGATCCCTTCCCTGCGTGCCAGCTCCCCAAGGCATTCATGGACCACATCGCCGTCTTCAAGCCTTACCACAAAGACCCTGTTAATCTTTCCCTTTGAGTATTTCATGGTAGCTTTCTGGCAGGTCGTCTGGAATGGTGTCAACACTTGCGAACATGGGCTCGTGAAGGGGCAGGGGAAGGTCTGCCTCATGCTTAAGCCTTTTAACCAGGTCATAGGCCTGGTATGTGTTTACGTGGGTCCCAGGAGGTATCACGTCCATCTCCATGGCCCTTATCTGGACTGGAGGAAAGAAGTTTTCAAGTATGGTGCAAAAGCAACTAATGGCAGCAGTTCCCATATCCGTTTCAATGAATACGCTCATGCCGCCCCTTGTGTGGGCAGGCATGTGAACCATCCTTATGCCAGGCAGGATCTCCCTGTCTTCACTCAGGTGTTCCATTAGACCCTGTTCATCAAGCTCCTGGACAAAATCTGCCATGTAGCGGAAATCCAGGGGATGGGGGTTGTAGCAGGAATCAAACTCGAGTTCATGGGCATAGAACCTTGCATTTACACACTTAAAGTCGTTTTCACAGTGATCGTTGTGAAGGTGTGTGTGGATGACAATGTCTATGTCTTCAGGCTTGAGACCCCATTTCTCAAGGCCCTCTTCAAAGGTGTAAATCCTTCCGCCTATGGCCTTTTCGCGGTCTTCCGACTGGATGACACCCATGAGGCCCGTATCCACAAGGATGTTCTTGTCGCCTCCTTCGATAAGCCATGAGTAAATGGGAATGGTGTAGGTTTTGCCATAATCGTGCTGATAGGTCATCATGCCTTTGTCAAATATCTTTGTGCCCACAACTATTGGATGTATCTTGTATGTGGCTCCCATGATGTCTGCAGGCTCTCCTTTTTTGATCAATAACTAATATTAACTATTTTAAGAGTCAAAGGAAACGGCCATTTTTCTTGGAGCCAGATGTCATGTTGTCTATTATGAGAAGGACAAAGGAACTGGGAGGATTCTTTAGGGAGAATGGACATCCAGATAATCAGATCCATAATGGTTGCTGCAGTC
>JALWYS010000168.1:0-1129 GCA_027003115.1 Deltaproteobacteria bacterium | reverse complement strand
ATTTCCGGCTTTATCACCGGGCTCGTGATACTTACGGCCTACTATTTCAAGGTGAGCCGCTCCATCACGGAAGGAGAAGAAGGGCTTGACTACGGTTCCACTACCCACTTTGCTGCCATTGCCACCTTTCTTCTGGGCCTTCTTGTAAGCCTTCACATGGAAAAATATGCGGTATTCATCGGTGTTCTCATAATAGTCCTCCTTGAGATCAAGCCAAAGCTCAGAAAGGTTGAGGCAAGAATAACTTCAGAAGACATAAATGCAGCGGTTCTTCTTCTTGCAATGACCTTTCTCGTCCTTCCCATACTTCCAAACAGGATGATGGGGCCGTACCATCTCTTTAACCCCTATAAGACGTGGCTCATGGCAGTGATAATCTCTGCCATTTCCTTTGTGGGCTATGCTGCCATAAAGGTCTTTGGACACAAAAGGGGCCTTTTCCTTACTGGGGCCCTCGGGGGAATGGTTTCATCAACTGCAGTCACCGTGTCACTTTCAAGGATAGCGGCTGTCAAGAAACAGGTGACGGTTCACGTGGCTGGGGGTATTGCCATTGCCTGCACCTTTATGTTCCTGCGCGTCTTGATTCTTCTTTTCATTATATATCCCGTACTTGCAGAAAAGATACTCATGCCCTTTATGGGGGCAACTCTTTCAGGGCTCATCTTCACCTACTTCCTTTACAGGAAATCTCCTCATGCGGATATAGAGGTTTCCGAGACCTTTGCAAAAAATCCCCTGCAGCTCAGCGAGGCAGTGAAGTTTGGCATCCTATTTGGTATCGTTTACGGGGCAAGCTCCTTTGTAAGAAGCAGGTACGGGGATGCAGGGGTTTATGTTGTCTCCTTTTTTTCAGGGCTTACGGACGTGGACGCCATTACTCTTTCCCTGGCAGAGCTTTCCAAGCAGGGCCAGCTTGCCCAGGTGGTCTCCGCCTTTGGCATTATAACCGCATCTGTGGTCAACTCCCTGATAAAGCTTCTAATTGCCGCCTGGCAAGGGGGAAGAAGGCTTGGAACCCTTCTTCTTTTCTATTTTCTTCTCACAATAGGTGTACTTGGAACGGTCCTTTGGATAGGAGGGGTTGCATAAAAAAAGAGGCCCACAATAGAGTGGGCCTCTTTGAGGT
>JALWYS010000167.1 GCA_027003115.1 Deltaproteobacteria bacterium | reverse complement strand
CATCAATTATTGACAAAGTAATCTAATGCGTCTAATTGTCTTGCATGTTGGTCAATAATTTTAAGCTCTTAATAAAAATGGCAACCGCCTGGGCTTACAATTTCATATTTAAGGAGCCTTGCAGGCTTTTGAATATCGGCCCTTTTATGGCAAGAGCGAAGGCCTGTCTGCCCATATGAAAAAGAAACTCCTTGTCATAGAAGATGAATCTTCAGTAGCAAAACAGCTCAGGTGGGGCCTCAACAAGGAGTATCACGTCTCCATCGCCTGTGACGTACCTGAAGCCGAACGATTACTTAAATCCGATTCCTTTCCTGTTGCCACCCTTGACCTGGGGCTTCCGCCCTTCCCTGACAACCCAAGCCAGGGGCTTTCCCTGCTTGAACGCATGCATGAAATCTCTCCCAATACCAGGGTCATAGTGATAACGGGAAACGACGACCGTGAAACTGCCATGAAGGCCGTAAGGCTCGGTGCAGCCGATTTCTGTTCAAAGCCAATTGATCTCAAGGTGCTTAAGGTAATCCTTGAACGCACCTTTAAACTCCAGGAACTTGAAGAGGCAAACAGGCAGCTAAGGAACAAGGTCCTTGAGGGCGACAACTTGTGTGGCATATTGGGCATGTCAGAACCCATGAAAAGGGTCTTTGAGGCCATTCGCATTGCCGCAGACACGGATTTTCCCGTCCTCATAACAGGCAGCACTGGAACAGGGAAGGAAATGGCTACAAAGGCCATCCACAACCTTAGCAAGCGCTCAAACAAGCCCCTTGTCATCATAAACTGCGGGGCCATTCCTGAAACCCTCATGGAAAGCGAGCTTTTTGGCCATGAAAAGGGGGCCTTTACAGGGGCCACATCCACACAGATCGGAAGGCTTGAGCAGGCAGACGGAGGAACCGTCTTTCTCGATGAAGTAGGGGAGCTTCCCCTTGCCATGCAGGTAAAACTGTTGCGATTCCTGCAGGAGTCCACCATTGAACGCCTTGGTGGACGTAAGACCATAAAACTTGACGTAAGGGTCCTGACAGCCACCAATAAGGACCTTGAAAAAGCAGTAAAAAACGGAGAATTCCGAAAGGACCTCTATTACAGGTTGAATGTCTTAAATATCAGCCTTCCTGACCTGAAGAACCGGCATGAAGACGTCATCCTTCTTGCCCACAGGTTCCTTGCAGATGAGGCCAAAAAACTTAAAAGGGGGCGCATCAAATTTTCCTCAGATGCATTGTCTGCCCTTTTGTCCCACAACTGGCCTGGAAACGTAAGGGAGCTTCAAAATCGCATACGGCGCGCCATTGCCACGGCAAAAAACAGTACAGTAACATCCCAAGACCTTGGCCTTGCCCATGATTTAAAGGAAGAACCCGCAGGCAGAAGGCTTGTGACCATCAAGGAGGCCAGGAGCCAGGCAGAGAAAAGGGCAATCCAGATGGCCCTGGCAGCCACTGGAAACAACATAAGCAAGGCGGCAAGGCTCCTTGAAATAAGCAGACCCACGCTCCATGACCTCTTAAAGAAACACGGACTTGCCATCAAAAAATGACAAGGCTTACGGTCAAAACAAAGGCCCTGGTGGGAGAGGCCAGATGGCTGCCCTATGTGCTACCATTCGGGGTCTTCATGCTTTTTACCGCACCTGTGGAATTCTTTCCTTCCTCAGCGCCCTTTCTCTACGTTTTAAAAACCGTCACTGTGGGAATACTATTGTGGATTTTCCGCCACAGATACAAGTCAGACCTTGCCTGCTGCCTTTCCCTTTTTGAGGTGCTTGTTTCAGTTGCCCTTGGCCTTGCCGTTTTGATCATCTGGATCAAAGGAGACGGCCTCCTTCCCTTTGTGGGGAAAAATTCGGGTTTTAATCCTTTTGCTTACGCCGGATCAGGCCTTGGCGCAGGTTTATTGATATTTTTCCGCCTTTTGGGGGCTGCACTGGTGGTGCCTATAATGGAGGAGCTTTTCTGGCGCGCCTTTCTCATGCGCTATCTCATTAACCCGCACTTTGATTCTGTGCCCATGGGTACATTCACATGGTTCTCTTTCATCTCTGTGGCCGTTGTCTTCGGTCTTGAACACCACAGGGTCGTTGAAGGTATTATTGCGGGTATGATCTACGGCCTGATAGTGGTTTGGCAAAAAAGGCTTACAGGTGCTGTTATTGCCCATGCAACTACCAACCTGGGCCTTGGTATTTATGTACTCTTAACAGGAAGCTGGCAGTTCTGGTAAAAGGATTTCAAGAGTGAGGGAAATAAAAAGGCCCTGCAGGCACAAACACCGCAGGGCCTTTTCCTATAATTTTTGAGTTCCCACCTATCCGGTTATTTTCTTTTTGGCCTTTCTTCCAAAAAGTCCTATGCAGCCAAGTCCAACACCCATAAGCAGAATGGTGGAGGGTTCAGGGACGGGATTAAGCTCCAAGCGCGCGCTGTCCCATCTTATGTTGGCATTCATAATACCGTTTGCCTCACCATTGTATTGTAAATCTATTCCCGCCAACTGGTTATTTACGTCTTCATTCGTCACCCCTGTACTCCCAAAATCGTAGCTGGCCCAGATGGAATTTGCATTTGTGTCTACATTCCAGCTGAACTGTCCATATGTTCCTGTAAGCGGAGGTAACTGAGGGATATATATTGGCCCGAGGTCGATGGAAAAATGATCCGTTATTGTATACCAATTACCATCTTCATTGGCGTCCACCTGGAAATTATCTATCACAAAGCTGACATTATACATCCCAGGGGTAATTGAAACAGGTACCCAATTGCCATTCACTAATTGGTACATATCCTGGTCAAAGAGAATCTGTCCCCAATCAAATGTAAATTCGGGGGCATCATCCGACGTGATAGTATTTCCATTTGGTCCAGTTGTTCCACTTTGCGTTCCGTAATATATGGTACCCACACCATAAGCATCAGGTGCATAATCCGCCTGAAAATAATACGCTGAGGCGTTTGATACTGCGAAAATCCCAAGGACCATCACACACAGACATACAAAAACTTTCTTCATTTCTCTCATCTCCTCTCTTGTTTTCCACATTATGAGCAATGTTTATACCAAACCATAACCTTCTGTTTTTCAAGGTATTTTTACAAGAAAAACCAACATACTGCGTAAAATGTAAAATATCTCGACACCATAAAACCTTCATTAAATGGAGCTGTCCATCTGAAATAATGCCTAACAACAGGTTATTGGTGGCAGCGGATGTCAAACGGTATCAACCATGCGGCCTTGACAGAGGCTGCTGTCTTCATGTCGAAATTCTTTACATCCGCTGGAACAGAACGCAAAAGAGGACTTAAACGGAATCTGCTCCATCAGAATTTATAATCACGTCGGTAACTCCACCACAAATACAGCCCCTCCATCCTTGTTGTTATCAGCACGTATTTTTCCCTTTAGGGCAGTCACCAGCCTTTTTACCTGCCAAAGCCCAACTCCACTGCCACTTTCCTTGGTGGTGGTAAATGGGGTATAGAGTCCCTCTGGTAGAAGCTCTTCTGGTATTCCAGGTCCATTGTCCTTGATTTCCAAAATGGCCTTTTCACCGTTCTTGTTTCTATGCGCACTGATGCTTACCCGTGTGGCGTCTCCTCCTGCCTCAAAGGAATTCAAAAGGAGATTTTCAAGGATGATTGAAAGGAGGGCAGGATCGCTTTTGACAGGTATTGGCCCCTGGACGTCAAGCCTGATATCAAGGCGTGAAAGCCTGTTCGAAAAGCTTTTGCACCAGTTCTTTAAAAATTCTGAAAGATCCATTTCCTGGAACTTGGGCATGATTTCGTCTTTTAATGTCCTTAGACGTTCCTGTACCCTGTTCATTCTCCTAAGGCAATCGTCTATGAGCTCCAGCATGTCCTGCTGAAAATCTGGATCATGCAAGTTTTCAGGGGCGTTTTCCCGTAAAAGGGCAAGCATGCTCGAGGCATTTTTTATGT